>CAIXIP010000081.1 GCA_903919535.1 uncultured Bacteroidota bacterium | reverse complement strand
GGAGCGGTCCGCGAAACTTTTTTGTGACGACAAAAAAGTATTTGTGGAAGAAACTCCCGGCACTCCGACAAAATACAAAATACACAGGAAATTCCTGTGTATTTTGTATTTACTCTCAACTCTCCCCTATTCCTTATGTATATTCTCAAGTAGCTTCACTCTCCCCTCCCTTGTTTCGGTATTTATATAAACACAAGCTAGATCTATTTGCCATTTTGTTTCTTTCGGAATATTTTTATGTTTTAAATAAGTTTCCACGCTAATTACAAATTTTGACCATTTTGCAAAGGTTAAATTATCTTCTGGTTGTACATCTAAATTATTTGTTTCTGATAAGTCTCTGACTTTTACGCTTTTTACCTCAATAAACCTTATTTTACGTGCTTTTTTACAGACAATATTTTAAACTAAAATTTCTATATCTGCTATTACCATGCTTTTATCTAATAAATTATTTTGACAATAAATTAAATGGAATTAATGAGATGGATAATTTTTCAGTTACCATCGAATCGTCTTTTTTTATCATCATTTCACTTGCTTCATTTTTCTTTATAATTAGGCATTTAATTTTTGAAAACATTGTAGCTATGCCTTTTTTTTGGATAAATTCTGCCATTCTTATTTACTTTTCGGGCAATATGGTTTTGTTTGTAGTAAACAAATCTCTTCCAAAAGAAGATTTTTACATTCTTTATTCATTTATTAATTCGCCATTAAATATCCTGTATAATCTATTAATTTGTATTGGCTTTTGGAAATCACGTAACTCATGAATACTACAACAGCATTATTAATAATAGGTACATGTGTTATGCTATTTTTTGCATTCTTTGTTGTCTTTTTTGTGCTTCTTCATCAAAGACGGATGTTTGAAAACAGATCTATAATAAAGGAAAAAGAGAATATACATCAGAAAAAACTGATGGATGCATCCATTGAAGTAGCGGAATTAGAAAGAGAAAAGATTGCCAAGGATATCCATGACGATGTGGGCTCTGCACTTAATGTACTAAATTTACATTTGAATAGAATATCGCGAAATCTTGACAATAAGACTGTGGTTGCTGAAATAGTTAAAGAAAGCAAAGGGCTGCTTGAATCTTCTATAGAAAACATACGTGGAATTGCAAGAGATTTAATGCCCCCTATTCTGATTCGACTGGGATATGAAAACGGACTGCTTGAATTGTGTCGACAGATAAAAAACACAAATGCTATTGAAATTACATTTAATCCACCGGATGAAGATTTTAATTTATCAAAAAGAGTTGAACTCCAATTATATAGAATTGTGCAAGAGGTGATTAATAACATTATTAAACATGCTCAAGCATCTGAAATAACAATAACACTTCAATCTAAAACATTATTTCAAAGCACAGAAATTTCTCACAACGGAATAGGCATTAGTTCCGATATGATTAACCAACTCTCCGAAGGGAAAGGTGGATTCGGATTAAGAAGTATTCAAAGTCGCGCACAAATGATAAATGCTACTGTTCAATACATAACCGTTTGTGCAACAAAATCATTAATTACTATTGACGTTCCTGCAAATGAATCAAACAATTAAACTCGCTGTAGTTGACGATCATCACCTTTTTAGAAAAGGGCTGATAGCATTGCTCAAAGATTTTCCTGAATTTGAAGTAATAATTGAAGCGGAAAATGGAGAAGAGCTTCTTGAGCAACTTAAAAATAAAAGAGTTGATGTAATTTTATTAGACCTTCAAATGCCGGTGATGGATGGGATTGAAGCAACTGAACGTTTGCAAAATAAATACGAAGGCACAAAAATTATTATCATTACTATGCATAATGAAGAAGGATTTATTAACCATCTGATTAGCAAAGGGGCGAATGGTTTTCTTTTAAAAAACCAGGATATCGAAATAGTTGTTGATGCTATTAATGGAGTTGTTGAAAACGATTTTTATTTTAATGATCGTATTTCAAGAGCACTAGTAAAAGGACTTTTATCCAGCAATAAAATACGTCCCAACTTCAAGGAAGTAAATTTATCGGAGAGGGAAATTGAAATCATTCGTTTAATTAGCAAGGAACTTACAAATAAAGAAATTGCAGAAAAACTCTTTGTGAGCGTAAGAACAATTGATGGTCACAAAGAACGGATTTTACAAAAAACAAAAGCTAAAAATGTGATTGGAATAATTATGTATGCCGTAAAACACAATTTACTTAGCTAGGTTAATAACCGAACAAAAATTTCCGGATTTAAAAGGAATATTGAATTTTTGAAATAGTGATTACTGAATCACTATTTTTTTATTTACCACATTTCCATTTGTATCAGCTACCTGAAAAAAATATATCCCTGCTATCATTTCCCCTTTTTCTATTACCAATTGTTTGCCTGTAAAAATTATTACTCTTATTTCTTTGCCTAAAACATCCATTATTTTAATGGTAGAGTTTTTTTGTTCCTGAGTAAATGTAATGGTAGTTATATCAGTAAAGGGGTTAGGGGCAATGAGCGTAGCGTTATCTGTACTACTTAAATTCGGCACATTTGCAGCACTTGTAAATGTGTTCACAGTTGTATTTGTAGTTATTGGAGAGTTATAATCAAAATAAATATTCGCTGTGTTTTGTATTTGTGTTCCGTTTATTAAACCCGATTTTGGTTTAATTCTATATTGAACAAAACCTATAGACCCATTGGAATCAATTAAACTATCGGGTAATTGAATATTTGGAAAACGAAAGGTCAGAACATTGCCATTTAAAGATGTGATATTATAATGGCTGTAATTGATTACCTGAAAAGTAGATAAATCCAAATTATTATTTAACACATCCACTAAACGAATGTTCATTGCTGGTGCGTTTCCTGTATTTTGAAAATGGATAGTATAAGTAAAATAATCTTGGTATCCGGGTAAAACATCTATAGGGTAAACCTCCTTTAAATTTGGATCGAAAGAATTGCTTACCTGATAGCAAAACTGATAATTATTGTTTAAGATATCGATATCACCATTGGTAGGTGTAACATTTACATTTATGCAAACTTTTTCACCAGTTTGCGCTGACGTGTCGGTTGTAAATAACAAACCGAAATCATGAGAATTATTTATGACACCAAAATCTGCGACACTGTATGTAAACACATTGCCCAGAATAGAAGGAGTAGTTGCGCCTGAGACAATACTATCAAAGTGTACAGGACCCGTTACCGTAACTTCTACCTGGCCACTAATTCCTGTTGCACAATGCAAATTATACCAATTGCTAATTTCTCCTGAAATAATTTTTAATTTATGCTGTTGTCCCGGGAATATTGCTCCTATCGGAATAACAGATTGAACTCCAATATCAAAACCTGGTTTGCAAGTAATATTAAAATTTACATTACTTACCATTGGATCAATAGAAGTAAGTGTTATGGCAGAATCAATTCCCGGATAAACACATTGCACATTAAATGGCATAGCTACGGTATCCATTTTTACTGTATAGATACCTGCTGTATCCAGAAAGGAATAATACCCATTTTGTAACGAATACGTTTGAGCAATAAGATTATCATTAGTATCATATAATGATAAATGGACATTCGCAATTCGATGATCTGTCAAATCCATAATACAATTGCTATTATCGTCTTCGAAAATAGTACCAACAATACCTTTGCCACTTGAACAACCATTGGGGTTATTTGTTAAATCCCCATCAACACATAACGGGTTTGATAAAGTTGCGGCATCCATTGCAGCAACGTAATTTGGTAAGCAGTTGGCCGGATTAGAAATAGAAATATAAATCAGAGAACTTGGAAATGTAGGGTAACAAAAAAGACCATTATTTGAACATTCTAAATATTGAAGTGTATTAGGCAGTGCCGGCAGGCTTGTTATCTGATTCATTGAACAATCTAAAACCTGGAGTGCATTAGGCAAAGTAGGAAGCGCGGACAGATCACAACCTTGACAACGTAAAGTCAAAAGCGAATTGGGTAAAGCAGGTAAATTGTTTAATAAATTCAGCGAGCAATCTAAATAGGAGAGAGAACTTGGCAAAGAAGGAAGACTCCAAAACTGATTACTATAACATATCAGTGTTATAAGGGAGTTGGGTAAATTAGGCAGAGGCGTTAAATAATTATAAGAACAGTCTAAATATTTAAGTGTGCTTGGCAAAGTGGGAAAACTTGTTAGATGATTGAAGTTGCAAATTAATGTATCGAGTGATTCAGGTAAAGTTGGCAAACTCGTTAATGAATTGTTTATAGAAGAATAATTACCATTACCAAAATTTAATGTTATTAGAGAATGAAAATATTGAATTCCGCTTAAATCCATAATAGAGTCTCGTTCAACTACTATTGAAGTTCTTGTTGTAACAGCCAAATTACTTGTATCCATCAGGTTGCCATTCATTGCAGAAGGTATATTCGCTTGTAGCCAAGCTGCAAACTGCGAGTCAGGTATTGTTACAAATGTTTGCGCTTTTGAAACAAAATTTAAAACAACGATAAGTGTCAGAAGAGTAATTTTTGTTTTCATAATCCATAGTTTTTTAGATGAATACCTTGTCAAATGTAATTCTTGTACTCATCATTATACTAACTGGAGATCTAAACTTATTATACGGTGGAATTTGGTTGGTGAATGGAGGTGATTTGCAAATTAGTGGTTAAGGCATGACAACAATAAAATTTAATTTACAGCCTCCACCTTACTTAATCCTTCTTTTTTAATGTTTTTTGTTTTCGGATTCCCTTTGTATTTAACACTTCCCAATCCACTTACATTAATATTTAACTCGTTTGAAGCATACACCTCTGCAGCCCCAACACCTTCCGAATACAAACTTAAGTTTTCGGCTTTCAGCTCAAATGCAGAAATAGCACCCAAACCTTTGTTGTTAATAAACACATCTTTCACTTTTCCGGATAAAACTAATGCTCCAACAATTTCAGAATGAATAGTTAATTTATCGGCATTTATATTCAATTCTGTTGCACCAACTCCATTTGCATCCAATTCAAACCCCTTTAAATTTAGTTTGTTTGAACATTTTAAACTTCCTACTCCATTACTATTCAGTTTTGAAAGAGATGAAAAAGAAATGTAAATGGTTATTTTTTTCATTTTATCAATGGACGCATTTTCTTTCATTTTGATTTTTAAAACCTCATTTTCAACCGAAGTAAGAATAAGGGGCTGAATGTTTTCATCAGTTTCTACTTTTAGCGATTCATTGTCGCTTTGCGTTAGAATAATATTAAACACTCCGTCCGTTTCTATTTTATTAAAAGATGTGATATCCCGCTGTTCTGATTTTATTTTTCTGTTCCCTTCAACTTTACTGGAACCGTCACCTGTTGAAATAGTAGTATTGTTGCAACTTGTAAAAAGTATACCTGCTAATAAAATAAGCTTCGCTATAACTGGAATGTTTTTCATGTGTTTTGATTTTGTAATCGGTTCGTATACAAATGTACAACAATAGGGACGGCTGAAGAATCAAAATGTTACAGCCCAAATGCCAGATCATTTCAATGTGCAATGACATTTTATTTCGGAATTCGCATGCAGATACTGAATTGGACTCAAAATGGGACAGGATGCTACAGGATATCTTTTTAGGTAAAAATTTAACGTGGAGGCACTAATAAAGAAGCTTCTCTATAAATAAAAGTGTTCGTTATTAATTTATATGAAAGAAAATTATTATGATTTCACAACGCTCTTATACACTTCGTGGATCACATCTTTGTATTGATGTCCGAATGTTGTTAAGCACCACATCATCAACAACGCTTTTTCTTCCGGCTTAAGCCATTTCACTGCTTTGGTCAACTCTTTTCGAAAAAGAACTTTATCAAAACTTACTTTCTGCAAAATATTTTTACTTAATTCAAACATGAGGATGCTTTATTAAGGGTTTATCAATTTTTATTAGAACTAATTTACGTTGTTTGAAACGAAATGTCAAGAACAAAGTTACAAATCGTTGAAAAATAATTCTCATAAAAAATCATAAAATTTTCTAACAGATTGTTGTTGAGTACTTTATTTTTCGGCTCCCCATCTAAACGAATTCTGATCAAAACCACACAAGTCAAGAACACGATCAATTACAGTAGCTGCAAGCATTTCGATTGTTTGTGGTTTACTATAAAAGGAAGGGCTTGCAGGACAAATAATTCCACCGGCCTCTGTAACTGTTTTCATATTATTAATATGAATTAAACTTAGAGGAGTATCACGTGTCACTAAAATAAGTTTTCTTCTTTCCTTTAAAATAACATCAGCAGCACGGGTTGTCAAGTCATTTGAAACACCACTTGCAATACGCGCCAATGTACCCATGGAACAAGGGCAAACAATCATAGTATCGTATTTAGAAGAACCTGATGCGAAGGGTGCAAAGAAATCATTTTTCGTGTAAATTTTAAATTTCGATTTTTCATAATCAGAATTTCCAAGTTCAAATTTCCAAACATCTTTTGCATTGTCACTCATCACAACACCAACAGCTTCAATTTGTTCGTGTAATTCATTTAATTTATCAAGCAACACTTTTGCATAAACCGCTCCACTTGCTCCGGTAATAGCTACAACAACTTTATGTTTATTCTGATTCATTATTTCCAAATTGATATGTTAATGTAAAAGCCAACACATTATTTATTTGTCCTGGATTATACCATGTGCTGGCACCTGAAGCGTGTTTGCGAATTGCCAAAAATGAATTACAATATCGCCAGTTCATTCCCAAATTTTTATATATTTTATAACTTATGCCTAAATTAAAACTTGCTTCTGTTTTAAAAAAAGGGCGAGCTCCTGTTATTTCTCCGTAATCATTATACTCCCTTTCCTTTACCAGATAGCCAAATCCGGGACCAGCTTCAAATGTGAATTTTTTCTGATGAAACTGAAACAACACCGGCACTTCAATATAATCTAGTTGCAAAAAATAAAAATTAAACATGCCCTTTTCAGGATTTTGATTTTGCTTGCTTCCTTTTTGAATATAAATTATTTCAAATTGGGCGCTCCACTTTTCGCTTAACTTTCCGGTAACGAATCCTCCTCCATCAAAACCTGCTTTGTGATATCCGCTATAGGTATCACCTGCTACCTGACTTGTGCTTAACCCAGCTTTCAATCCTACTTTAAAGCGCTGTTGCGCCTTTATTCCGGTAACGAAAAATAAAAATATGACAGCTATTAAAATTAATTTTCTCATGTATTACAAAGGTAATAAAATACAAATGCACCAAAGTTATTGCTTTGGTGCATTCTTGTTGATAATGATCAATTTTCTATTGTATTTTCTTCTCCTCTACTTGAATTACCTCTTTAGTAACATCATTATAAATATATGCAACAATGTAACAATGATTTACATCGCAACTTGTTGAGCTAGCACCAGCAGCTGGATACGTTGCAGGAAAAGTATAATTGTAATTTTTATTGATTACAGAATTTGTAATAATTGACCCTGCGTTTACTAAATTATCGCCCCAGGTACCGTTGATATTATCTCTCAACACATGTCTGTGAACATATGCTGGCACATACACACCAGCATCAAGTTGATCGGCTATGATAGAATCCTGTAGCACTGAAACTATAAGTTTGTATGGCCCTCCAGTTAATGTATCCTGCAAAAAAGTAGAATTTACATTGCAGGTTAAAACCCGGGGTCCTGAATTGTAGCTATTTACAATTTCCAGTTTTGCCAATGGTGGTTTTGCTAATTCTATTGCAACTTCGGTAGCCCAAGTTCCTGGAGATTTAATATGGTTTGTTGTACTAGAAGTATAATCTTTTCTGTTTATTAATCCATTCGGATTTGCAACTGCAGAAATTCCAAAATAGGTATCATAAGCAGTTCCTGCTGCAGTTTTAAAATCTGTCAAGTATTGTGTTCCTGTTGTCATTGCATTAGCAAAAAAACCTGCATGAACTCCAATAACAATTACTTTTTCGGGATTGGCTAATACAATTGAATTTGCTGTAATGGCAGCAGCAGGACATGCAGTACATTTATGTCCGGTATAATCTTCCAATAAGACCTTACGATGCACTGTACTATCTACCACACCAGTTGGGCCGGTTGGGCCAACGGTTCCCTGTGCGGGAATAGATACAAAATCACATGATGATATCAATAAAGCGAATCCGATTACGATAGTTGAAATAAATTTAATTTTCATTATCTATTTTTATAAATTAGAAACTACTGGAAACTGAAAGTGTTATACCATTTGAAGCAGGTACATTGCGGCAAACTCCGCCAACACAAAATATGCCTTCACGCTGTTTACCATAACTTAACGTTATACGATTTGTATTTTTCATATATCCGATATTACCCATATAATAATGGTAACGCTTAGCACTTTCTTCATTTCCATAATTGTATAGATCGCCTGCCGCAATAAACCAATTTTCATTGATAGTATATTCTAAAAGAGCATAAGCCCAATCCTGATGATCCTGCTTAGTTTGTAAATTTTGTAATTCCAATCGCAATGAACTTGTAGCTTTTAATTTATAAGTAATATCAGCAATTATTATGTTGGAATAAATTGTTGGCGAACCGGGTTTTTGAATAATGGATTTGTTATAGATCTGATTAGAATAAACCAATGTTCCTTTCCAGGTTTTGTTTATCTTTTTTGATATTTCAATGTAAAGATCTCGGAAGTAAATTTCTTTTCCTACACCTAAATAATTGGATGAATACCCTAAATGTTTTGTATCTGTTCCTTTTATTTGAGTTGTATCAAGGCTATTAGCACCCGAATAATTCACGGTGATCTCTGTTCCATAAGCACCGCCTAATGCAGTCCCTTTTTTAATTTTATATTTTATCTCACTTGAAAACTCCATTTCCCCTTTAGATTGCGAAGCATATGGATAAAATGCCAATAAGCAATACGTATGCTGTTTTGGTAAAGCGGGAATATAATTAATCAACAAATTAGTTATTTGAGCTGTTCGGTCTGAACGATAACTCATATTATCAATACGAGACCCGCTTACAGACAATGCAAATCCTTTCATAGCATAACTTGCTTGCAAAAGCGCTGCATCACCATATTTATAAATAAAATTATTATCAGAAGAAGGGTCGTTAATTTTGTATGCGTATTCTCCGTTAATTCTGAAATTATTTCTTGTGATTTCAAATCTTCCAGCTGAATTTCCAACATTTTGTGGTAATACCAAGGTTGGATCTGCATCCGTTTGAAATTTACTTACAAAACTTCCACCCAAGGTTACAACTGTTTTTTTATCTTTTAGTTTCGCAAAAGCTTCATTGATTTGAATTTCTCCATCAAAGCCGCGAACTAAACCGGCAGTAGTGAAGTAAGTACGTTGTTTACCTACCAATGCTTTTAAATAAACACCTTTAAATGGTTGATATTTTAATCTTGCTCCATCAAGTGCGTTATCTAATCCTAAATTTCGTTCTTCATAACTTCTCAATGTTAAGCCATTTCCAAATTGCTCATAAAAGCTACCAACCGTAACCTCTAACTCATCTGATTTATAGGTTGCATAACGATAAGGAATTCCGTTTCCTTTATATCCCGTAGGATATCCTTGCAAAGCATTTAAATAACTTTCGTATCGAATACCAGCAGTAAATTTCCCTTTCGTATAAATAATATTTGCGAAGCCATTCAACAACATTTTTTCAGGAACGTCAGCAGCACCAATCGTTGAATCGGGAATATAATATTGTGCATTAGCTTGAAAATTGCCATGCACTTCACCCAAATTAAGGTTATTGATTGTGTTTAAATTTAATTGTGCAACTGAAAAGTTGCTGTAGAATACTGCAAATAAAATTGCAGATGCGTTGATTAATCCTAATTTATTTTTTCTCACAATGAGCAAATTTTTCTAATTATTCAGTTATTTTTTCTCCTTTAACAACCTTTTTCAGGATCTCGAAAATATGCTCTTCTCCACCATCAACATATCCGTTGTGTTGCCAAACAATTTCGCCTTTTCCGTTAATGATAAATACCTGAGGAATGTCGCCAACATTAAGGGCGCGTTTAAAATCTTGATTCTCGTCAAGATAAACTTCATATTCCCAGCCATGTGTTTTTGCGTCAGCAGAAACCCTACCGGAGCTACGTGAATCATCAATTGAAATTGCAATTAATTTCACACCCGTTTCTTTTTGCCATTCACCATATACTTCTGAGATAGCATCTAATTCTTTTTTACATGGCTTACACCAGGTAGCCCAAAAATCAATGATCATCGGCTTACCGTCATTCGAAAATTTGGAAGTATTAATAGTTTTTCCATCAAGCGTTTTTACATCTGCAGCAGGAATGGACCGTCCTTCTGAATTTTGGATGATTGTTGCGGAAGCTAATGCTCCAATTATGAATAAACCCAGTACTATTTTTTTCATAAAATGTTTTTTAAAATTAGTTAAAAAAAATAAATCAGCAGTGATTTGTCAAACAACAAGCCAAACTGCTGATTTATTTTCAAAGAACAGATCTATTTACTGATAGAAACTTTTCTAACAACACTTTTGTCTCCTACACGAATGTTTATGAAATATAAACCATTGTTTAGGTTAGAAGCATCTATTGAATAATTTTGTTCACCAATACTTAATTTACCTAAGTTATTTGTTGAAACTAATTGTCCGATTGCATTTACCACTTCAATAACAACATTGTTTGATTCAACTAAATTGAAGTTAACAGTTGCATTCGTTGATATTGGATTTGGATAAACATTCACATTATTAACAAGTTCGTTTTCGCTAATTGAAAGTGGACCTTTTTTAAAGTTACGCACTCCTTTACTTCCAAAATTAGCTGCAGTACCAACAAGTGAATAAAAAATAGTTCCAGATGCATTTTTCAATTCTACTTTTCCTGCACCATAACCAGAATTAATTCCATCACCATAAACATCATATATTTCGAAGCGATAACATCCATCAATAGGCAATGTAGCAGTAGATGTATGCAATAGAACTCCAGAAGCAGCTAAATCTGCGTATGGTCCACCACTAGCGATTATTGAACCAGAAGCATCAAAAAGCTTCCATGTTGTTTCTGTACCGTATTGATCTTGAGTTACATCAATTGTAATCGAATTAGTTGTAACCAAAGTTGTTGTTTCAATAAATGTTGCAGTTGCAGCATTATCTGTTGCATCTTGATCAGCAATACCATTTACTGTTAGAACTGAAAGATTTACTGTATTTGTTGGGTTTAATGTAAAGTTAATAACAGGCAAAGTTACTGTTGTTGAACCCAACGAAGTTAATGAACCAGTCCAGTTGTATACTTGCGCTGTTCCACCATTAACAGAATAGCTTATTGAAGCACTTGTCATAGTAGCAGAACCTTTATTTTTTAATATAAAAGTTGGTATAGTTGAACTTTGACAAACATTGTTCTCAACACTTAGTGAGCTTGCTGCTGCATTGTTTGTTGTAGTAATTCCAGTATAAGTTATTGGAAGTTTTCCAACGTTAATAATTTCAGCATTTGTTGATTCCCCAACAAAAGCAATTAATTCAAGATTAGAAACATCAACCGGAATATTCTTAATTATTGCCGGAACAGTATAAGTATATGTTTTGTTAATAGTTGTTCCTGCAGTTGTTGGTGAAATTGCATCACCTGTAGTTGCAGAAATAACCTTACGCAATGCATGCATGTGGCGATAAGTTCCATCAGGATTAATCATAGTTGGATTAAATGATGCAGCACCAGTCTGAGTACCGTTGATATTATCTTGTATTAACATTACAGTAAGTTTGTTTGACGCCTGTGGGCTATTAGCAGTGTAATATGCTTGAATATTAATAGTCAAAAGATTTGTATTTACATCAAGTACTGCTTCACCTGCAATGTTCACATAGGCACTTTGCCCTAATATTGTAGCAACTGAAGTTGCCCAATCAGCACGACTCATTGTCAATGTTGTACCAGTAAAGATATGACGATTTACATCGCCTGTTGGATAACCTGTGATACCCATTGTAGAAATTGCTGCAATTGCGTCACCTTCAGTTGTTCTAAAATCTAATTCAGCTCCACTTGGAGTTGCGTAGCTTCCTGTGTGAACATTCACTGCAAATGCATTACCTGGATTAGCAGCAAGAATTTGCGCTGATATTTTATGACCATCAGGGCAATATGTACAATGAATTCCAGTAAACTCTTCAATAAGAGCCTTTTTGTTTTGAGGTGTCGTACTTACAGGTAATTGAGCACTAGCCGCTAATGCTGACAGAACTGCAATTGATAAGGTAACTGTTTTTTTCATTTTGGTTGGGGTTTTAATTTATTATATCTTGAACGGTTTTTATTGTTTAACGAGTTTTCCATAGCAAATAAAAAATAATTTTGGACTCATCGTAAATTGTTTTTCAAATGTAGATTGTTCCCGTTTTTATATCAAATCTAATTAAATTGATAATTAGTATTCGGAACATTAATATTTTTTGATTTACTAATAAAATTAATATATTTGGACCGTTTTATATTTAGCACTCGATGAAAACATCTGACAATCTTTTTAGGCTAGTAAAGTCCTTAAACAAATCTGAAAAAGGTTATTTTAAGAAGTATGCAAACTTCCACGTTCGAAATGAACAAAACAATTATACAAAAATTTTTGATGCAATTGACACGCAAAAAGAATACAACGAAAAAAAGCTATTTCAAAAATTCAGAAACGAACGTTTTATAAATCAATTTGCTGTAGCAAAAAACTATTTATATGATATGATCTTAGAAAGCCTTGAGGCTTATCATAAAAACTCAACCTCTGAAATTCGTAGTTTATTAAATAGAATAGAAATACTTGTTGACAAAGGATTACACAGCCAGGCAAAAAAACTACTTAAGAAAGCCAAAGATATGGCTATCACCTACGAAAAACTCACGTATATTCCTGAAATAAACTTGATGGAGGAAAGTATTTATAGGATGCAATATAGCGTTGGCGACATTAAGGATAACTCTAGCAAGTTAATAGAGGAGATAGAGCAGTGTGCAATGCGGATAAAAAACCTGGCAGAATACGAAAGCTTAAAAAACCGTTTGTATGTGCAACATATGGAAATGGGTGTATTACGCAACGAAACAGAAATGAAAAGTTACGACTGGCTTTTAAAATCTCCATTACTTAAGAATGAGAAACAAGCGTTATCAATTAATGCAAAAATTTTATATTACGAATTATACGCGAGCTACTATAACTATACTGAGGATTCAGAAAAATGCTATGAATTTTCATCAAAATTGATACAAATATTTGAAGAAAATCCACAGGTAATTGAGACAAATGTAAATTTCCCAACACTATTTTATTATCGACATAGCATACAATGTTACAATATTGGCAAGTATCACGAGGCGCTTGAATACATTGCAAAGATGGAAGTATTGAAACCAAAAAGTGATATTCAAAAAATGAATACCTTATTTAAGGCATACAATACTAAGTTAAATGTATACTTCAGGATGGGCAACATGAAAAAATGCCTTCGATTGATACCTGAAATAGAAACCTTATTGGCAACAAATAGCGATTCAGATAAACTCTTAAAAGAAATCATTTACTGGCAGGTGACTTCTATATTAATGATTGCAGAAGAATACAAACAAGCGTTGAAATGGCTCGTAAAAGCTAATATTTCAGAACACTCTAATATCCGACAAGACCTCGAGTGTATTGGACGAATTATGGAAATTATTTTGCATTATGAGCTTGGCAAATTTGACAGCATGGAGTATCGTATTAAATCTACCTATCGATTCCTGGCTTCGAAACAAAAGATGTATCAATCCGAAAAAATAATTCTGACATCTATTCGTAAATTAATAAGTGTAAATTCAAAAAAAGAATCTTTGCACTTTTTTACGGAATTAAAAAACGCTTTAGAAGTCGTTGTTAAAGACCCGTTGGAAGGAAAAATACTTATGTATTTTGATATCATGTCGTGGCTTGAAAGTAAAATTGAGAACAAAACATTTGCAGAAGTTGTTAAAAGTAAATTAAAACCTTTAAGTGTATAATCATCTTTGTTTAATCGTTCGAATACTAAGAATCTTTCAAAAAAAATAAAATGCAGTGAAACAATATTGTAAATTTGGAGTATAGCTATAAAAAATATCACAAAACCTTTAAATATAATAACATGAAAAAAATTCTTACAACTCTTATTATAATTTCAGCAGCAACATATAGTTTTGGGCAAAGTTTACGCCTATATAATGGCGGTATAGACATCACCAATGATACCCTTATTGTAAATATAACTTCAAATGCTCTATTCGAAAACGATATTGATATTCACAATATTACATCTTCTGCTGTAACATATCACATTCGCAGAACTGTATTAAACCCGCCTTTAGGTAATGGCTGTGATGTTTATTTTTGTGCAGGTGCATCTTGTTATGCTCCAAGTACCAATACAGTTTATGATGAGCCAGGTGTTGGCACTACCCTTGCAGGCATGACAAATTTAATAGGAGCTCAAGGTCTCGTTGCACATTTTGATGTTGGTCAATCTTGCTGCGATACCTATGTTAAATATCAAACATACTTTGCGCAAGATACAGCTACAGTAACAGTTCATTATTCATGTTCTAACGGAATAAATGATATTGCAAAAGCGAGTGGAGTAATTTCTACTGCGTATCCTAACCCTTCAAATTCAACCGTTTCAATCAAATATATTTTGAACGAATTTGCACAAAACGGGAAAATCACATTTTATGACATGTTAGGAAAAACAGTAAAAGAAGTTGAATTAATTGATAAACAAGGCACAGCAAAAATAAATGTCACTGATTTAAATTCTGGTATCTATTTCTATTCTTTTTTAATAGATGGAAAAACAATATCTACTAGAAAACTTGTAATTAGCTCGAAGTAAAATTTATTTTAAAAGTTCTAGAGTCAGCATTGGTAATCCAATGCTGGCTTTTTCTTTTATAACTGTCAGGTTGTTTATTCCTGCAATTTTAACTTCACTTGGATCGATTAAATATTTTGGAATATTTGTAGGAGTATAATCTATCAATCCGGCAGCAGGGTAAACAGCCATAGATGTTCCAATAACAATAAAAATATCAGCCTTTTCAGAGATGGAATATGCAGTTTCCATCTCTGGAACCATTTCTCCAAACCATACTATATGTGGCCGAAGTTGCGAACCTAATTCGCATTTTTCCCCTAGCTTTATTTCGTCCCCGTTTATATTATAAACCAATGAAACATCAACAGAACTTCTGCTTTTAACTATTTCTCCATGCAAATGCAATACATTTTTTGAACCAGCACGTTCATGCAGATCATCAATGTTTTGCGTAATAATTTGAACATTATATTTTTCCTCCAGATCCACCAAAGCATAGTGCGCTTTGTTGGGCTTAGCTTCCATAACCTGTTTACGCCTATCGTTGTAAAATTCTAAAACTAATTTTTGATTTTTTTCCCAAGCCTGAGGTGTTGCAACATCATTTATATTATATTTTTCCCACAATCCTCCTGAATCACGAAATGTTTGAATGCCACTTTCAGCACTAATACCTGCTCCAGTAAATACAACTAAGGTGGGTTTCATTTATCGACTATCCTTTAAAAATAAATATTTCCTACAGAAAATAAAACACACTTCAATCAATGTTTTGATTCAACATGCTATTATTTCATAGGTTGCTAATGTAAAAAAAATCATTGAATAACTTAGTAGGTTGATTTGAAATTGCAATTAAAACTAATCATACACTTTTAACACTTAAACTACTTTTGAATGATTTAAGGCATAATCCAAAAAAACATAATAAATTTGAGGAGAAATTTTAAGCATTTGCTTACTTTTTTTAACTTTATACAATGCTTGTAGACAAATTCAACCGCATTCACGATTATTTACGAATCTCCATTACTGACAAATGCAATTTACGTTGCAATTATTGCAGTCCTGAAGATTTGCCAAAAGGAGCATTTGCGAATTCTCCGCGCATGAATGTTGATGAAATTGATCAAATCGCTTCAGTTTTTGTAAAAGCTGGAGTTAATAAAATTCGCATAACTGGTGGAGAGCCCTTAGTAAGAAGAGATGCGAAAGAAATTATTTTGAGGCTTTCAAAACATCCTGTTGAACTTGCCATAACAACAAATGGCGTTTTTGTTCACGAGTTCATTGAAACATTTAAAGAGGCCGGATTAAGATCTGTGAATGTTAGTCTTGATTCATTAAAAAAGGATAAATATTTTTCTATTACTAAACGAGATGAGTATCATCGGGTTATTGAAAACATCAACTCCTTATTGGCAAACAATTTTCATGTGAAAGTAAATGTAGTTGTCATGAAAACCTTTAATGACAGCGAAATACTCGATTTTATTGAGTGGACAAAAAACACTCCAATACATGTTAGGTTTATTGAATTTATGCCCTTTTCAGGAAACGAATGGAGCACCGAAAAAGTTTTTTCGCACCAGCAAATACTAGATTGCATTTCCGCAAAATATAAGTTCATTAAATTAGTAAACGAAAAAAATGATACTGCAAAAAAATTTTTCATTCCTGACCATCAAGGAACATTTGCTATTATCAGCACCATGAGTGAGCCATTTTGCAGTGGATGTAATCGCATGCGGCTTACCGCAGACGGCAAAATGTATAATTGTTTATTTGCGAAGCAAGAAGTCGATCTGCTTGGCTCCTTGCGTCAAGGTAAAGATATTGCCCCCATAATAAAACAATGTGTAATGGAAAAATATGCCATGCTTGGCGGAAATAATGAAAACGAAAACTGGGGAAAAGAAAACACAGAAACTCGTGAAAGAAGCATGATCGGTCTCGGAGGTTAATATCTTTTTACTGATGTCATAATATCCAACAATAGCAATTATCATCCCCCAATCACCCCTGGCATTTTCTACCCGAACTTAAATCTAAATTTGTTGATTTTTTTTCAATAATATTCTATTCATCAATTTAGATGATGAAAATCATTAAATTATTAAAAAAAACGCTTGTTTCTTGCTAATAAAATTCATCCTAAATCTATTAAAATTACTATATTCGCAGCTCACAAAAATTTATTACAATGGCAAAATTCAGAAAGCAAGAAGCCTTGGATTATCATTCACAAGGCAGACCAGGAAAGATTGAAGTAATCCCAACAAAACCGCATAGTTCACAGCGCGATTTATCATTAGCCTATTCACCAGGTGTTGCTGAACCTTGTTTGGAAATTGAAAAAAACCCTGAAGATGTTTATAAATACACGGCAAAAGGAAATTTAGTAGCTGTAATATCAAATGGAACAGCTGTTTTAGGCTTAGGCGATATTGGACCATTGGCTTCAAAACCAGTAATGGAAGGAAAAGGATTACTTTTCAAAATCTTTGCTGATATAGATGTATTTGACATTGAAGTAGATGCAAAAGATATTGAATTGTTTATCAGCACTGTAAAAGCTATTGCACCTACTTTTGGTGGAATCAACCTTGAAGATATTAAGGCTCCAGAATGTTTTGAAATAGAAAGAAGATTAAAAGAGGAATTAAATATCCCATTGATGCATGACGATCAGCATGGAACAGCAATCATATCCTCTGCTGCTCTTCTAAATGCATGTGAGATAGCAGATAAAAAAATAGAGAATGTAAAAATTGTTGTTAATGGTGCAGGTGCTGCTGCTGTTTCTTGCGCTAAACTATACATTGCAGTAGGTGCTAAAAAGGAAAACATTCTAATGCTTGATAGCAAAGGTGTTTTAAGTGTTGACCGTAAAGATTTGGATGGAATGAAAAAGTTTTTCGCCTCAAAATCTAAAGCTGTAACATTAGAAGATGCGATGATAGATGCTGATGTATTTATCGGACTTTCAAAAGGAAATATCGTAAGCCAAAAAATGGTTCAATCAATGGCAAAAAATCCTATTGTTTTTGCTTTGGCTAATCCCGATCCTGAAATTCCTTATCTTGAAGCAATGGAAGCTCGAAAAGATATCATCATGGCAACAGGAAGAAGCGACCATCCTAATCAAGTAAACAATGTACTTGGATTTCCATTTATTTTTCGTGGAGCATTAGATGTTAGGGCAACTCAAATTAATGAGGAAATGAAGTTGGCTGCTGTTTATGCCATTGCAAATCTTGCAAAAGAAACTGTTCCAGAAACAGTTAACCTAGCATACGACTCGAAAAATATTACATTCGGACCAGAATATATTATTCCAAAACCAATTGACCCTCGCTTAATTTACACTGTTGCTCCCGCTGTTGCGAAAGCTGCAATTGACTCAGGTGTGGCACAAAATAAAATCACCAATTGGGAAGCTTATACTCAAGAGTTAATTAACAGGCTGGGGCTTGATAACAAACTCATTAGAAACATTACCAATAAAGCAAAACAAAATCCAAAACGTGTTGTTTTCGCTGAAGCGGATCATTATAAAATTTTAAAAGCTGCTCAGCAAGTAGCAGACGAAGGCATTGCAAAACCAATATTACTAGGTGATGTAGAAAAAATTAAAAAACTTATCGCTGACAACAACCTTGATCTACATGATATTCCAATCATTGATCCACGTAGTAAAAGCGAGGATGACAGGAGAAATTCTTTTGGAGATATTTTCTTCAAAAAACGTCAACGTAAAGGCCATACACTCTATGAAGCACGCAAAATAATGCGTGAGAGAAATCATTTTGGTGCCATGATGGTAGAAACCGGAGCTGCTGATGCAATGATCTCTGGCCTTACACGTCAATATAGCGACCCAATTCGCACTGCATTGCAAATAATCGGAGTTCAGGATGGCGTTTCTAAAGTAGCCGGGATGTATATTCTAAACACTAAGCAAGGACCATTCTTTTTTGCTGATACTACAATGAATGTAAATCCTACAGCACAGGAATTAGTAGACATTACTGTTCTTACTGCAAATAGCGTAAAACAATTTAATATTACTCCTCGCATAGCATTATTATCCTACTCTAATTTTGGATCTGCTGAAGGAGAAGTGCCAAATAAAATGAGAGAAGCTGTAGAGATTCTCCATAAAAATTATCCGGGAATGATTGTGGATGGGGAGATGCAAGCAAACTTTGCCTTGAATAATGAGTTATTAAAAGAACAATTTCCTTTTTCAGATATAGTGGATAAAAAAGTCAACACTTTGATATTCCCTAATCTTGCATCAGGAAATATCGCTTATAAACTAATTCAGGAAATGGGCGGTGCTGAAGCAATCGGACCAATTGTGATCGGATTAAAAAAACCTGTTCACATTCTTCAATTAGGAAGTTCGGTAAGGGAGATTGTAAATATGATCACCATTGCTGTTCTTGGAGCACAAGCAAAAAAATAAGCAACTATTTGAAAATAGTGCGTCTTTAAATTAGTTCTTCGGAACATTAAATTTTTGAATAAAAACAGATTGATAATTCATAGATGATCTATCATATTGAAGGAAAGTTAGTTGAAAAAACACCAACGTATGCCGTTATTGATGTTGCGGGAGTCGGATACGTAATGCAAATCTCATTAAACACCTTTTCTAAAATTGGTGAGACAGAAAAATGCAAGTTGTTTACCGAACAAATGTATGTGAGGGACGACATGCCTCGTTTTTTTGGTTTTGCAGATATTGCTGAACGTAATTTATTCCGCCACTTAGTTTCGGTATCAGGAGTTGGCGGAACAAGTGCTTTATTAATGCTTTCGTCATTAAGCGCTATTGAAATTCAAAATGCAATAGTAACTGGCAATGTTGCACTTATTAAAAGTGTAAAAGGCATTGGTGAAAAAACTGCACAGCGTATTATTGTCGATTTGAAAGACAAAATGGGAAAAGGCGAAATAGCCTCCGATTTTTTTAGCACGGCAAACAATACTTTGAAAGAAGAAGCGTTATCTGCACTTGTGATGTTAGGATTCAATAAATTAACGGCAGATAAAGCGCTCGATAAAATTATCAGAACAGAGGGAACAGGTCAAACAGTGGAACAACTTATTAAATCAGCACTTAAGAATCTTTAAAATAGTTTTTATAAATTTTGGCTAGATCATTTTCAAAATATCTTTTTGTTGGCGCTGTTTCTTCAGTCTTACTAAGCATCATTATTAATTCTGATGCAAAAATAAGTTCCTATAATTTCGCTAAAGAAGTGGAAGCAGATCGTGCACTTGTTGCTATCGATACTCCTAAAACAGATGAAGAAATAACACCCATTACTCTTCCTTATAATTTTCAAGATCAATCCACAGGTGACCCATTAAACTATCCTAATTCAGGTGGTTTGATGTTAAATAACCCTTCTAACATTGCTACTGATGTTCAATACGACCCTACTACAGGAAACTATGAAATAAGTCAACACATGGGTGGAATTAATTATCGCCCGGAAACTTATATGGATAGTCAGGAATATCAGGACTACATGTTTAGGAAACAAGTTAAAAATTATTGGAATGCCCGCTCACATGCCGAATCACAAAACAATCAGAGCAATGCAATTATTCCAAAATTACATGTTGGTGGAGAAATTTTTGATCGAATTTTTGGCGGCAATACAGTTGATATTCGACCGAATGGTTCTGCCGAATTAATTTTTGCTTACAACGGAACAAAAACTGACAACCCTGCTCTACCTTTAAAACAGCGTAAAGTAAACACATTCGATTTTAACGAAAAAATTCAATTAAATGTTGTTGGAAAAATCGGAGACAAATTAAAACTTACAACCAGCTATAATACCGAAGCAACATTTGATTTTGAAAATCAAATGAAATTGGAGTACACCGGCTATGAAGATGAGATCATCAAAAAAATTGAAGCAGGAAATGTGAGTATGCCTTTGACTGGTTCATTGATTACCGGTAGTCAAACATTGTTTGGAATAAAAACACAATTGCAATTTGGCAGGTTGACTGTTACCAGTTTATTTTCACAACAAAAAGGGAAAAAATCTGAAGTTGAAGTTACGGGGGGTGCACAAGTAAGTAATTTTGAAGTAGCAGGTGATGCATACGAAGCAAATAAACATTTTTTTCTTGGGCAGTATTTCCGTGATCAATATAATTCGGCATTAGCAAATTTGCCTTTTGTAAATTCAGGAATCAACATCAGTAGAATAGAAGTCTGGATCTCAAACAGCAACAATTCAACAACTGACACCCGTGATATGGTTGGCTTTTCAGAACTTGCAGAAGATGCAATACATGTACCTGCTGACCAGAGTTATATTTTGGATGCTACAGCAGGTGCGTTGCCATTCAATGATCAAAATGACCTATATCTCCATATCAAAAACAATGCATCTGTAAGAACACCTAATACAAGTGTTTCCACGATAAAATCAATTTCAGGAAGCACAATGAAGGAGCAAATTAATTTCGAAAAATTTAATGCCAGAAAATTACAACCTTCAGAATATACCTTGAATTCAAAACTTGGCTTTATTTCATTGAATCAAACATTAAATCCAGATCAGGTTCTTTCTGTTGCTTATCAATATACCTATAATGGGAACACCTATAATGTAGGTGAGTTTTCTGACGGTGGCATTGCAACAAATCAGGTAATGTATACAAAGATGCTGAAGAGCTCTGCTAATAACACCAAGCATCCGATGTGGGACTTGATGATGAAAAATATTTATTCAATTGGGGCTTACCAAATTAATCCACAAGATTTTAAATTAGATATATTATACACCAATTCACAAACTGGAACTGATATTAATTATTTACCGGTCACCTCTTGTCAAAATTTAATTATATCAAAACCTTTAATTCAAGTTGTTAGTTTGGATAAGTTGAACCAACAGATGGATCATACTCCAGATGGGGTTTTCGATTTTATTGATGGTGTTACCATTAATGCGAATAACGGACGTGTTATTTTTCCTGTTATTGAACCTTTTGGAAGCGACCTGTTTGTAAAATTCGACCCTCTTTGTTCTCCAACAGAAGCGAATAAATATGTATTTCAACAATTATATGATTCCACCCGAACATCCGCTCAAATGTTCCCGCAAGTGAATCGTTATAAATTAAAAGGAACATATAAATCAGCTTCAGGTTCAGAAATTTCGTTAGGTGCGCCCAATGTACCTCAAGGCTCTGTAACCGTTTCTGCGGGAGGAGTTCAGCTGACCGAAAACGTTGATTATACCGTAGATTATGCTTTGGGGCGGGTAAAAATTATTAATGAAGGGATTTTAAATTCAGGAACTCCTATCAAGATCTCTACTGAAAGTAATTCACTTTTTGCAATCCAAACAAAACGTTTGACAGCTGCTCATTTTGATTATAAGATCAATAAAGATTTCAATATTGGCGGAACCATCATGAACCTTACGGAGCGTCCAATGACCAAAAAAGTAAACATTGGGGATGAGCCTATTTCCAATACTATTTGGGGATTAGATGGAAATTATAGAACCGAAGCGCCTTTCCTTACTCGATGGATAGATAAAATCCCGCTTATCGAAACTAAGGAAATGAGTACAATTACTGCAGCTGGAGAATTTGCATATCTTATTCCCGGTCACAGCAAAGCAATTGGAAAAAGCGGAAATTCTTATCTTGATGATTTTGAAGGCAGCCAATCTACCATTGATCTTAAATCACAGGCAGCATGGAATCTTGCAAGCACACCACAAGGACAACCAAGTATGTTTCCTGAAGGAGATTCATCAAACAGTTTAGCGTATGGTTTTAACCGCGCAAAATTAGCATGGTATGTGATTGATCCTTTATTCTTAAGACAAACATCTGGTTTAACTCCGGGCAATATTTCCAATGCAGATATGTCAAACAATTTTGCACGTGAAATCCCTGAAACTGAAGTTTTCCCGAATAAACCTTCTCAAAGTGGGCAGGTAACTCCGCTTGCAACACTTGATTTGGCGTATTATCCAAATGAACGCGGTCCATACAATTATGATTCAAACCCTACAGTTATTTCTTCCGGTTTAGAAACTGATGGTTCGTTAAAGAATCCGGAAACCCGCTGGGGTGGTGTCACTCGATCCGTTCAAACAAACGATTTTGAAGCTGCAAACATTGAATATATTCAATTCTGGGTGATGGATCCTTTCAATAGTGACAATCCGGCAGGAAACTGGAATTCGACCGGTGATTTATATTTTAATGTTGGAAATATTTCTGAAGACGTATTGCGTGATTCATATAAAAGCGCTGAAAATGTTTTACCAGCGCCAAGTACACAAGCACAAAACAACGGCCTTAATCTTCCTGTAGACAGTACCGTTTGGGGTTTAATTCCTACAACACAATCATTAGTAAATGCATTTAACAGTGACCCAAATGATAGACCCTCTCAAGATATTGGATTAGATGGATTAAATTTAGGTGGTGAACAAAGTTATTTCAATAGTTTTTTAGCAAAAGCTCAACTTATAGTTACTCCTAATGTCTTTGCAAATATTAACGGAGACCCTTCCGCTGACGACTTTCATTATTTCAGAGGAAGTGATTACGATGCTGCTGGAGTAAAAACACTGGAACGTTATAAAAAGTATAATGGCATGGAAGGTAATTCCCCTATTACTTCGGGAAATTACCCTACTTCATCTACTACTATTCCGAACACTGAAGATATCAACCACGATAACAATTTAAGTACTGTTGAGAGTTATTTTCAATATCACATCGGATTAAAACCAAGTGATTTTGCAGGTGGCGTTGGAAGCAATTATATCACTGATGTTTTTCACACTACAGGTCAAAATATTAAGGATGGAACCTCAAAACCAATCACCTGGTATCAGTTTAAAATTCCTTTAAAAACACCAGAATCAAAAGTGGGTCCAATCGAAAATTTTCAATCGATACGCTTTATCCGGATGTTTTATAAAAATGTTGACAAGCCAATTATTTTGCGTTTTGCTAAACTTGAATTGGTGCGTGGCGAATGGCGTAAATACGGTTTTGACCTTTTAGAGCCAGGATTATATATTCCTAATGATGATGCGAATACTCAATTCGATATATCAGCAGTAAACATTGAAGAAAACGGCAGTAAACAACCTGTCAATTATGTTTTACCGCCAAATATTGAACGGGAGATTAACGCTGCATCTGCTAATTTAATTCAAATGAATGAACAAGCAATGTCGCTCACTGTTTGTAATTTAGAAGATGGTAAATCTCGCGCAGCATATAAAAACACTAGTCTGGATGTTCGCTCATATAAAAAATTAAAAATGTATGTTCATGCTGAAGCATCAGCAAATGTGAATGAAATATTAAACAATAATGACCTAAAACTTTTTATTCGTTTAGGAACTGATTATACAGATAACTATTACGAATATGAAATTCCCTTACAAATTACAGCACCCGGAAATTACAATGGTAGCAACCTTGACGACCAATATAAAGTATGGCCATTAGCTAATGAAATGATATTGGAGTTTGAAAAATTACAAAATGCAAAACAAAAACGAAACATTGATATTTTCAATGGATCAGGTGTAACACTTGCCTCTGAATATGAGGTTTCGGACGACAGCAGAACTATTGTTGTAAAAGGAAATCCTAATTTAAGTGCTATCAAAACTATCATGATTGGGATTAAAAACCCTAAAAAGATGGGCCCAGGACTTGATGATGACGGGTTACCAAAATGTGCTCAGATTTGGGTAAACGAATTACGTTTAAGTGATTTCGATGAAAAAGGCGGATGGGCAGCAAATGCACGAGTAACTGCAAAATTAGCAGATTTAGGAACACTTTCTGTATCAGGAAGTATGTATACTCCAGGTTTTGGTAGCATTGAAAATAAAATCACAGAACGAAAAAAAGAAACAGGAAAACAATATGACATTTCATCAAGTTTAGAATTAGGAAAGTTTTTACCTAAGGAATCTAACATTCACGTTCCAATGTATATTGGCTACTCAGAACAATTGATCACACCACAATACAATCCTCTTGATCCGGATATTCTTTTAGCTCCGACATTAAAAGACCCTACTATTCCTAAACATGTAAGAGATTCATTAAAACAAGTGACACAGGATTATACAAAACGGAATAGCATCAATTTTACGAATGTAAAAAAAGACAAAGGAAAAAACTCGAAAAAGAGCCATGTTTATGACGTGGAAAATTGGGCTGCATCATATTCATACAGTGAGTTAAATCATCATAATTCGACTCTTGAATACGCCAATCAAAAAAATCATCATGGCGGCTTGATGTATAATTTTGCACCAACACCGAAAAACTATAAACCGTTCGCAAAAACAAAAATTTTCCAATCAAAATATTTACAATTAATTAAGGATGTTAACTTTTATTTATTGCCAAATAAATTAGGCTTTTCGACAGACGTAGCAAGAGATTTCAGCGAAACAAAAAACAGGAACACTACAGGTGGTGATATGCTTATTGTTCCTACCTACAATAAACATTTTAGTATGAATCGTTCTTATGATTTTAAATATGATATCACCAAATCATTAAAGCTCGATTTTACTGCAAATAACGAAAACCGCATCTTAGAACCAGCCGGTTTAATTGATACCAAAGAAAAGAAAGATACAATTCAAAACAATTTACTGAAACTGGGAAACACAACTCAATACAATCATCAGGTAAATATTAATTACAATATTCCTATTAATAAATTGCCATTGCTTGACTTCACAACGGCTTCTGTTCGTTACTCTGGCACTTACAGCTGGCAGAGAGCTCCGATGGGAGCCGACACATTGGGAAATACGATTCAAAATTCACGTAACATACAATTGAACGGACAGTTAAATATGGTGACCTTATATAATAAAGTACCTTATTTGAAAAAAATAAATCAAAAAAGCAGCAATAAAAATCAGCAAAACACAAAAACAGGAAAATCTATTACAGCATTAAAAAACTCTGCTCCTAAAAATCAAAAAGATACTACAAAAAAGGAAAAAGAAAACAATTACGTGGTACTTGAATACCTTGCCCGCATATTGATGAGCGCGAAAAATGTTACTGCAACCTACTCCATGACAAATGGAACCATATTACCTGGTTATGCTCAATCAACGCATTTAATGGGAATGGGAAGTAATTTTCAAGGGCCAACAGCTGGTTTTATTTTTGGTAGCCAAAAAGATATCCGTGATCAAGCAATCGCAACTACAGAAGATAATAATCCAAATAACGACTGGTTAGTAAAAACACCTTCCGTAAATACTCCCTATGCAACAACAAGTAGTAACAACTTGAATATCCGTGCAAATTTAGAACCTTTGCCTGATCTTAAAATTGAATTAACGGCAACCCGAACTGAAGCAAAAAACAATAGCGAATTTTTTAGATGGACACTAAATGACACACTGAGAGACGGTTCCGTAGTTGATCATTTTAAAGGACAATCACCAATCACAACTGGTAATTTTAGCATGTCGTATATGGCGTTTCGCACCTCTTTTGTAAAAGATAGAGAGAAAACATTTCAAACATTTTTAGATGACAGGGCTAATATTTCTGCTCGATTAGGTGCAAAAAATCCGAATTCAAACGGATCTATTAACGGTTTTGCAGACGGATATAACGCCACATCACAAGATGTATTGATTCCAGCATTCTTAGCAGCTTATGCAGGGAAGAATACAAACAACTCAACCTTAAGTGCCTTCCCGAAAATTCCGTTACCAAACTGGAGAGCAACTTATGATGGATTATCAAAAATTGAGGCAATAAAAAAATATTTCAAATCATTTACGTTGAGTCATGCTTACCGTTCGACATACAGTGTTGGAGGATACCAGTCAAATCTTTTATTTATTGACGAAGATGCAAATGGAAATAAAGATGGATTTACTGCAATAAAGGAAACAGTTTCAAGTATTACCGGCAACCCTAATTTTTTATCTCAAAACGCTATTAACACAATTACCATTTCAGAACAGTGGAGCCCTTTGATAAAACTGGATATGACTTTAAATAACAGTATTTTATTAACTTTTGAATACAAAAAGGATAGAAACTTGTCCCTTGGTTTGACTAGCCGAACAGTTACAGAAGTGGTTGGTCGGGAGATAATTGGTGGAACCGGATACCGCATAAAGAATTTATCAATGGGTAAAAAAATAACAATAAAAGGAAAACAAATCAAAAGCGATCTGAATTTGAAACTTGATCTTTCATTCCGTAAAAATGAAACAGTTATGAGACGAATTGTTGAAGGTGTAAGTCAATCAACTGGCGGAACAAATATTATTTCGATAAAAGTAGCGGCAGATTATGTGATTAGCGAACGTATCAATATTCGTGTATTTTATGATCGCATCATTAACAAACCTGTTATTTCATCATCATTCCCTTCCACTAACACTAATGCCGGAGTTAGCTTAAGATTGATGCTGAATAACTAAAGGTGTTTTTAACGATTTTTATTCTAAAAGAAATAGCCTTCAAAAGACCTAATTTTATTCAATTTTTAACCTATTTCAATAATTTATTATTATAATCATTATTTTATTATTGAAATAAATATAAATTTGCCAACATTACTAATTTAAAAAATCAAATTATGAATTTTCCTGAAAACTTAAAGTACACTAAAGATCACGAATGGGTTCGTGTGGAAGGCAATGTTGCATACATTGGAATTACTGATTTCGCTCAAGGCGAATTGGGCGATATTGTTTATGTAGAAATTGAAACTGAAGGAGAAGAATTGGCTCACGAAGAAATTTTCGGAACAGTTGAAGCAGTGAAAACTGTTTCTGATTTATTTATGCCTATTTCAGGAAAAGTATTGGAAGTAAATCCAGGTTTACAAACAAACCCTGAATCTGTAAATAAAGATCCTTATGGAGAAGGATGGATGATTAAAGTGGAAATGAAAGATGCTAGTGAACTAAATCATTTGTTAAGTGTTGCTGATTATAAAACATTGATCGGACACTAATAAATGCTTAATTGCTTAATTGTAAAACAATAAATCACTGATAACAATAAAGCAACAAAAATGTTTTTAAAACACACCAAATGGGCAATGCTTTGGGCATTGCTCATATTAATATTATGCGGAATTCCTGGTAAGGATATTCCGCATATTTCTTTTTTAGAACTATTAAGTTTTGACAAATTTGTTCATGCTGGAATCTTCTTTGTGCTTCAATTATTGACTGTTCGAGGATTTATACTGCAGTCGGCATTTCCACAATTAAAAAAACTAGCAAAATTTATAGCATTACTAATTTGTATTATTTACGGTGGCTCTCTAGAAATAATGCAAGGAACCTTGTTTACTGATCGCAGTGCAGATATTTTTGATTTTATAGCTAATACGTTTGGCGCTTCAATGGGATGGATTTTATATGATTGGATGGAAAATAAATATTTGATAAAACTGATAAAATAAATAAACCGATTTTTATTTAGCAGATGAAATAAATGACAATTGCCTGGGAAATTAAAGAATTTGATGAACTCTCCAACATAGAGCTATACAGTATTTTGAGCTTAAGAGCGGAAGTATTTGTTGTTGAACAAAACTGTCCTTATCAGGATGCTGATGGAAAAGATCTTAAATCATTGCATTTAATGGGCAGAGATGAAAATGGCAATTTAATTACATACTCTCGAATTGTTCCTCCGGGTGTCTCTTTTACAGAAGTCTCTATTGGACGCGTTGTTTCCTCTCCAAAACTTCGTGGAACAGGTGCTGGGAAAGCATTAATGACAAAGTCAATTGAAGTAATAAACCAAAAATACGGAACAGCTCCCATTCGTATAGGAGCACAATTATATCTAAAAAAATTCTACGAAAGCTTTGGCTTTATTCAAATTAGTGAAGAATATCTGGAAGATAACATTCCACATATTGAAATGACAAAACACTAATTTTCAGATTTTTTTCACACTAATATTTCTTCGGTAAAATTTCAAACTTTTCTCGTATTTTTTTTCGCAAAAAACGAATTGTTTTTTAGCACAAAACCCTGTGTTATAATACATGCGGTATTTTCAGAGCTATGTAACAATTGTTACATAGCCTCTTTTTTATGCTATCTAATTTTGTTCTATCAAATTATTACAGTTAGTTTTTAATCAAAATAATCCTAAATACCATGAAAAATTTAATCATACTTGGAGCAGGAACATCAGGAACAATGATGGCAAATCATTTAGTTTCTAAATTACCTAAACAAGAATGGAATATTACCATTGTTGATCAATACAAAACTCATTATTACCAACCTGGATTTTTATTCTTGCCTTTCGACATCTATAAAGAGCAGGATGTAAAAAAAGAAGGCAAAAAGTTTATTCCCAAAGGAGTAAACTATATTCAAAAAAAGATTGAAAAAATTCTACCAAAAGAAAATAAAGTACAATTAGAAAACGAAACAATACCTTATGATTTACTAATTGTTGCTACAGGGTCAAAAATTGCACCTCAGGAAACGGAAGGCATGAATGGCCCGAATTGGCATAAAAACATTTTCGATTTTTATACTTACGAAGGTTCGCTTGCATTAAGAAACAAATTACGAGATTGGAAAGGAGGAAAACTGGTTATCCATATTACTGAAATGCCAATTAAATGCCCCGTTGCACCACTTGAATTTGCATTTTTAGCCGACACCTATTTTAGAAAAAAGGGGATGCGAGACAAAGTAGATATTACTTATGTAACACCACTTTCAGGCGCATTCACAAAACCGAAAGCAACCGCAGCCTTACATTATTTATTAGAAGAAAAAGGAATTAAAGAGGTTATCGATTTTAATATCGATAGAGTAGATTACGAAAACAATAAGATTATTGACTACGCTGATACCGAAGTTGAATATGACCTATTGGTTACTACACCAACCAACATGGGTGATGATCTTATAAAACGATCTGAGATGGGTGATCAATTAAATTTTATTCCCACAAACAAAGCAACACTGCAATCGTTAGAAAATGAAAACATTTTTGTTATTGGAGATGCATCTAACATTCCTGCTTCAAAAGCAGGTTCTGTAGCACATTTTGAAGCAGAAATACTCACCGAAAACATTCAAAATTATATAAAAGGTAAAGAACTAAAAGAAGAATTTGATGGCCACGCCAACTGTTTCATTGAAACAGGAAATGGGAAAGCATTATTAATAGATTTTAATTACGAACAAGAACCCGTACAAGGGAGTTTCCCCTTCGCTGCTATTGGTCCATTAAGTCTTTTAAAAGAAAGCAAACTAAATCACATGGGAAAACTTGCATTCAGATGGATCTATTGGAATATGCTTATTAAAGGTATTCCTATTCCATTCGTAACAGCAAAAATGACTAAAAAAGGTAAACAGATTACAATTTAAAAACTTAAACTAAAAAACTAGAAATCATGGAAAAAATGTTAGCAGAAAAACCGGTAAACGTAAACGAAGAAGGTTATCTTTTAGAATTTGCACAATGGGATAAAGACATTGCAAATGCTATTGCTGTAGAAGAAAAAGTAGAATTACGAGATGATCATTGGAAAGCCATTGAATGGATCCAAAGTGAATTTAAAAAAGATTCACCACTTTCAATCCGAGGAATAAAAAATAGTGGAGCCTTGAACATTAAAGAGTTTTATGAATTATTCCCAGGCGGTCCATTAAAAAAAGCAAGTAAAATTGCTGGTATTCCTAAACCGAAAAGTTGTATTTAATAGATTAATAACTAGAAATCATGAGTGAAACTAAAGTTAAAAAAATGTTATTCATACTTTCTAAAGCTACTTTAGAAAATGTGTATGCTGCTTTTGTGATGGCAAATGGCGCAAGAATGGAGGGAATTGAAGCTGAAATATTTTTCACATTCTTTGGACTGGAAGCTATCCAAAAGAAAAAACTGGAACATTTGCATGTTGCAACAGTTGGAAACCCTGCAATGCACATGCCTACCATGTTAGGGGGATTGCCAGGAATGGAAGCCCTTGCTACCAGTATGATGAAAAAAGAAATGGAAAAATTAAATATGCCGCCTGTTGGCGAATTTCTTGAAATATTAAAAGATTCAGGAGTAAGTCTATGGGCATGTAAATTGGCAGTTGATATGTTCCATTTAAAAGAAACCGACTTAATTGATGACTTGGATGGAATTTTAACAATTGGTGATTTTTACGGTAGAGCAAACGAAGAAGGCACCCACCTACTATTTATTTAATTTCAATTAACGTTTAACCTAACGGTAAAGCATTGGAAAACTTATTTAAAACATGGTTTTTCAATGCTTTTCCTTTTCGCCCTGTAGCTCCGATTTTTCGGTAAAGAAAATTTTTCACGTTTTCAGTTTATTTATTTAGTTTTGCAACCGATATGCAAATAGAAGTTTTAAAATCAAAAATACATCGCGTAAGCGTTACCGAAGCTGACCTTGATTACATCGGTAGCGTTACAATTGATGAGGACCTAATGGATGCAGCCAACTTCATCGAAAATGAAAAAGTTGACATCTTTAATTACAACAATGGCGAGCGCTTTACTACCTATGTAATAAAAGGTGAGCGCGGTTCAGGTGTGATCTGTTTAAATGGGCCGGCTTCAATGAAAGTGAAAGTGGGACATCAAATAATTATTGTTTCATATGCCTTGATGGATTTTGAATTGGCGAAAAAACATCAACCAACAGTTGTATTCCCAGATACCCTAACAAATAAGCTCCGTTAATTTTGAAAAAACAAGCAACTAATGTTCTAAAATTCTTTTTCTTTTTAAGTATTGGAATTTTATTGATTTGGCTTGCACTTCGAAATAAATCTGAAAAAGAGATTAATGATATTATTATTGCAATAAAACAAGCAAATTACTTTTGGCTTTTTGCTTCTCTTGTTGTTAGTGGCTTAAGCCATTACTTTCGTGCCCTAAGATGGAAACTTTTATTAAAACCTTTGGGTCATCAAACAAAAACTTCAAATACTTTTTTTGCTGTAATGGTAGGCTATTTAGCAAATTTTGCTTTGCCTCGTTTGGGAGAAGTTACACGTTGTGGAATACTTACAAAGTATGAAAAGGTTCCATTTACAGAGGGGTTTGGAACCGTTATTGCAGAACGTGCACTAGATTTCATCTGTTTAGTACTTCTATTTTTTGCAACTCTCGGCTTAGAGTTCGATCGAATATCGGGAATTACTAATAAATTTATTTTTACTCCCCTTTCAGGCAAATTTAATGCATTAATACAAAAACAAGTTTATGTAATTATTACTGTAATTGTATTATTAATTTTTATTGCTGCTTTTTATTATTTCCGTAAAAAAATACAATCACTTGTTTCTGCTAAGGTTCTAGGATTTATGTATGGTTTATGGGACGGGTTAAAGAGTATTAAAAATGTTGACAAGCCTTTTTGGTTCATTACTCATACCATACTCATTTGGCTAATGTATATTTTGCAAGTATACGTTTGCTTTTTTGCTTTTTCAGAAACCGCCAATTTATCATTAATGGTTGCGGTAGTAATTGTCGTTTTTGGAAGTATTGGCGTCATTACTGTTCCCGGAGGCACGGGGGCGTATCAAATCATTGTCATTTACATACTCACGAATGTTTATATTATTTCAAGTAACCCTGCAGAAGCGATAACTGTAGCAAATGCTTTTGCTTGGTCTGTCTGGACTTCTCAATTTATCCTTATTCTTTCGCTAGGGCTTATTTCACTGATACTTTTAGCGGTATTGAATAAAGATGTTAAGAATAGTTAATTTTTTTGCTATTTCTTTTTGAAATCCACTTTGAATATTTATCTTTCCCAAGTAATTCAAAAATAGAACTATAGTGAAGAAAACTGATCTCTCTCAGTCTGCAACATTAAATACAACTTACAAAAAAATACAAAGCAAAGAAAGTTGGGCTTCGTCATTTACTACATGGCAAAATTTTTTCGGTAAGAAGGTTGTATTGACACACATCTGTTTTGATATTCTTCACAGCGGTCATATTGAATATCTAGCCAAAGCAAAAGATTTGGGATATGCATTAATAGTTGCAATTAATAGTGATGCTTCGCTAAAAGAATTTTCTAAAAATAATACGCCCCCTCTTCTAAATGAATATTCAAGATCCATGCTACTTGCATCGCTCCATTTTGTGGATGGCGTGGTAATTTTTGACGAAGCAACACCTTCTGATTTAATAAATTTTCTTAAACCAAATATATTAGTACAATCTACTAATTACGATCTTAATGAAACCAATCCGAAAAGTGAGAAATACATTCCCGGATTGGATAAAACTAGAGAAAATGGCGGAGAAGTTATTATCATCGACCTATTCGAAGACATTTCATCAATCCTCACCAGAGAAGAAATGAAAAAAAATTCCTTAGAATTTACAGAAAAAAAATTAACCTATTCAAATGTGATTGCAGCCGTATAATTATATAATTTTACAGGCACCTTATACAATTGCATTAATGATTCCGTTCACACAAAAAACAAAAGCCTTAACCATTATCGGCAATAAAATTTTCGATAAGGAAGCTCTTAGTAATATCATACGAATGTGGCAATTTTTTGAAAAAAAAGTTGTTTTCACCAATGGTTGTTTTGACATTTTGCACCGTGGACACATTGATTATCTAGCAAAAGCAAGCGACCTGGGAAATGAATTGATTATTGCGGTAAATAGCGATGCTTCTGTAAAACGTTTGGAAAAGGGAGCTTCTCGTCCATTACAAGATGAAACAACTCGCGCAATGGTGCTTGCATCATTACATTTTGTTAGCGCTGTAGTTATTTTTGATGAAGAAACACCTTTTGAATTGATCAGTTTTTTAAAGCCCGATATATTGGTAAAAGGGGCTGATTATGATGCCAATGAAACCCGCCCTCAAAGCAAAAAATATATTGTAGGTTCCGATGTTGTAAAAGCTAATGGCGGTGAAGTGAAGACAATAGAATTTTTAGAAGGATTTTCCACTACTGCAATTGAACACAAAATAAAAAATGGCTAAAACGCGTACAACATTTTTCTGTCAGAACTGTGGTGCACAATCCGGTAAATGGATCGGCAAATGCCCGTCTTGCAATGAATGGAATACTTACGTTGAAGAAGTTGTTAGCAAAGGTGATGATGTTAAAACTCCCGGTATTGCTAGCACAAGCACACAACGCGCTTCAAAACCTCAATTGATAAGCGAAATAAATTTATCTGAACAACACCGAATTTCTGTTTACGATTCTGAACTCTCCAGAGTACTTGGTGGAGGATTAGTTCCGGGATCACTCATATTATTTGGTGGTGAACCAGGCATTGGCAAATCAACATTGATGTTGCAAGTTGCACTCAACATGAAAAACCTGAAAGTACTTTATGTTTCAGGGGAAGAGAGTGAACAGCAAATACGTATGCGTGCTGAACGCATTGGAATGAACAATCCGAATTGTTATATTTTAACAGAAACTTCCACACAAAATATTTTCAAACAAATTGAAATTCTTGAACCGAATTTATTGATCGTTGATTCAATTCAAACATTACACTCTGCTCATATTGAATCATCTCCAGGAAGCGTTTCGCAAATTCGAGAATGCACATCCGAATTAATGCGATATGCAAAGGAAAGTGGCACAGCAGTTTTTTTGATCGGACACATCACCAAAGATGGAAGTCTTGCAGGACCAAAGGTTTTGGAACATATGGTAGATACAGTTCTTCAATTTGAAGGAGACAGAAATCATGTATACCGTTTACTACGTACTACAAAAAATCGTTTTGGATCCACCAATGAATTAGGTATTTATGAGATGCAAGGAAGCGGCTTACGCGAAGTAAGTAACCCTTCCGAAATATTAATTACAGCACGTGAAGAATTGGTTAGTGGAGTTGCAATTTCAGCAACAATGGAAGGTTTACGTCCAATGTTAATTGAGACACAAGCTTTAGTGAGCAGCGCTGCTTATGGTACACCTCAGCGTTCTTCAACAGGTTTTGACCTTAGAAGATTATCTATGCTCTTAGCCGTTTTAGAAAAACGTTGCGGATTTAGATTAGGAATAAAAGATGTCTTTTTAAATATTGCAGGCGGAATAAAAGTAGAAGATCCAGGGATTGACCTTGCCTTAGTTTGTGCTGTGCTTTCAAGCAATGAAGACATGCCTATTTCTCCTAAAGTTTGTTTTGCTGGTGAAGTTGGATTGAGTGGGGAGATTCGCCCTGTAAACCGCATCGATCAGCGTATTTCTGAAGCCGAAAAACTTGGCTTCGAACATATATTTATTTCCAAATACAACAAAAAAGGATTGGACCTAAAGAACCACCATATTAAAATTACCATGGTCGGAAAAATCGAAGAAGTATTTCGATTGTTATTCGGGTAAAATATCAAGTTTATAGCTTAGGCTTTCCAATAAAAAAGTGAGGAGAAATTCCTCGCTTTTTTATTGGAAAATTTTTCTTTTGCTTCTTACATCTTTGCATTCAAAAGATTAAAATATTTTATCTGCCAATTAACTGTTTTATTAAAATATCCATTAACACTATCATCTCTTTCTCGCTTGGGTTTATCTTTTTTATAATCTTCCAGCAAATTATATTTTGCTAAATATTCTTCGAAATCCTTTTCTTTAAACTTCATTAATTCGCCATCCCACCCTTCGGCAAAAAACCGATCTTGTTGCTCCTGATACAATGAATAATAACACAACTTACCGGCAGCTAATACAATGTATGGCTTTTTGTCAATAATCCTCACAAGGAAAGGTGAAGAATAATTATCACTTTTATACGTGAACAATTCTGACGGAAGATTTTTAGCATCTTCTTTTTTTATATTACCTTCATCATCAATTAGTTTATAGTCAGTTCCGGTTACTACAGTCCAGTTAAAACTTCCGTTCTTTATTCTTGTTCCTTTTATCGGTTTGTCGTCAAGATAATCCTGAAGAGTTTTATAAAAATTACCATGTGCTTTTTGATCAATACCGCCATCATTTGAAGCTGTTCCTGTTACTTCTTTAATGTTTTTTAAATCAGTTTCCTTAAATGGTATCTCTGCAGAGTAACTCTTTGTTGTCATCTTCGTTTTTTCATTTAAAAGACTAAAAGTTAGAGCAATATTCCCATTATCATCCATTGTAATATTCTGATTTATGATCCTTTTTTGATTCTCATATTTCGAACTTATTTTTTTAGTTGAAATCACATTAAGCGATTTTGTGTCGTAAATATTGATCTCAGGTTCAATATCATAACTTGGAGAAATATTATCTTTTAAAACAGCTAACTTAGACTTATCAGGAGAATATATCGGCTTATAAATTATTTCATTGGAGCTATAAACCGAATTAACCTTTGTTGAATACAACAGCTTAGGTTGACTGAATTTAGCAGTTTTAACATTTAATGTTTTTATTGAACAATCTTTTGTTCCGGTTGCTTTTTGCCATACATCATATACAATAATAATATTATCTCCCACTAGCTCAAAGGCGGCAAAATTGGCACCAGGATAGAACATTTCTTTTTGACTTTTATCAGGAATCTTTGTTTCTGCTTTAAATAATATTTTTTGCGTTTTAATATCTTTTTTAAGGATAATAAAATTGTACGCACCTTCTACAGTATAAATTTCTTTATCTGTTTTCATTTCTTGAGCATCGGATACTTTTTGAATTCCAATTAGTAGGAAAACAATAGATATCAAGCAGAACTGTTTTTTCATATGTTAAAAATTTGTTTTTAAAATTACTTTTGTTCCTTAAAAGTATATAAAAATTTAAACAAAATAATCTTTGATAATGATTTGTCTTGAATTTGCTACTTTTGACATCATGAATTTAGATCTATCAGGAAAAACTGCACTTGTTTGTGGAAGCACACAAGGAATTGGAAAAGCATCAGCCATTGAATTAGCATTGCTTGGTGCAAACATTGTTTTGGTTGCCCGTAACGAAGAATCTTTAAAGCAAACAATAAAAGACTTAGATGTTTCGAAAGGTCAACAACATGATTTTTTAGCTGTCGATTTTCAAACACCAAATAAACTAAAAGAAAAAGTAGAAAATTTTGTTGCAACAAATGGTGCCATTCATATTTTAGTAAACAACACTGGTGGACCACCAAGCGGACTGATTCAAAATGCAAAAGTTGATGAATTTACTCAAGCATTTAGCAATCATTTGGTCTGTAACCACATTTTAGTTCAAGCCTTGCTTGAAGGAATGAAAAAAGAAAAATATGGTCGTGTTATCAATATTATAAGCACTTCTGTTAAAATGCCTTTGAAAAATTTAGGTGTTTCAAATACTATTCGTGCTGCCGTTGCCAATTGGAGCAAAACATTATCTAATGAAGTAGCATCCTTCGGAATTACCGTAAATAATGTACTTCCAGGAGCAACACTTACAGGACGCTTAAGTAGCATAATCGAAAACAAATCAAAAAACACTGGTGAATCTTTAAATGAAATCACGAATGAAATGGAAAGCGAAATTCCTTTGGGACGATTTGCTGAGCCATCTGAAATTGCAAACGCTGTTGCATTTTTAGCTTCGCCTGCAGCTTCCTATATTACCGGAATTAATATCCCTGTTGATGGTGGAAGAACAGGATGTTTATAAACATAAACCATTTTTAAAGATTGTTTTTTGTTTTGAATGTCAAAGCATATAGGTCGCCCAGATTTTGTCTAAGGGAACAGGCACCCATTGCACATATTTCGACAAACTCAACATAACGCCAAACCAGTCTGTTAGAATAATTTTTCGAAGAGTTTTGCTTTAATGCTTTGTTATCATTCTATAGAAGCTTCGCGTTTTCCTTTTTCTTTTCGTCCTCATACCCATGATCAATTTTTAAATGACCTCCCATCGCTGCTTCAACAGCTAATTCATCACAACGGTTATTTTCTATGTTCGAAGCATGTCCTTTTACCCAAACGAATTTTACTTCATGTTTTCTGTAAACCTGTAAAAACCGTTTCCACAGATCCTCATTCTTTTTGTCTTTGAAATGTTTTTTCTCCCAGCCAAAAACCCATTTTTTTTCAACAGAATCAACAACATACTTTGAATCGGAATAAATTGTAGCTGCTGTTCCTTCCTTCTTTAAGGCCTCCAGAGACACAATTACACTTAACAATTCCATTCTATTGTTTGTTGTTAAACGAAAACCTTCTGAAATCTCCTTGCGTAAAGCTCCGTACAACATTACAACACCAAATCCACCTGGACCAGGGTTTCCTCTTGAAGCGCCATCAGTATATATCTTTATCATACTCCTGCGTGAGTTCTAAATAATTTTACAGCAATTGCTAAAAGTATAACGCCAAAAACTTTTCTTAATATATTTATTCCTCCCGGACCTAATATTTTTTCTAAACGATATGTATTTCGTAAAACAAGATAAACAAAAAAGAGATTTACAAGAATAGCAATCAGAATGTTTTCTATTCGGTATTCAGCCCTAATCGACAATAGAGTTGTTAATGTTCCTGTACCGGCAATCAGTGGAAATGCAATTGGAACAACGGATGCCGTGGCTGCTGTTTCTTCCTTATAAAAGCGAATCCCCAAAATCATTTCTAAGGCCAAAAAGAAAATAATGAAGGAACCTGCAATAGCGAACGAACTTACATCAATCCCGATCAATTCTAAAATAGATTGCCCAACAAACATAAAAACAACCATTATAACTCCTGACACAACTGTAGCCTTTTCTGACTGTATTTTACCTGATTTGCTTTGTAAATCAAGTAAAACTGGTAAAGAACCAACAACATCAATCACCGCGAATAAAATCATGGTAATAGTGGCTATTTCTTTAAAATTAAAATGTAACTCCATAGTAATATAAATTTATTTAATGAGAATTTAAGCTGTTATCATTTCGATTGCTTTCGGAAAATATTCATACTCCAATTGATGAATTTTTTGTGCTAACATTTCTGGAGTGTCCTTTTCTCCAATCCTGCATTTATGTTGAGCAATAATTTCACCTTCATCATATTTTTCATTTACAAAATGAATAGTAATTCCACTTTCTTTTTCTTTCCCTCCAATTACAGCTTTGTGAACATTCATTCCATACATTCCTTTGCCACCGAATTTTGGCAATAATGCCGGATGAATATTAATTATTTTGTTTGGAAACGCTTTTACTAAACTTTCAGGTATTAACCACAAAAATCCAGCAAGTACTATAAGGTCAATATTAGAAGATTTTAACTTTTCAATTGTATTATCAGAATCATAAAAGGAGAAACGGTCAATTACTAATGATGGAACCCCGGCTTTTTTTGCACGATTCAAAACATTGGCTTCGCTTTTATTGGAAAGCACTAGCGCAATTTTTACTTTTTCGGATTTCGAAAAATAATCTATTATATTCTGAGCATTGGTGCCTTCACCAGATGCAAAAATGGCGATGTTTTTCATTCCCCAAAAGTAATATTAAACTCAATGAAAAAAGCAAAAATGGTTTATCAACAATCTGAGAATGTAACTTGTTGATTATTAAGGCAAAAGCATTTAATAGATTATAAAAATGGGCATTTTTGAATATTTTTTTTTGTAATTGTAAGCATAACTATATCTTTGCACCCGAATTAACCTTTAAACATTTAAAAAAATGTCAGACATTGCAACAAAAGTAAAAGCTATCATCGTTGATAAATTAGGTGTTGACGAAAAAGAAGTAACACCAACAGCTAGCTTTACAAATGATTTAGGAGCAGACTCATTAGACACTGTAGAACTAATCATGGAATTTGAAAAAGAATTTAACATTGCTATCCCTGATGACCAAGCTGAAAAAATTGGTACAGTAGGTGAAGCGATTTCTTACATTGAAGCAAATTCAAAATAATTCCTAAACGATTTATTTAATGAAATTAAGACGAGTAGTAGTTACAGGTCTCGGTGCTATTACACCGCTCGGTAATAACGTTTCAGAATACTGGAACAATTTATTGAATGGTGTTAGCGGAGCTGCACCTATTACTCGTTTTGATGCTTCAAAATTCAAAACTCAATTCGCTTGCGAAGTAAAAGGGTTTAATCCCGAAGACTATTTCGACCGTAAGGAAGCTCGTAAACTCGATCCATTTTCTCAATATGGCTTAGCATCTGCTATACAAGCGATGAAAGATGCCGGATTAGAAAAAGGCACTTACGACTCTGATAGAGGTGGAGTTATCTGGGGTTCTGGAATTGGAGGATTACAAACATTCCAAGATGAATGTTTTAATTTTGCAAAGGGTGATGGAACACCACGTTTCAACCCATTCTTCATACCAAAAATGATTGCTGATATTTGTTCTGGACACATTTCCATTATGTTTGGATTACGTGGCCCTAACTTTACTACCGTTTCTGCATGCGCTTCTTCAACCAATTCACTTATCGATGCTACCAACTACATTAAATTAGGCAAAGCCGACTTTTTCGTTGCTGGTGGTTCCGAAGCTGCTGTTTGCGAAGCAGGTGTTGGCGGTTTTAATGCAATGCATGCACTTTCAACTCGTAATGATTCGCCTTCTACGGCTTCTCGTCCCTTTGATGTTGATCGTGATGGATTTGTTTTAGGTGAAGGAGCAGGTTGTTTAATATTAGAAGAACTTGAACACGCTTTAAAACGTGGAGCAAAAATTTACGCTGAAATTGCGGGAGGCGGAATGAGTGCAGATGCAAATCATATCACAGCACCTCATCCTGAAGGATTAGGAGCGCTGAATGTAATGCGTAGCGCATTATTAGATGCAGGAATGGCTCCAGACCAAATTGATTATGTGAATGTTCATGGAACATCCACTCCTCTTGGTGATATTTCTGAAACAAAAGCTATTCTTGGTGTTTTTGGAGAACATGCATTTAAATTAAATGTAAGTTCTACTAAATCAATGACTGGACATTTATTAGGTGCTGCTGGTGCTATTGAAGCTATTGCTTCAATAATGGCGGTAAAAAATGATATTGTTCCTCCAACCATAAATCACTTTAATGTTGACCCAACATTGGATACAAGATTCAACTTTACATTTAACAAAGCACAAAAACGTGAAGTCCGCGCAGCATTAAGCAATACGTTTGGCTTTGGCGGACATAATGCTTCTGTTATTGTGAAGAAATACATCGCTTAATTTTTTCGTTTGGCTACTTTCTCAAAACCTATTCGAGTATATTTTTCGCCCGATAAAAATTTACATGAATCCCTTCATAATCTACTTGGTTTTTACCCAAGTAATATCAACTTATATAAATTAGCCTTCCGTCACAGCTCTGCTGCACAACAAATAAAAAAAGGAGTAAAAGATAGTAATGAACGTCTCGAATTTCTTGGCGATTCAGTCATCGGAACTGTTGTAGCTGATTATCTTTTTAAAAAATTTCCATTCAAGGATGAAGGTTTTCTAACTAAGATGCGTTCAAAAATGGTAAGCCGTGCAAAACACAATCAACTTGCCGTTAAATTAGGTTTAAACAATTTAATTGAAGCCAACAACGACAGATTCGGCAGCAAACCTAGCTCAATAAATGGCGATGCATACGAAGCATTGATAGGTGCAATATATCTGGATAAAGGATTTGTTTTTACACAACAATTTTTGCTTACACGAATTATCAATGTCTTTATTGATATGGAGGAAGTAGAAACAAAAGAAGTAGATTTTAAAAGCAAATTTATTGAATGGGCACAAAAAGAGAAAAAAGAATTTCGCTTTGAAACCATTCAAGACAGCGCCAACTCGGCAGAAAAACAGTTTTCAATTCAATTGTCTGTTGACAGTGAAATATATGGAGTAGCGCAGCATTTTTCAAAAAAACGTGCTGAACAAATGGTTGCTGAACAAGCTTGCCTGACTTTAGAAATCTAAAATTTAATACTTTTTACATCCTTTCTTAATATTAGATTTCTAATTTTACATTTCAAATAATTTTGCCTTGGGAAAACATACGCTTGAAATAGAATATGATTATAGTTTCGTGTTGATTGGAATTTCATCACACGAAAAAGACTATCGTATTTGTTGGGCACTCAATAATAAATTGGATTTAAATCTAATTAAAACTGAGTCACTCGAGATAAAAGAAAAAAAGCTGGACGAGCCATCTCATTACTCCTTATTTATTGATACACGAGAAGAAGAGTTTTCTGAATATTTATTAATTGCTAATAGAAGTGAAAAAGGGATTCTTATTCCTGAACAAAAACAAATGGATTATTTTTTAATTATAAAAGAAGAAGAAATAAAAGAGGAGAAAATAAAAACCATTTTCAAAAAAATAAAAGAAATTACTTTAGTGCAAACAGCAGTCAGAATTGACGCTTCCACACTAAAATCAAAACAAAATTTAATATTATAAGAATGAAAAGAACAAAAATTGTAGCCACACTTGGCCCTGCATCATCTACTCCTGAGGTGCTTGAAGGAATGATAAATGCGGGAATGGATGTATGTCGGATTAATTTTTCTCATGGAGCATATGACACGGTATTAGACCAAATAAATACTATTCGTGAACTTAATAAAAAGCTAGGTACTCACACAGCAATACTTGCGGATTTGCAAGGACCAAAACTTCGTATTGGCACCGTTGAAAATAATAGTGTAGAATTAATTGCAGGTAAAGAAATATACATCACAACAATTGAGTGCATAGGTACAGCAGAACGTGTTTATATTACTTACCCTCAATTCCCGAAAGATGTAAAAGCGGGTGAAAACATTTTAATTGATGATGGAAAACTACTGTTGAAAGTTGTTGAAACAAATGGAAAAGATGAAGTAAAAGCTGTTGTTATGCATGGAGGAATTTTATCCTCAAAAAAAGGAGTGAATTTGCCGAACACAAAAATATCTTTGCCTTGCTTAACAGAAAAAGATCTGAAAGATCTAGAATTTGCCTTGTCTCAAAAGGTTGACTGGATTGGACTTTCATTCGTTCGTTCAGCGGCTGATATAATTGAACTTAAACATTTGATCCAAAAATTTGATCACAATGTAAAAACTAAAGTAGTTGCAAAAATTGAAAAACCTGAAGCTATTTTAGATATTGATAACATCATTAAAGAAACTGATGCAATAATGGTTGCGCGAGGCGATTTGGGTGTAGAGGTGCCAATGCAAGAGGTTCCTGTGATTCAAAAAATGTTAGTGAGAAAATGTTTAGAAGCTTCAAAGCCTGTTATCATTGCCACACAAATGATGGAAAGCATGATCACAAATATTAGTCCTTCGCGCGCAGAAGTTAATGATGTGGCTAATAGTGTTATGGATGGAGCTGATGCAGTAATGCTTAGCGGTGAAACATCTGTTGGAAATCACCCTGCAAAAGTTATTGAAGCAATGACAAAAATTATTGAACATGTTGAATCAAAAGTAGATATTTATAATCGCGACAACGCTGCACCTGATGTGGATCTGCATAACAACCGTTTTATTTCCGACTCTATTTGTTATACTGCATCTAAGATGGCACAGCGTACAAACGCTTCAGCGATTGTAACAATGACGCACTCAGGATATACAGCTTTCAAATTAGCAAGTCATCGCCCGAAAGCAAATATTTACGTTTTTACTGATAACTATTCAATTCTTACAACTTTAAATTTAGTATGGGGCGTTCATGGATTTTTTTACGATAAGAACATCAGTACAGACCATACAATCGCTGACATAAAATTAATATTGAAGAACAAAGGTTGCGTAAAACAAAATGATCTGATCATTAATATTGCAAGTACACCAATTAGCGAAAAAGGGAAGTCGAATATGATAAAACTTAGTGCAGTTGAATAAATAATTTCAATCAATGATAAAAATCTATTACCTAAGCTCCTGCTCAACTTGCACTCGAATAATTAATGAGCTCGATTTAAAAAATAAAAAAATTGAATTTCAGGATATCAAAACAGAAAAAATTTCTGCTATACAATTAACTGAAATGAAAAAATTGGCTGGTAGCTATGAAGCATTGTTTAGCAAGATAGCAATGAAATATCGAGCGCTTGGGTTAGATAAATTAGACTTAACAGAAGAAGACTATAAAAAATATATTTTAGAAGAATACACTTTTCTTAAACGTCCTGTCATAATTATCAATGACAAAATATTTATCGGAAATTCGAAGAGTACAATTGCATCCGCAAAAGAACACCTTTAATTACAATACAGAATTTCATTAACCTTTTTGCAATATTTGGCAAATAAGGATAAATTATTTTTCTCGGATGATCTGAAAATAACCCGCAAAACTTCTTTTACCAGTTTCTGATTTTACATTAATATCATAAACCATTGTCGGTTTTAATTTCGGCAATACCTGTCCGGATGCAGGCACTGTTAGTACATAATAATATGTTCCGTCAGTTAATTTTCCACCATTCCAATTATTAAGATAGCTTGCACTTTCATAAACCTTTTTTCCCCAACGATTAAATATTTGTAATTCACTATTGGGAAATTTATCTAAATTCTCAATGTAAAATATTTCATTTGTAATTGGTCCACTTCCATCAGGAGTAATAACATTTGGAATACTTATTTCACAACTTGGTTCAACCGTAACTTCAACTTGATCGTTTTCTATTGCTCCACAAACATCCATAACGGTTACTTGAAACACTCCTGTTGAATTTCCAATTAGAGATGTTCCTGCAGTATTTGTTGATGTAAGAACTCCTGTTCCCGAGAAAGTTGTCCAGTTATAAATGTAAGGTGTTCCACCACCTGTTACCAAAGCCAATAAATTTACTAAATCACCTGGGCAAACATTCACATCATTACCAGCATTAATCACAAGTGGAGTATATGTAACTATAGTAATTTTTACACTATCACTAACAAGTGGAGTTGGATCAGGCGAACCATTACAGTTGTCAGAAACTGAAACAACATAAGTTGTTGTTGATGGCGGGGTTACTGTTGGATTTGATATATTGCCAGCACCATTGGTCCAGGAATAAGTATAAGGAGCAACACCTCCATTAACATTTGCAAACATTGAAATTGAACTTGTTTGACATTGCAAAATTGTATCGTTGCTTACTGAAAGAGTTAAAGGTAATGGGTCAACAATAGTAAGTTGATTATTCGAAGTTAAATTACACGCACCGGTTAAACTAATCGATAATGCAATTGTTTCATTTGTTTCTGCAATAGCATCAGTTGTTGTAGAAACACAATATTTTAATGAATCTTGTCCAGCTGCAAAAAATAATTGTGTGGGTAAAGTTGTGTAATCTACTCCATTAGTTGCTGTTCCGGCAACGCTTAAATTGAAGGTATCAGCAGCACCGATATTTATTGTTCTTACAAAATAAAAACATGCTTGTCCGCAACCTTCGTAAAAGGAAGAAGCACTTATTGCACCTGAATTTATTACACTTGTAATAGCAGGAATAGAAATAATTGTAACCTTAGCGCTATCTATTACAGCAGGAGTTGGGTCTGGTGAACCCATACATGCATCGTTAACTGTTAAAACATAGTTGGTAGTAGAGGCTGGATTAACTGTAGGATTTGCCACTGCAGCGGCTCCGTTAGTCCAAGAGTAAGTATATGGCTGTACTCCACCAGTAACATTTGCCAATAACGTTACTGGACCAAGAGTGTTACATAGTATAGTATCACTGGTTGTTAATGCCATTGGAGAATATTCATTCAAATAAATAGTTGCTCTGGTTGTTAAACTCTGGCATGGTCCTGTTTGAACAATTGCTAGTGTTATCGTATCCAAACCTTCTGTAATACCATCAGAAACTGCATTAATACAATATGAAACAGAATCCTGACCAGCAAGGAAAATTAATTGAGTTGGAATTGAAACACCAACTACACCCGTATTATAATCTACCCCATTAATAGCTGAACCTCCAATGTTTACAGTAATGGTATCTGCTTGAGATAAATTGGAAGTACGTATAAAATGTATACAAGCTGTTCCGCAGCCTTCATAAAGCGTTGAGTCATTGGATCCACCATAACTTATTTCCGGAACAATTGTAACGCCCACACTGGAAAAACTTCCTGCCTCTAAAAAAACACCAGAATCAAAAGCTGCATCGCCAACATCGGCAATCGCAATTTTTATATGATATGTTTGTCCGCAATTAACAGCTGATATTGCGGTTAATGGAACGGTAAATCCATCATATTGCACTGAAGTTCCGGGAGGAGTTTGATTATCAAAATACAATGAAGAGTATGCTAAACTAGTACAAGTTCCTGTGCCACTAGAGCCTGCAACACCAGGATTAACTGAATTAATGGCAACAGCTAAAGGAGGAGCAGAAGTTGGAATTATTGCAATGTTTTTATTTGTATAAGTACCTCCTGCTGGGTTAGGACCTGAAATAAAAAAACCAAAAACATCATTATAATTCGAACATACATATTCAGGATATTCTTCAGAAGCAAAAACATATCTAAATTTAACTGTGTCAGAAACCGGTACAAAATCAAATTCAAGTATTGTAGCATCATATAATGTATTTGTTGCAATACTTGTTAATTCAGGATCTGTAGAAGATGAACCAGAACCACCATTACTTAAACTTCCACTATTGTTTGGGCCAACGGCAACACCAACATCTCCTGTAGCTAAAATCACACCCGAAGAGAATCCAATATTTGAAGAGGTGCCATTAAACGACCCCGCTGCAACTGAAACACCGTTAAAAGTTATATTTGAAGCTGTTACACCACCACCTAATAATACATTTTGTACTAATTGAGTTGGAGTCATTGTATTACTAACCGTTAACTGAGCTTTTGAAACAATTGCCAAAAAACATAACGTTGAACAAATTAGAATGGATATTTTACTTTTGAAGGAAATAATCATCTGCTTATCTTATTAAATTAACGTGACCAATATAATACTTTTCTTCGAAATGAAAACCGGTCAGCTCAAATTTACATATATAGATCCCTTCAGATAATTTAACTCCTTTATAGGTTCCATCCCAACCAGTATTAATATCAGTTGTTTCGAATAATTTTTCGCCCCAGCGATCGAATATTGACATATGATAGGTTTTTATTCCTGAACCATAACCTCTATATACATCATTGTTTTCATTGTTATTAGGTGTGAAGGCATTTGGATAATAAAAATAAAAATCAGGTAACACAACAACTGGCAATATTATGGTGTCAGCACAGCCTTCAATATTTGTTGATATTAATGTAACCAGATAACTTCCGTCATTTGGATAGAAATGAATTGGATTGGTTTCGGTGGAAGTTGAATCTTGTGAACCATCTCCAAAATTCCAAAAATAACTTACTGCTCCAATCGATTCATTTATAAATTGAACCGTTTGGTTTGTTGAGAAGGTGTGAGAAAAATCCGCATGAATCGGATAAACCGTTATATGCATCGAATCTGAAACAGTATGATTACACGCATCAGTTATAGTAAGCATATAGGTTGTTGGATAAGCAGGCGCGACCGTTACCGAATCAGACAAAGTAACATTAGGTGACCAAGAGTAAATATAAGCCGGGCGACCACCAGTAACATCCGAATTCAATAATACCTCATTGCCTCCACAAATAATTGTATCATTATTAAAAGACAATTGCAATGGTGTATATGGCACTACCGTAACCTTAACGCTATCAGTAGCTGAATTACCACACGTATCTGAAATTGTTACATAATAAGTTGTAGTTACTGTTGGATTCACATTAATAGTATTTGAAGTACTTGTTGTATTGGCCCATACATAATTACAATTACCTATTCCTACACCACCATGCCCAACAGCTGATAATGCGAGACTATTTGTTGGGCATCCTAATGTTGTATCATTGTTTAATGAAATTGTCATTGGAGGAGAATCGAGAATATACAAGGTTAAAGAAATAGTATCATTTCCATTACATGGCGATGCCACATAGACCGAAAAAGTTACTGTTTCGGTTCCTTCAACTAGCACATCGGGTAAAGAATTAACTATAACATTTGCAGTTGCTTGTCCTGGGGCAAAATAAACACTATCACCAATCATTGAAAAATCTAAACCATTAGTTGCAGTGCCGCTCAAAGAATAATAAAAAGTATCAGCAACGGCTAAATTATTTATTCCACGATCAAATAATATTGATGCAGAACCGCAACCTTCATACATCATCGTGTCATTGTTGCTATTAACATTCCCGCCAAAACTTGTTGATGACGACATAAATACATTTCCTGTACTTGCAAAACTACCTGCTTCTAAAAAAACTCCTGAATCAATTATTCCATCACCACCATCGGCAATTGCTAATTTAATATGATATGTTTGTCCGCATTGAACTTGTGTTATTGCAGTTAATGGCTTAGTAAATCCATCATATTGAACTGTTAATCCGTTAGGAGCAGTGCCGCTTCCAAAGCCATCACCGTTATCAAAATAATATGCACTATTATTGTTCAGATTTAAATTAAACATAGTAACTGGCAACGATGTTCCCGGAACAAGAGCAATATTTTTTGCATTATTAGCAAATGGTCCGGTAATGCCGGGTCCACTAATAAAAAATCCAAATCCATCGTTAATACCCCCAGGTATTGAACTCACAAACTCCATGTATTCATCTGAACCAAAAACGTAGCGAAACTTTACTGTGTCGGATGTTGGAACAAAATCAAATTCGATGACAGCGGCATCATAACTTAAAGTTGGCGACATGATGATATCCAAATCGGCATCCCCCAATAAACTATTGGAAGTTGAAATACCAGATTGATTATTTGGACCGCACGCATTCGCGATATCGCCCGATGACATAATTACACCTGATGCTAAACCAATATTAGAAGCGGCACCATTGAATGTACCGCGTGATAATGCTGCACCGGAATAAGTAATATTTGTTGCAGTAATACCACTCCCAAGTAAAACATTCTGCACCATTTGAGTTGGTGTCATCGCTGTACTTGTTGTTAATTGCGCGATCGAATAGTTCGAAAAAATCAAAAAGCTAATTAGAACGAAATTGATTTTGCTGGAAATAGTATTCATTAATTGTTGTTTATAGTCTGATTAGCAGGCAAATGTATCAAAAAAAGCCATTCAAAATAATTAGTCGAAAAATAATATCCACTTATCACAACAATTCAACCACTTATCTAACAACAATTTTATCTGATTTTGTAAATGGAAAGACGCCATTTTCTTCTAAATAGTTGCAAAGCAACTTATTTATTTTGCAAATCAACAGCATAAATTTTGGTTTTTCAAAATTATTTTAATCAACAATTAGGTTTCAAAGTTGCAAATTTCTTGGTTTTCTTTTTTCAATTAGTCCTTGTCTTATCAATAATTATTGCAAATTTGTGATTCAAAAGTTACCAAGAAAGACTCATAAAAAAATAAAACATTCTAATGAAAACAATCATCAACTCATACATCGAAACTCACAAAGAACGTTTCCTAAGCGAACTTTTCGAATTATTAAGAATTCCATCGGTAAGTGCTGACCCAAAATATACTGCTGATGTTCAAAAAACGGCTGAGGCGATAAAAGAAAAATTAATCGCAGCTGGAGCCGAAAAAGTTGAAGTCTGTAAAACAGCAGGTCACCCAATCGTTTATGGCGAAAAAATGATTGATGCAAAATTACCAACGGTTTTAGTTTATGGACATTATGATGTACAACCTGCTGACCCAATTGAATTATGGACCTCTGGACCATTCGAACCCGTAATAAAAGATGGAAAAATTTATGCACGCGGTGCTTGTGACGACAAAGGACAATTATACATGCATGTGAAAGCATTCGAATTGATGATGCAAACAAATACTTTGCCTTGCAATGTAAAATTTATGATTGAAGGGGAAGAAGAAGTTGGTTCAACAAACCTTGCAATTTTTGTAAAAGAAAATAAAGCCAAATTAAAAGCCGATATCATTGTAATTTCCGATACTGGAATTATTGCAAATGATATACCTTCTGTTACTGTTGGCTTGCGCGGATTAAGTTATGTTGAAGTAGAAGTTACCGGACCGAATCGTGATTTGCATTCTGGTTTATATGGTGGTGCTGTAGCGAATCCAATTAACATTTTGTGTGAGATGATTGCGAAATTAAAAGACGATAAAAACCACATTACCATTCCTGGGTTTTATGATGATGTAGAAATTATAAGTGCTGAAGAACGCGCAGAAATGGCAAAAGCGCCATTCAGTTTAGATGCATACAAAAAAGCATTGGAATTATCTGACATTCATGGTGAAGATACTTATTCAACAAACGAACGTACTTCTATTCGACCAACATTAGATGTAAATGGCATTTGGGGCGGTTATACAGGCGAAGGAGCAAAAACAGTTATTGCATCAAAAGCGTATGCGAAAATTTCGATGCGATTGGTTCCTCATCAAAACAGTGATAATATCACCACACTTTTCAAAAATTATTTCGAAAGTATAGCACCAAAATCGGTGAAAGTAAAAGTAACACCTCATCATGGTGGTGCACCCGTTGTAACTCCAACAACATCTATTGCATATAAAGCTGCAAGCATGGCCATGGAAACTACCTTTGGGAAAAAGCCAGTGCCTGTTCGCAGCGGTGGAAGTATTCCAATTGTGGCAATGTTTAAATCCGAATTGGGATTAGATTCAGTATTAATGGGATTCGGTTTAGATTCAGACGCAATACATTCGCCAAACGAGAGTTATGGTGTATTCAACTATCTAAAGGGGATTGAAACCATTCCGTATTTTTATAAAAATTTTACGGAGTTAAATAAATAATATTCAGAATTACACGTTAGGTTTTATGCGAAAAATAATTTTCCTTCTTTCATCTTTTTTTGTTTTGCTTCTTTCGTCTTGTGGGGATTTTCAGGATGTAACATTCAGTGGAATTGAAAATGTGCAAATTACCAGCCTCACACAACAAGGCGTTGAAGCTGAAATTACCGCTAAAATAAAAAACCCGAATTCAGTTGCTTTCACAATTTACAAATCAGATGTGGATGTTATGATTAGCGGAATGAATGCAGGGAAAGCACACTTAGCCAACAACGTAAAAATTAAAGCCCATTCAGAACAAAGTTATACCTTCAAAGTGAAATCTGATTTCTCTAATTTAAGTGCTACTGATCTGCCAAAATTACTTTCTATCGCAATGAGTAAAAATGTGAAAGTAGGACTGAAAGGAAATTTAAAAGTGGGCAAACTATTTGTTAAACGGAGCTATCCTGTTGATATAAGTGAAAGAGTTCCCTTGGGTGGTAAGTAGGTTAAATTAAGAATAACAAAACTATTTAAACTTACATCCACCAATCATATCAAAACCAAATAATCCTTTTTCAAAAACAACGGTTACTGTTTGGGCATCTGAAAGAAAATAATATGAATGTGAATTCAAATATGTATTTACATGTTGTTCAAAACGTTCATTTACTCCATCAATAATCAATTCAGTTTCAAAGCCGTTTTGTCTTATCCATCCAATTTTACAGGTTTCACTATGTTTGGAAATCCTTACCGTAAAATTTAATAAAAGAATTATATTGATTACAAACATTGCAAAGCCAGTAAATGAAAACATTGCATAATGCCTGTATTCCATATCAATGTTATTTCTGAAGTATTTCCATTGCAATAATCCTATTGCACCAAAAATAAAAATCATTACAAAAATACTTCCTACGCTAATCATTATTACTGTTGAAAACCAAATAAGAATTGGGATGCCAGCAAACAAACCCAGCATTGTACTCGCCATTGCAACATAAACACCTTTGGTTTTTACAAAACGTTGAAATTTAGTTTTCTGCAAATAATCATTTTCATACATAGCAGAAAAATCGCTTTCCTTTGGAAAAAAATCATTTGTGGGAATATCATTTTGGTCTTGACTCATTTAATGGAATTATATTTCGATATAAGTCTTGATATAAATAATTTAAAAATTATCCTTCGTACTTTTGGCAAATGAAAATAACCGAACCCAAATATACAAATTCCCTCATCAAAGAGAGTAGTCCGTACTTATTACAGCATGCACATAACCCTGTTAATTGGTTTGCATGGAATGATGAAACACTCGAAAAAGCAAAGCAGGAAAACAAACCAATTTTAATTAGTATTGGCTATTCGGCTTGTCATTGGTGCCATGTAATGGAGCATGAAAGTTTTGAAGATGAACAAGTAGCAAAACTTATGAACGATTATTTTGTCTGCATAAAAGTAGATAGAGAAGAACGCCCCGATATTGATCAAGTATACATGACCGCAGTTCAGCTTATGACCGGGCAAGGTGGCTGGCCACTAAATTGTTTTGCATTACCAGATGGCCGACCAGTTTTTGGTGGTACTTATTTTCCGAAACAAAAATGGATGGATGTTCTGCTCAATATTGCTGATCTATATAATGAAAAACCACAGCGATTTTTGGATTATGCCGAACAACTTACCGAAGGGATTAAGCTTGCCGAACTAGTGAAAGTAGATGAGAACGAAAGCGAATTCAATATTGATTTGCTTCATCAAACCTATAGCAAATGGAAATTAAGATTTGATACCATTGAAGGTGGTCCAAACATTTCACCAAAATTTCCTTTGCCAAATAATTACCAATTTTTATTGCAGTACGCGTTTATTAAATCTCTTTCAAATGAAAAGCAAGAGGAGGTTTTAAAACAAGTGGAACTAACGCTTCATAAAATGGCTTATGGCGGAATTTATGATCAGATAGGTGGAGGTTTCGCACGCTACTCTACCGATTCTTATTGGAAAGCACCTCATTTTGAAAAAATGCTTTATGATAATGCACAGTTGGTAACCTTATATTCTCAGGCATTTCAGGCAACAAAAAATCCATTGTACAAACAAATAGTTTTTGAAACTTTAGCCTTTATTGAACGTGAAATGACTTCAGCAGAAGGAGCTTTTTATTCGGCTTTGGATGCTGATTCAGAAGGCATAGAAGGAAAATTTTATGTTTGGAAAAAAGAAGAGTTGCAATCTATTCTGAAAGAAAAATTTGCTCTTTTCGCTGATTATTTTAACATCAATGAAAAAGGTTTGTGGGAACATGACAACTACATTTTATTGCGTCACGAAAGTGATGAAGCAATTGCTGCAAAGCATAACATCAGTGTTATTGAATTGCAAAAAACAATCGCTGAAATAAAAACTGAATTAATAGAAATTCGTAACAAACGTATTCGTCCAGGTTTGGATAACAAAGTACTTACCTCTTGGAATTCGCTGATGTTAAAAGGATATATTGATGCATACAACGCGTTTGACGAACCACATTTTTTAGATGTAGCGATTAAAAATGTGAATTATCTTTTAGAAAATGGAATTGACAAGCAGAATAAAATTTCTCATTTAGTGCTTTCCGAAAAATCAAATGAAAAAGAAAATATTGGCTTTCTCGAAGATTATTGTTTCTTCATTGAAGCTCTTGTTTCATTGTATGAATCTACTTTCAACGAAACGCATTTACAGAAAGCAAATGACCTGATGGAATATTGTATACAACATTTCATGGATACAAACAGCGGAATGTTTTATTTTACTTCTGACCAAAGCAAAGCTCTTATTGCCCGAAAAATGGAATTAAGTGACAATGTAATTCCTGCCTCTAATTCCAGCATTGCCAAATCATTATTCAAGCTGGGGCTTCATCTCAAAAATGAAAATTATATTTCCATGAGTAAAAAAATGCTGAATAATGTTTTAAATGAAATTTCGAATTATGGGGCAGGATACAGTAATTGGGGAATGTTACTGCTAAATTTCACTCAACCATTTTACGAAGTTGCAATTGTTGGTAAATCTGTTGATGAAAAACGTCAAGCATTTAATAAACATTACCTTCCAAATGTGATATTTGCAGGAAGCACAATTGACAGTTCGTTACCCTTGCTTAAGAATAGAAACGTTGAAGGACAAACACTTATTTATGTTTGCACCAACAAAACCTGTTTACAACCGGTAACTGAAGCTGAACAAGCCTTGCAAAAGCTGAACTAATAAATATAAACAAAAAACATTCTCGTACATAAGCCGAACGGGACAAATAACTATTGAAAAAAGCAATTCTAATTTCTTTAATACTCATCGCATTCACTAATTGCAGTGCTCAATTTATCAACACAAAGCCTGTTGATGTTTCTGTTGCACCAATAAATTTCAATCCCGAAATTATTAAACAAAATAAAATAAGAAATATCGTTCTCGATATTGTCGACAAGCCTGATGGCTCTGTTATTATTGATAAAGATGCAACACAAGGTTATGAATTTGACACAAATGGTAATTTAACACGATACTTTTATACCATCCTAAACAAAACACAAACATCAGAAGTAAATGTTCCTGCAATTAAAAAACACGGTCATATCATTCGTCAGGCAGGAACAATTACAAACACTCAATATATCAATGATACAATTTTTATAAATATTTTTTACGATGACCAGAACCGAATTATTGCCAAACGCTTACAAACAGGTGATTATTACGATGCTTATTACTTTGAGTACAATCCACAAGGACAACTCAAAAAGGAACTCCATTGCCGAGAAACTAATATCAGTGAAAGTAAAAATGAATTCAAATTAGGCGTACAAAAAATTCTATCCTCCGAAACATTTGAATATACAACCCTCGCTCCTGCTCAAATAAAAAAAAGCTGCTTGAATGACGAAGGCCGCGAATATAAAAAAGCAATCATTAACTACGATACAAAAGGAAATAAATTATCTGAGAATTACGAGTTTATTGTTAGCTGGATGCGACAAGAAAACGCATTTCTATATGATGAAAATGGAAGGTTAAAAGAACAACAATTTAAAAGTAACGAAAGCGCAGAAATTAAAACAAAATCAACTTTTGAATATGATAAAAATGGTGTTCTAATATCTGAAAAGAAATTTAAAAATGAGCTGCCAACCTTTGAGATCAACTATCTGTATAATGAAACCAATACACTTATTAAATCTGAGGTAAATCGCGATTTCAAAAATTCTTCAATTATCATTGTGAAATTCGAGTATAGTTTTTATTGATTTTTCTTTGCCAAATCTAATTCATTTACACTACATATATTTTGAATATTTACTCTTCGGGAAAAGAGATTTAAATATTTCGTTGTAATAGATCAATAGTTTAAATGCATAAGTTGGAGAATTAAAATTCTGATTTAATTTTTTATCCTTTGTGACCATAAACCGAAAGCCAACATCGGCACCCACTCCTATCCACTTCAGGTATTTATATTCGATGGAAACACATGGCTCATAAATAAAATTTACATTCTTTTCTATTTTTTTTGTTTCACCTAATAGCTTGTATTTATAATAGGTTTGACCAACTCCTATTTGCAAAGGCATACTTAATTCCCAATGTTTCGTCTGATAAAAAACATATTCAACATGACTCGAAATATAGAATAGCTTTAGATTTGCTGTTACGCTTTGTTCAATATTATCCTGATTCCTATAATATACCTGAGTGTCAAAATTTTTAGCAGGTGGATATAACTGATTATAACCTATTCCGAAAGAAAGACGTTTTCCGTATTTTAAACCGGCTTTTACTCCGAATATTTTTGCTCTACTATTGCTAATGAATGAATTTCTGGTGTCAAGTTTTGCAAATAAATGCGGGCGTTGCTTCAGACAATATTTTAAGGTGTCAATTGTCGGCTGTGCGCCTAAAGAAAGAAAGGCACAAGAAAAAATTAATATTAAAAATAATTTGAAATTTTTATTCACGCGGTAAAGATAACAACTGCATTTCAAAAAAACACAGTTGCTAAAAAAGGAAACATTATATGAAATTATTTTTTCGAGATCTCAGTTAGTTCAGCCGGAATTCCAACATTGCATCCTGCAGGTTGAGGCATTTTTAATGTTCGGTAATTGAATGAAATTTCCAAACCATCAATATCAATTGAACTTGGTAATATATCTTTTGGAATTAAGGTTAAAGGTTTTTCTTCTCCTTCTATTTTCACAACAACTACTGTTGCACATCCTGTTGCTTTGTATTGATGAGAAACTTTTCCAAAAGTATTCCCCTTTGTCGCAGGTTGTTCTGTGACTGCAGTTGTCACAGGCACCGTAGCAGTAGCTGCAACTTCTTTTTTTGATTTACAACTTGTTGCCATGGCTAAACAAATTGTTATTAATACAATGTATGATTTCATAAAATATTTATTTTAATACAATGATCAAAAAAATCAAACATCTATTATATTTTAAAATAGTACGCTTGATTTTTTTAATCATGAAAATTTCTATTAGAAAACTAGTTAACAATTATTTTAGTTACCTTTTGGAAACTACTATTTTGTTTACCTATTCTCAATAAATATGTTCCAGAAGCCAATCCCGAAACATCGAATGATGTTTGCAAACTATTGGATGACGGCACTACTTTTTTGCCTTGTAATTGCTTTCCGGTAATATCAAATAGATCAACAACTAGTTCATCGTTTGATGGCAAATTCAATACATTTACATTAATAAGTCCGTTAGCTTGATTTACTATCACGGTTGACTGATTCTGAATTTCATCAATTCCGGAAGAAAGCGGAAGTTTGAAAGAATAAACACGGGTTGCAGGATTACCACTTGATATATATTCGCCTGTATGCCAAAAGGTAACACCATCAGAGGGGTCAAGTGATGTTTGAGAATAATCTCCGAAACGATTAGCTGCTGTCTGTGTTCCACTTCCTGTTGTTGCAATTGTTTCTGCAAAAGTCATTGTACCTAGTGGATCACTAGCTAAACGACCAGTATAACCTAAACTTGCTGACAAAGTACTGGAAGCTTTTGCGTAACATAATGCGATACTTCCATTGTCATCCATTGCAATACTTCCAACCCAACGTGAATGCACATCAGGAGTGTAGGTTCCTTCTTGATATAATGACCAAGTTCCAGATGTTTGATTTTGACGTAATTCCACCCATTTAATACTTCTTTGACCAGTGGTAGAGCTTATTAACACCCCCCAATTCAACACTACGGAATTATAACCAGCCCATTTTCTCCATTGTGCTCTGAAAGTAGCTACACCGCCAATTCCATCTAGTTTATAACCAGCAGTTGGTTGAGTGATGTCATCCCAATTTGGATCATAAGATGCATCAAATGCCGCAGTTGGCAATGTAACTACTGTTGGAGAAATTGTTAGTGTTGGTGTTGCTAATGTCCAATTTGGTGTCATGTTCCAGATTTTTACAGCATCAACTGCTCCACCACCCCAACCGTTGTCTGTATATGCAAAGAAAGGACAAGCTGTTCCTACAGGAGCTAAAGAACCATCGGCATCAGCTGGCAAAGGACAAAAGAAACCTCCTGTTGCTGCTTGCGTGTAGGTAGCATATACTGATTTTGCAGTTAAATCCCCTACAAGCATTTTTGCTCTGTCAAAAGCAAATGCTCTTTTTTGTCCATTTGAACACATATAATATCCATCTTGCCAAATAGAAAATTTCAAATAATCTGGAAATGCAGGAGAAGTAAATGTATAGCAATAATAAGTTCCGGTTGGGTCATTTGTAGTTGAGATAGCTATATAAATTTTATTTCCTGACAAACCGAATTGGCTAAGAAACCAACGGTCAGCATATTTATCATATAATACAATTGGGTCACCATCATTTGAAGTCAAACCAAAAAGTGAACCGATCTGTTTTACTGTACCCACTTGTGCGCCAGTAGTTTTATTAAATACCTTAAACGGTGTTGCATTTACAGATTGAACATAATAATTTGTTCCAATTGCTCCGCTTGGGTCTGGAGGGTATGAACCTCCACCGTTTTGTCCCAGCCAATTTGTCAATGGAGCCATCTGTTGACGATTTCCCATCACTGATTGCACTGAAGATGGATCATTACCATACTCAATACCATCTGTGCTTTTATATTTATAAACCTGCGCAGGCCTGTTATCTCTGTCATGTGATTCTGTTTTCTCACGTATGTCTTCTGTTTCTATAACCGGATTTTTTTCAAACAATTCCGATAATGGTTTAGAAACATGAAATTCAGAACAAGGTATAACTCCTGACTCAGGAAGATTGTGTGTGTTCTGCGCTACAGCACATGCAATAGATATAAAACTTGATAATAGTAAAGTTGTTTTTTTCATCGAGGAGAATTTTAATAATTATAGTAAAAACCTAAAGTTTCGCTAATGTAGTTGTTGAAAACTCGACTTCCAAATTTCAAATAAAATTTATGACTATTCTGAAAAAAAAAGTTTCAAAAAATAAATGATAAAATTTATAATTAACCATAAAAAAACTCGTGCATTATTATTCTGAAATAAGAATAATAATGCACGAGTTCTATTCGAAACGTTTTATAAAAAAATTAGTTAACGACTACTTTAACAACTCTTTGAAAATTTGGATTACCAACTCTTACTAGGTAAGTTCCTTTCGCTAAGCCAGATACATCGATAGTTGTTTCAAATTTATTAGAAATCGGTTTGATTGATTTTCCATTTAATTGTCTTCCCTCAATGTCGAATAAGTCAACTACCATTTCTTCATCAGAAGGCAATTTTGAAGCTGAAAAATTCAATACATTTCCAGATTGATTAACAAGAAATGATGGTTGAACTTCTTCTTCGTTTATTCCGACAGCTAGTGGCAATTTAAATGAATAAATTCTAGTTGCAGGTTGGCCGCTTGCAACATATTCACCAGTATGCCAAAAAGTAAGACCATCAGGATCAAGTGTGGTTTGTGAATAATCACCAACACGATTAGAACAAGCTGTCATAACACCAGAACCTGCAACAGCAACTTGTTCAGCAACAGTCATCGTTCCAACAGCATCCGTTTTATAACGGCCAGTATATCTCAAACTTGGTGATGTACCGGTTCCAGAAACAGCATAACACAATGCAATACTTCCATTGTCGTCCATTGCAATACTACCAAGCCAACGATTTAATCCATCTGGAGCATAAATACCTTCTTGAAATAAAGCCCATGTTGCTCCTGATTGACGCAACTCTGCCCATTTAATACTCCTTTGTGTTGTACTAATAGCAACAGGCCAACATAATACCACTGAATTATAAGTAGGCCATTTTCTCCATTGGGCTCTATAGCTAAGTACGCCACCAATTCCATCAAGCTTTTGAGTACCGCTAGATTGAGAAATATCATTCCAACCACTATTATATGTTCCATCAAAAGATGCCGTATTGATTGAAACAGGTCCTGTAATTGTTGCGGCTGGTGTTGTTCCCCAGGTTACAGCCATATTCCAGATTTTTATTGCATCTACACCCGTACCCCAAGAATTTTCATAGTATGAGAAAAAAGGCAAAGCAGTTCCCGCTGGAGGAAGCCCTCCATCTGCATCTGCTGGCATTGGAACAAAGAATGCACTGGTTGAACCAGTTGTGAAAGTTTTACTTATCGATCTTGCTGAAGCAGTTCCTGCAAGCATTGCAGTTCTTTCGAAACAAAAAACCTTATCAGCAGCCTCATTAGAGGTCATGTAATAACCATCTGCCCAAATTGAAAACTTTAAATAATCAGGAAATTCTGTATCAGTATAAGTATACAGATAATATGCACCTGATGCATCATTAGTTTGAGAAATAGCAATATGAATTTTATTGCCGTTAGCTCCATAATTGTCACCAAATTCGGTAAGTACCCAACGATCAGCATATTTATCATACAACACAATTGGATCTCCATCATTATAAGTTAATGCAGGAGTCCAGAGTGCACCAATATTTTTTATTGAACCAATTGCAGCACCGCTTGTTTTATTAAATATTTTAAATGGGGTTGCATTTACTGACTGAACATATTGAGTTAAACCTACAGCTCCACTTGGATCAGGAGGACAACTCCCTCCTCCATTTTGACCTAACCAATTTGTTAATGGAGCAGCCACTTGTTTTGTACCCATTACTCGTTGAATAGTGCTTGGGTCATTACCATATTCAGGACCATCTTTCGCTGTATATTTAAAAACTTGTGGGGTTCTGTTTTCACGGTCTCTTGAAACAAAATCAGATTTTTCTTCAACATCATTAGTTTCAAAAAGCTCTCTTACTGGTTTTGATATTTGAAAATCTGAAGGGTATATAACTTTTACCTTATTATCAGATGGAGAATCTTGAGCATAAATGACACCAAAAGCCATTATACTCGACATAAGCAATGTAATTTTTTTCATGGGGAACATTAATTAAATTATTATTTTAGAGAGTTATCTATCAGGCTAAGGTAATAACATGAAATTCCAATTCCAAATTATAAATTGACATTTTTTAGGCTTTGAAACAAAACAGCCTTGATTAACAAGGGTTTTAACAGTAGTAAATTGAAGAAAAAAATTGAAATACTGAGGATGATGAATTATTAAGATATTTTATTTTTTTTCACTCAAATCAAGTTTTGGAAACTCAATATCATCCTGAACAATAAAAGCAGACGGAAATTCTGTTTGTATTTCTTTTAAAAATTTATACGCTTCTAGTTTGGTTCGGAAATCCCCAACCCTAATATTAAAATTCGGTTGATCATATTTTGCATATGAGGGCACATCTGGAAACAACGTAGAAAATTTTGCTTTTATTTCATTCGCTTTATTCTTATCTGAACCAAAATGTATTTTCACACGATATCCTTTTATTGAAGATTTTGCATTTATCTCAACATGTTTGTTCAACAAGGCTTTTACTTTATAATCCTGCACCAGCTCAACTTTTCCTGTGTCAGATGAAGCACTCTGGGCTTGGGAATTATTGCATAGTATAAGAATAGAAAATATTAAAATAACAGCTCGTTTCATTTTTATTTTATTGATGCAAAGTTAAACTAATTATTTATCATTAAAAGCTATTGCCACTT
>CAIXIP010000080.1 GCA_903919535.1 uncultured Bacteroidota bacterium | reverse complement strand
TCACTCTTTGGAAAATTGTCAACAAATTTAAAGTAGCTATCCACAGCAGATTTAAATCGTTCTTGTTTTTTTGATTCAATACTATTTAAAGCCAATAAATAATAGCATTTAATGGTTAAATAATTAATTTCTTCAACGTGCTTTGTATCAGGAAAGTCTTTCAGATGATTATTAAAGGAAACAATAGAAGCTTTATAATCACTCATTCGATAATAAAGCATTGCACTTTCGTATGATTTTATCTCTAATTTCCCTCTTAATTTATCTAATATTTCATTGCATTCTGGAATTCGTCCACTTTTCGGATATTGATTTGTAAATCGTTGAAACTCTCTAATAGCTAGTTTTGTATCAATTTGATCAAGGCTATATTCCGGTGAATTAAGGTAAAAACAATAAGCATTCATATAAGCACACTCTTCTGCATGTTTGCTGTTTGGGAACATTTTTGCATAATTACGAAATTGGTAACCCGCAACTAAATAATCCTCTAGATTATAATTGCAATAAGCGTAATAATAATTAACTTCTTCCGCTTTAGCAGTACCTCTGTAGATACTCATTAATTCTTCAAAAAGAGTTAATGCTTTTGTATAATCTTCTTTATCAAAATATCTTACAGCAGCAGCATATTTTGCATCCATGTCACTACTTTTCACAAGTTTATTAAACTTGCCAATTGTAACCTCAAAACGCTTTGGCTTCCCTGAGTTATCTCCTGATTCATAAACCTTTTTTTCGCTATGACACGAAACAATGCTCAGGAACAGAATAACAATGAAAGATATTTTTAGTTCTTTTATATACATAATAAGTTGGCAAAGATAAGTTTTTTGATTGAAATATACGCATTATTCATTCTAATATTCATTAAACCGGGTTTTGTTAATTAAAAAACCTTTGAAACTAAGCCATAAAGCATTAATTTCGTGCCTTAAATTTTTATTAAATTACTATAATAACGATACGATGAAAGATTTATTTGAAAAAATTAAAGCTAACCGTGGTCCGATAGGGATGCATGCAAAAGAATCACATGGATATTTTACTTTTCCAAAATTGGAAGGTGAAATAGGTCCTAATATGATATTTAGAGGTCGACCGCGTTTAAATTGGAGCTTGAATAATTATTTAGGTTTAGCAAATCATCCTGAAGTACGTAAGGCGGATGCTGATTCAGCAAAAGAATACGGTTTCGCAAACCCAATGGGTGCCAGAATGATGAGTGGAAATTCAAATTTCCATGAGCAATTGGAAGCAGAGTTATCTGAATTTGTTAAAAAAGAAGAAACTATACTTTGTAATTTCGGTTATCAAGCAATGGTATCAGCAATTGATTGTTTAGTTGACCGCCATGATGTAATTGTATACGATGCTGAAGCTCATGCTTGTATTTTAGATGGCGTTCGTTTGCATATGGGTAAACGTTATGTTTTTAAGCATAATGATATTGAAGATTGCGAAAAGCAATTAGCACGTGCAACAAAACTTGCAGAAGAGCAAAATGGTTCTATTCTTCTTATTACAGAAGGCGTATTTGGTATGCGTGGTGACCAGGGGAAATTAAAGGAAATCGTTGAACTGAAGAAAAAATTCAAATTCAGATTATTCGTTGATGATGCTCATGGAATTGGTACAATGGGTGCTACAGGTGGTGGAACAGGTCAGGAGCAAGGTTGTCAGGATGGAATTGATATTTATTTTGGAACTTTTGCAAAATCATTTGCTTTAATTGGTGGTTTTATATCAAGTGATGAGCAAGTAATCGAATATTTACGCTATAACATGCGTTCTCAAATATTTGCAAAATCCTTACCATTGCCATTGGTAATTGGTGCATTAAAACGTTTAGAGTTGATGCGTACAAAACCCGAATTGAAAAATAAACTTTGGGAAATTACAAACGCATTACAGAAAGGCTTGAAAGAAGCAGGATTTGAAATTGGAGTAACAAACTCTCCTGTAACACCTGTATTTATGAATGGTTCAATTCCTGAAGCAACAAATTTAATTTTGGATCTTCGTGAAAATTTTAATATTTTCTGCTCAATGGTTGTATATCCGGTTGTTCCAAAAGGTATGATCATCTTACGAATCATTCCTACAGCAACTCATACTATGGAAGATGTTAATTATACAATTGATGCGTTCTCTAAAATTGTTGGTAAGCTAAAATCGGGACAATATATTTCAGATAAAATTGCGGCTTTCTAATAAATGAAACAAAACAACGTTTATTGTAAAAACAATCAAACAAACATGAAAAAGACACTCCTATTATTTTCAGCAATTATGATTACGATGTTTGTGCTAAGCTCATGCGCTCATCGTGATTGCCAAGGAAAAAAGAAAACATGTAAAACCGAAATGGGAGGGTGGTTATAAATTCTCAAAAAAATTAATTAAAAAAATGCCCCGTATTATCGGGGCATTTTTTTTAATGAGATTTTTGAAAAAGTTCTAAAAAAAAATTCTCAAATATGCTATTTATATGATTTTATGTTAAGTTAATGTTTGATTGTTTTTAGCCAATTTATAGCACTATCCACATCTTTAAAAAGTTTGGTTGGTCTATTGGGCTTATTGATTCTGAGATAGAAGTTCGCAACTAATATAAAAGCAAAATTAAAGCCAACCAATGCGTCAGCCTTCGTTAAATTATGTGAGGCAATATGAGCTGTGACTTCTTTGCTATAGGTATTGAAGTTTGAATAAATAGCAAGTAACGGATATTTGTTACCATTGCTAACTCGCTTTATTGAGTCCAATATGTTTATTGCATCGTTTAATTCGCAATCGAAATTATCTTTCGTTTGAATTTGAACAATATTGTCGTTGCGAAGAAAAACCGCATAAAATTCGCATTGAAGAATTTCTGAAACAGCTAATTCGGAATATGAAGGAAACTCAGATTTCATATTACGGAATCATTATTATTGTTTAAGCATTTTTTTCGAGCTAACATTTTTGTGTTTTATAAAAATAAAAAAGCCTCGCAAAATTGTGAGGCTTTTTTCTAAAAGGAAGATTTTATATTAGGCTCTTTTTACGTTTACCGCATTTAAACCTTTTTTTCCTTCAGCAACATCAAATG
>CAIXIP010000079.1 GCA_903919535.1 uncultured Bacteroidota bacterium | reverse complement strand
CATCCATTTGCTGAGGTTGTCACACTATAAACTCCTGCTGACAAACCTGAGAAAACTCCTGTGGCATTCGTTACTCCTGCTACTACAGGAGCAGTGCCTGTTACTGTATACGTTATTCCTAAACCCGTTGCTGGCGCTGTTACACTTATAGTTCCGGTTGCTGTGCTACATGTTGGTTGTAGAGATACACTTGCTGTTGGAGCTGATGGCGTGATTGGTTGAGAATTTACTATTAATGATATTGATGTTGATGTACATCCGTTTGCTGAGGTTGTTACACTATAAACTCCTGCTGACAAACCTGAGAAAACACCTGTAGCATTTGTTACGCCTGCTACTACGGGAGCAGTGCCTGTTACTGTATACGTTATTCCTAAACCCGTTGCTGGTGCTGTTACACTTATAGTTCCGGTTGCTGTGCTACATGTTGGTTGTATCGATACACTTGCTGTTGGTGATGAGGGCGTGATTGGTTGGGCATTGATCACGGCATTCGCAGAAGATGGTGAGGAGCATCCTGCAACCGAAGCAACTGTAAATGTGTATGTATTCGCGGTTAAACTCGAAAATGTACCTGTTGTGGTTGGACCAGTACCTGTTATTGTTGTTCCGCCAGGAGCTACAGTTACAGTCCAAGTTCCCGCGGCAGGCAGACCACTTAAATCAACACTTCCTGTAGAAATTGAACATGTTGGTTGAGTAATCGCACCTATAACCGGAGCTGAAGGATTAGCGCAAGGAATACAAACAGGAGTAATAACATTTAAGGTAACAGAAGAAGAATTTCCATTTGCATCAGTTGCAGTAATAACAACCGAAGTAGTCGTGTTCGAAGCTAACACTGTTCCGGCAACGGGAACAGAAGTAACCGTGGGGCTTGCATCACAATCATCAAACGCAGTAAAAGCAGGGATAACAAATGTACAAGTAGGATTAGTGGCTAGCGTTGTATCCTGTGTTCTAATAATAATAGGCGGAAACATATCAGATGAACAGGTTAAAGCCAATGAGCCACAAGATCCTGAAAGCGATCCGAAACATGTCGGGTTTGCAGCAGAACTAGGGGCATTCGTATTTCCTGCAAAAGTTCCGGTTTTCGTTGGATTTCCAGAGTTTGTTAAATTAAAAATTCCTGAAGATTGTGTTATTTGATTAGTTACTGATGCGGAAAATGTACAATTGTTAACATTGCAAGTTGAAGCAGCACTTCCTCTATAGTAAACTGCTTGTGGTGATCCACCCGAATTATCAAAAGTGCTGGTACTTATAGTCAATCCATATCCTCCTGCAGAACCTGAAGCTCCATAAAGCGAACTTGTCGCAACCGCAGCCTTACCAACAGTATTGGTAGTAAAAGTTGAATTGGAGATACTCATTATCGAATACAAACCACCGCAAATAGCATTTCCATAATCAGACGATCCGGAAGCTTCTAATTGGTTACCAGTAAAACAAGAGTTTGTAACAATAAGCTGCGATCCTTCTGTAAAAATGGCACCTCCTACAGTTCCTATATTACTTACAAATCCACTCTTGTCGATTGTTACAACTGTCGCAGTTCCTGCGGTACTATTCGTTCCGCCAATGTAGATAGCACCACCTTTTTCAAACCTTTCATTTTTATAAAAGTAACATGAAGTGAACGATATGTTATGTTTATCTCCTGCAATAAAGAAAGCCCCGCCATAGGAAGCATTACTATTACATGTAAAAAGTGAATTTGTGAAAGTAGCAGTAACCGCACCTGCTCCTGTTGAATAAATTCTAATAGAACCATCTCCACCTGAACCAACACACTGATCCAACCATACTCCAGTAAAAGCAATACCGGTTAGGTTGGATGCTCCCGCAGCTATGTTTATGGCATTAGCAGAACCAGCTCCAATTGCCCCGAAATGCAATAATTTGAAATAATTTAACTTGACATTGCTTGAGGTAATAGTACCAAATAAAGTTGTTGTGTTTCCACCATCGATAAATGTTTTCGATACTCCAGCACCGTTAAGTGTAATCGCTTTATTAAAACTAAGTCCTCTGTTCAAAGCTCCTGTATATGTTCCTGCATCCACATAAATTACATCACCTGCAGCTGCAGAAGTTAGTGCTTTTGACAACGTAGCATAGGGTTTGAGAGATGTCCCAGTACCTGTTGCATCTGATCCTATTGCATAAGTATATATATCGCCTAATATTGCAGCATCGTTGACATAAATCGTACTCGCACATATAGTTTGTCCACTAAAAAACATCGTGAGTACAATAAAAAAAGCAATTGGGCTGGAAGCGAAAATAGTCAGGTGTTTTCTCATTTAGAATAATTTTTATTTTTCTGCAAAACAAAAATTTCGCAGGTTACAACAATAATAATTTGAAAATTATATAAACATTACATAATTTCTGAATTCGAAAATATTAAAAAACTATTGATTTTCCGGAAGCAAAAAAGTATTTATAGTAAGTCTGATTAAATAAAAGACTGGAATAAATATCATTCTTATTTAAGTTTCAATGTATATCCAAGTTGAATTAAGTGGTCTAATAATGAGCCTAATTGTTGTAGTTTTTAACTTATTCGCTTTCAACTTCAGACCGCTTTCGTGCTTATTTTTTTAATTACTTAAAATGAAAAATATCGTCATCTTGTCCAAGAATAGTTGTTCCAAATCCCTTTAATGTACCTACTCTTTTGAGGAAATCTGATGACAAATAAATGTTATCACCCCTTCGGAAATAATAAACGTCTGTTTCCAATAGGTTTGGTATTGAACTTTATAAACGATTTTCATAGATTTAAAAACCAAAAAATAATTAAATTCCATCATCGTACACCGAAGTTTTTACTTAGAAAATTGGGAAAAGATTGAGAATATATATAGACACAAAAAAGGCAATGCGTTCAACCTCTCTTTCTTAGCCAAACTCTGTTTAGAAATATGACACAATCCTTTGTTACAAACAAAAAAAAGATTTGATCATTAAGTCAACTAAACTTCTTCGAAAGGTAGTTCTGCGTAAAATTAAAAAACACAACCCTCCTTTTAATATTACATGATAGAATTCATATTTACTATCTAATATACAGATATCTTGTTTAATACAAATATAAATAACTATCATTTTTTACAAAAAAATCGAATTATTTATTAAATTTGCAAAAAAACTAGTTTCTCCCCCTAAGTTATTTTAACTCGAATTATTATTTTTTATTTAAGACGTCATTGACGTGTTTCATGTATTCATTACGCATGTAAGAAAAAATGCGTTTTTGGATTTTTTGTCATTTTAATTATGAGGTATTTTACACTTGAAAAACACAAACTTCACTGCTGAAGATTTAAAGTTTTCTTCCGCATCAGTCATTATATATTCTGAAATTTTTAGTATGAACCACACTACTCAAAATACCCCCCTATGAAAAAGTTAATACTTACAACAGCCCTGTTATTGGCATGTTCAATAACATTTGCACAAGTAATCACTCCTTTTTTTGTACGTAAATCAATTACACAAAAAGGCGGCATTCTTTATTTGTCTAATTCCTCTGTTCAGTCAAATCCTTTTACAGTTCAGCAAAACGAACTGCCACCTGCAGGTACAGGTTATGACAATAACTTTATAAATGGATACATTGATGTTGATGGTGATGCCTCAACATTTATGTCGAGCAGCGATAGTATCGCTTTGGCACAGTGCAACGAAATTAGTTGGGCTGGTTTGTATTGGGGAGGTGAAAATCTATTGGGACAAGAAAATTGGGCAACACGAGATCAAATTAAGATAAAAGCTAATAATGGGGCTTATCAGAGTTTAACTGCAGATGTTTTAAAAGATAATACAACTGGTTTCAGAACGTATCATTGCTTTAAAGACATAACATCAATAATGCAAGCAGGCGGTTTAAATGCTCGTATTACTGTTGCTAATGTAGCAACTGACATAGGAGCAAAAAATCTTTTTGGAGGATGGACCATTGTAATAATCTACAAAAGTGACCTATTGACAATGCGAAACTTAACTGTATTTGAAGGGTTAGCTAATGTTTCAAATGGTGCATTTTCTACAGTTGATATTCCTATTTCTGGATTTCAAACGCCATTGAGTGGTCCAGTAACATTTGAACTAGGTTTGGTTGCATATGATGGAGATAGATCCCTTATAGGAGATTCATTATTATTCAAAGGTGCGTCATCATTCATAAAAGTATCAAATGCATTGCATAATGCTAACGATGTTTTTAATAGTACACTCTCTCGAAATGGCGTTTTAACTCCTTACAGAAAGCCAAGTTATAATAACACATTAGGATATGATGCCAATATTTTTTCGCCAGATAATACTACAAAAAATTATATCGGGAATAATGCAATATCTGCTACCATTCGTCAGAAAACAGGAGGCGAAACCTATTTAACCCAAGTAGTAACTTCTGCAATTGATGTATACGAGCCAGATTTAAGAGCAGCTGTTAAAGCGGTTGATTTAAATGGTGGTATTGTTCAACCGGGAGACACTTTAGAATATACTATTACGGGGGTAAACATAGGATCAGACCCATCAATAAAAACATATATAAAAGATACCATTGAAGGGAATGCTCATTTTGTACCGGGGTCAATAAAAATAGTTTATGGGCCAAATTCAGGTTCAAAGACTGACGTTGCAGGGGATGATCAAGCTGAATATATTTCCGCTTCCCGAGTTGTTAGGGTTCGTGTTGGAACAGGTGCTAATACTTCTATTGGAGGTCTTGTTAATAATTCTCCAACAGGAATTGATAGTACGGTAATAAAATTTAGAGTTACAGCAACCAATGATTGCGTTTTTCTCGCCTGCGATAATGTAATAAATAATAGTGCTAGAATTGTAGGTACTGGAAATGTTTCAGGAAATACCTTTGATAATGCCAGTAATCCTGGAATATATAACGCTTTTGGCTGTCCAATATCAGGTACTACATCTACTTCAATTAACGTAGGAGGATGTTCAGCACCTGTTGCTAGCAGTAATACTCCTGTTTGCGTTGGAGGAACACTTAATTTTACAGCTAGTTCTTCCCCTAGTGCAACTTATCTTTGGACCGGACCGAACGGATTTTCCTCTACATTACAAAATCCATCTATTGTTGGAATAACAGCATTAAATTCGGGTACATATACTTGTCACATCTACATTACCGGTACAAATTGCGATTTTGTTTACCCGATGCCAGTAGTAATAAATGTGGCAAATGCTGGTCCAGACCAAGTTGGATTTGGCACTTGTGGCATTACTACAGTTACTTTAGCCGGGAACAACCCTGCAGGAAGCACTGGAGTATGGTCAATAGTTTCGGGTACAGGAGGTAGTTTTAGTAACAGTAGTAGTCCAACAAGCACATTTACTGGTGTAGCTGGAAATGCTTATACACTGCGATGGTCAATAACAAGTGGTTCGTGTCCTCCGAGTACTGATGACGTGAATGTTACATTTAATGTTGGCCCAACAGCTTCTGTTTTATCAGGTACTGCAACAATATGTTATGCTGGAACAGCAAATTTACAAGTAGCAATTACTGGTGGAGCTTCACCATTTAGTGTGATGATAAATAACGGAGGCGGAACAACAAGTAATTATTCGTCCGGAAATAACATTCCGGTAAATCCATTAACAACAACAACTTATGGTCTTACCTCGGTAACTGATGCTCATGGATGTATATCTTCCGGGTTAAGTGGTGCGCCAATTGTAACGGTTAGCAGTGCTATTGTTGGCGCTGGAATAATCACAGAACTTAATGCTCCTTCAAATACTACCACCAGTACTCTGGCAAATATAGCTGGCACAGCTACTGGCTGGACTACCAGCACAAATACTACAACAAGCAATAATGCTTGGGCAACAGTAGCCTTAAACTCTAATTCTAATTCTGCTAATTTATTCTTATCAAACTTTGGATTTGCAATACCAACTGCTGCAACCATTAATGGAGTGGAAGTTGTTGTTGAGAGAAGTTATACTACTACTGGTACAAGAGTAGTTTCCAGTGGCAGAGTGGGACTTCAATCAAATGGAACTGCTATTGGGACAAGCGACAATACGCTTACTTTCCCTGCAACAACAGACGCTACAGCTACTTATGGTGGTGCAGCTAATATTTGGGGAACAACAGCTGCAACATTAAATCCAACGATAATAAACAATACCTTGTTTGGCATTCGAATTAGAGCAACTGCCACAGGATCATCGGGTACAGCTACAGCTCGCATTGATTTTGTAACTGTCAAAGTTTATTATACAATACCTGGTTCTTATTGTGACAATGCAACTTCAATGGGATTTTCAGTAGCTCCATATACCAACGCAACAATATATACTTGGTCTGCACCTTCTGGCGGAACAGTAGTTTCCGGACAAGGGACCACTTCAAGTACAATGGATTTTAATGGTGCTGGCCAAAGTGGAAATTACAATGTATGTGTTACGGCTTCAAATTCTTGTCAAACACTGGCTCCTTCTTGTAAAAGTATTCCAATTTCCGATTGTTTAAATTCAAGTCTTTCAATTTTAGGTAATGTTTATTGGGATCCAAATGGAAGTGCAGGTACAAACAAAGTAGATGGCACCGGCATTGGTAATCCTAAAGGCACTCAGTTATATGTAACATTGGTTTCTGGCGGAACAGCAGCTAAAAATTCGGTGGCAGTAAATGCAAATGGAACATATATTATTACCAATGTAACTGCAAGTATAGCATATACTGTGGTATTAAGCACAATAAGTTATAATTTTAGCCAAACACCCATTGCATCCTTGCCAGCAGGCTGTTCAAATAATGGAGAAAAAAATAATGACTTGACAAATTCGTTAACAGGCAACGATGGTACTACCAATGGAATAGTTTCAGTTCCCGGATTTACAACCAATAATGATATCAATGTAAATTTTGGAATTAAGATTACAACAGCACCTATCGCAGTTGCTGATGTAGCATCAACAAACGAAGATACTCCTGTTACTTTTAATGTTCTAACAAATGATACTGATCCCGATGGAACTATCAATGTTGCTACAGTTGATTTAGACCCTTCTACTGCAGGAATTCAAACTACATTTACTGTTGCAGGGCAAGGCACTTTTACTGTTAGCAACACTGGCAACGTAACTTTTACTCCAGTGTTAAATTACAATGGAACAACAACTGCGATAAGTTATGTTGTAACTGATAACGATGCATTAATTTCAAATGCAGTAACCATTACGGTTACAGTAATTCCTGTAAATGATGCGCCTGTTGCAGTAAACAATTCAATAACAACAAATGAAAACTCTCCAATTTCATTTAGCATAACTTCCAATGATACCGATGTGGACGGAACAATTGATCCTTCAACAGTAGATTTGGACCCAAGCACAGCAGGTTATCAAACTTCATTTACAGTTGCCGGTCAGGGGACTTATGTTGTTGACGCTTTTGGTACTGTAACTTTTACACCAGTAACCAATTATTATGGAACTGCAACTCCTGTAAACTATACTGTAAAAGATAATAGTGGTTTAATTTCAAATATTGCAACAATAAATGTAACTGTAACTTTTGTGAATCAGGCGCCAGTTGCTAATGATGATGTATCGAGTACAACTCAAAACATTCCAGTAACCTTTAATGTTACAACTAACGATTCGGATGTGGATGGAACAATCAATGTTGCAACTGTCGATTTAGACCCATTAACACCAGGAATTCAAACAACCTTCACTGTTATAGGGGAAGGCACATATACTGTAAATAATACAGGGAATGTTACTTTCACCCCTGTATCAAGTTTCTATGGTACAGCTACTTCTATTATTTATACCGTTAATGACAATTTAGGACAATGCTCTAATAGTGCAACAATATTAATAAACGTATCGCCTGCTGGTGCCCCAGTTGCAGTAGACGATGCTGCAACAACAAATGGAAATACTTCTGTAACGTTTAGTGCAACAGCAAATGATTATGGTGTGGCGCATGGAATTAACCCATCAAGAGTTGATTTGGATCCAGCAACATCCGGTATACAGCAATCGTTTTATGTGAATGGCGAAGGCACATTTTCAGTTGATATGAATGGTAATGTTACTTTTCAGCCAGATTGGAATTATAGTGGTATTACAACGATTGATTATACCGTAAAGGATAGTGCAAATCTAGTTTCAAATATTGCATATATTACAGTTACAGTGCTTCATGTAAATAGTGCACCATTTGCTGTTGATGATGCTGCCAGCACAAATGAAGATACACCTGTCACTTTTAGTATTACTTATAACGACTATGATCTTGATGGTACAATAAATGCAAACTCCGTTGATTTGGATCCAAACACTGCAGGAACTCAAACTACTTTTTCTGTAACAGGTGAAGGAACATATACTGTAAACAGTTCAGGGAATATAACATTCACACCTGCATTAAACTTTAATGGTACTGCAACTACAATATTTTATACTGTTAATGATAATCTAGGATTAACTTCAGATATTAATGCGCCTGCTGCCATCACTGTAACTATAAATCCGGTTAATGATGCACCAGTTGCTGTTAATAATACTGCAACAGCTTTTTACAATACTCCCATAACTTTCAATATTACAAATAATGATGTTGATGTTGATGGTACAATAAATACAACAACTGTAGATTTAGACCCTTCATTTCCTGGTACTCAATCAAGCTATGCAGTGTCAGGTCAGGGTATATTTACTGTTGATAATTCTGGGAATGTAACCTTTACTCCAACTTCAGGATATACAGGAACGGTTACTTCAATTACTTATACAGTAAATGACAATACTGGTGCAATTTCGAATACTGCAACAATTATAGTTACAGTTTTGCCGTCTGGAATACCTGTAGCAGTGAATGATGCTGCATCCACAAATGAAGATGCACCTATTAGTTTCGATGTAACTGCAAATGATGTTGCAACTTCTCCGGCAATAATTGATATAACAACAGTTGATTTAGACCCTACAACTGCCGGTATACAGACAACTTTAACAACAGCGGAAGGTAGCTGGAGTGTAAATGCTTCGGGAATAGTAACGTATACACCTACCGCAAACTATTTCGGCATTGCCACAATAACTTATTTGGTTGATGATGATGGAGGTACAAATTCCAATGCTGCAACCATCACTGTAACTGTAAATTCAGTAAATGATGTTCCTTCCTTTACAAAAGGAGCAAATCAATCAGTTTGTATCAATAGCGATTTGCAAATTGCAATTAGTTGGGCTACAGCCCTAAGTGTTGGACCTACAAATGAATCAGCACAAACACTTTCTTTTGTTCTAACAAATAATAACAATACATTATTTGCAGTTCAACCTGTGATAGATGCTAGTGGTACATTATCTTACACCCCTGCTCCGAATCAATCGGGAGCTGCAACAGTTTCAGTAAGAGTTCAAGACGATGGAGGTACTGCAAATGGCGGAATTGATCTTTCTGCAATCCAAACATTTACAATAAACATAATCGCCTTACCTACCATTACACTTGGGGCTACCCCATCTGTTTGCAAAGGTTCCACTTCTACTAACTTGACTTATTCAGCAACAACTCAAACACCAACAACTTATAGCATCGATTTTGATCCTACTGCTGAGGCTCAGGGATTTGTTGATGTTACAAATGCAGCATTGCCATCTTCCCCAATTGTTATTGTTTGTCCGGCTGCAGCATCAATTGGAACATACAATGCAATATTAACTGTTAAAAATTCAATTTCTTGCAATAGTATTAATTACAACTTCTCCGTTAATGTAGATGCTGTGCCTGTCGCACCTGCAGCTAGTGCAACTGCTCAACCTACTTGTGGAGTAATTACAGGTACAATTTTAGTTACCGCCCCAATTGGTGCAGGCTATGAGTACAGCATTAATGGATCAACATATCAAACAGCAGTTACTTTTACCAATGTTGCCGCAAATGCTATTTATAATGTTACTGCTAGAAATGCATCAAACCATACTTGTGTATCTTCTTCAACGCCAGTAACACTAAATGCTCAACCTACTGCTCCAACAGCAGCTACTGCTAGTACTACTATTCAACCGACTTGCTCGCTTGCTACCGGCACTATCGTTATTACTGCTCCTATTGGTGCTACTTATGAATACAATATTGATGGTGGAACGTATCAGGCTTCTGTAACTTTTGCGGGTATTGCTGCTGGTTCACATAATATTCTTGTTAGAAGTACTTCTGATAATACGTGCGTTTCTTCTGTTACTGCGGTTGTTGTAAATGCTCAACCTACTGCTCCAACAGCGGCTACTGCTAGTACTACTATTCAACCGACTTGTTCGCTTGCTACCGGTACTATCGTTATTACTGCTCCTATTGGTGCCACTTATGAATACAATATTGATGGTGGAACGTATCAGGCTTCTGTAACTTTTGCTGGAGTGGCTACTGGTTCACATAATATTCTTGTTAGAAGAACGACTGATAATACCTGTGTTTCTTCTGTTACTGCAGTTGTTGTAGATGCTCAACCTACTGGTCCAACAGCGGCTAATGCTAGTACTACTATTCAACCGACTTGTTCGCTTGCTACCGGTACTATCGTTATTACTGCTCCTATCGGTGCTACATATGAATACAATATTGATGGTGGAACGTATCAGGCTTCTGTAACTTTTGCGGGTATTGCGGCTGGTTCACATAATATTCTTGTTAGAAGAACTACTGATAATACCTGTGTTTCTGCTGTTACTGCTGTTGTTGTAAATGCTCAACCTACTGCTCCTGTTGCTGCAACAGCAAGCACTACTATTCAACCGACTTGTTCACTTGCTACTGGTACTATCGTTATTACTGCTCCTATCGGTGCTACATAT
>CAIXIP010000078.1 GCA_903919535.1 uncultured Bacteroidota bacterium | reverse complement strand
CCAGGAAGAATAGCATTTCACATTCGGAACAAATATGTTGACACATCAACAATTACTTCATTAGTGCTAGATGAATTTGATAAAGCATTAGAATTTGGTTTCCAGGAAGACATGTCGTTTATTATTTATAAATTAAAAAAATTGAAGAAACGAATGTTGACCTCCGCTACCAAGATGAAGGAAATACCAACTTTTACAGGAATCAACGACCCAATAGAATTAAATTTCCTAAGCACTACGCCCACAAAAACTGAAGGTTTAAAACTAAAAATTGTCAAAACAGAAGAAAAAGATAAGCTGGACGCATTATACGCATTGATATGTAAATTGGGCAATACAGCTACTCTTGTTTTTTGTAATCATCGTGATGCTGTTGATCGTTTCAGTGAATTGTTAAAAGAAAAAGGCTTGACCCATGGTACATTTCATGGTAAAATGGAGCAAGAAGACAGAGAACGAGCTTTGATAAAATTCAGAAATGGAAGCTATCGTATTTTAATAACAACAGATTTAGCATCACGCGGATTAGATATTCCTGAAATTGAAAATATAATTCACTACCAATTACCGCACACAGAAGATGTTTTCATTCATCGCAATGGCCGCACAGCGCGTATGAATGCCAAGGGAACAGCTTATTTAATATTGGGGGCAGGTGAACATATTCCTCCGTTTATTAAAGAAACTCCAACTGAAGAAGTATTGCCTAAAGAAAATAAAATTCCCGAAAATACTTCTTGGTGTACACTTTACATTGCTGCCGGGAAAAAAGACAAGATCAATAAAATGGATATTGTCGGAATGCTTTTACAAAAAGGGAAATTACAAAAAGAAGAATTAGGCCTTATTGAAGTACTTGATTTTTCGTCTTATGCAGCAATAAACAGAAAAAAAATTGATTCCGTTCTTGGTCTAATAAAGAATGAAAAGATCAAGAATAAAAAAGTTAAGATAGAAGTTTCAAAATAAAATTTCTTTTTACTGTTCCAGAATTTACAGTGAGCTTGTTAAAAGCAGACGAACTCAAAGGATGATATTACCTAGTGAATTCGAATATTCCCTTTTTTTAGAAAAAGGTATCTAGAAGTTGTTAAAAAATAAAATCTACATTTCTTTTTTCAAAATTCTATCCAAATAAAATGTTCCGAAAGGCAAAAAAGAAAGTAGAAATCCTATCAATGCTTTTTTGAAACTCCAATTATATTCCAAGGTTGCTTTTACAAGAGCAACAACAAATCCAACAAACAAAACACCATGTATCATTCCGAAAACCCTCACTGGCATTGGCATACCAAAAACATACTTTAGTGGCATTGCAATAAATAATAATATGAGAAAGGATACTCCTTCTGCAAAACCAATTTTTAGAAAAAGACTTAATGTTTTTTTATCTAATACACTTACTTTATTTTTAATTTTCATGATCTTCAATTTTTGATGCTTCTTCAGTTTTACTTGATGATTCTACTAATTTATTTATTGTATTTATTTCTTCGGATGATAAATAACGCCATTCTCCTGGATTTAATTTTTCCAAAGTAATATTCATGATACGTGTTCTCTTTAGCTTTATAACATTATAATCTAAGGTTTCACACATCCTGCGAATTTGTCTGTTAAGACCTTGAGTTAAAATAATACGAAATCTATTTTTTCCTTCTTGCGTTACAAAACATTTTTTTGTTACAGTGTCTAAAATTGGAATTCCATTTCCCATCCGTAGGATAAAGTCTTCTTTTATTGGTTTATCAACTGTTACTACATATTCTTTTTCATGATTATTACCCGCACGTAAAATTTTATTTACAATATCACCGTCATTCGTCAAAAAGATTAATCCTTCAGAAGGCTTATCTAATCTACCAATTGGAAATATTCGCTTAGGATGATTAATATACTCAATGATATTATCTTTATCTTTTAAATCAGTTGTACTTGTAATCCCAACAGGTTTATTAAAAGCGATGTAAATTGTTTTTTCCTTTGTATTTAAAGGTTTTCCATCAATTGTAATTTCATCAGCAGTAGAAACTTTTGTTCCTAATTCAGGAATTTTGCCATTTACAGTAACTCGTCCTTGTTCAATAAGCTTATCAGCCTCACGCCTGGAACATGTGCCTGTTTCACTAATAAATTTATTTAAACGTTTTTGCATTTGGGTGGTGCATGAATACAAGAATCAGGCCATTAGAATAATAAAAAAGATAATTCTATGCTTTCGCTTTAAACTTATTTATCGCATTTATGGTAAATTCTGAAAGCACCAATTTCCCGCTCATTTCAGCACGTTCAATCAAAAGTGTGTCCCAGTTTTCTGTTCCTTTCCAGAATACTTTTTTCAGCATTTCCATTGCTTCCGGATTTGATTTTGAAAGCTTTTCAGCTAACTCTGCTACCGCTATATCCAACTCTTCAACAGTTTTAAAAATTGATGCATACAAGCCTTTCTCTTTTGCCCACTCGGCTGTTTGCCATTCGGTTGCATTTATCGTTAATGCAGTAAACGCTGCCGTACCGATTTTTCGTTCAACAGGGGGACCAACAACAAAAGGACCAATCCCAACCGCCAATTCACTTAACTTTACAGAAGCGCTATCAACCGCCATGGCATAATCAGCAGCACATGCAATACCAACACCTCCACCTACAGCTTTACCCTGAACACGTGCTATTACAAATTTTGGGACTGTACGTATGGCATTTATAACCATAGCGAAACCGGAAAAGAATTTTTTCCCTGTTTCCAGATCTTTTATTGAAATCAATTCATCAAATGATGCACCTGCACAAAATGCTTTATCTCCTTCGCTTTTCAATACTATCACATTAACATTTGTATCGTTTCCGGCTTTAGTTATTTCTGAAGCTAATTGACGAAGTAATTCTCCTGGCATTGAATTACTTTGTGGATGAAAAAATGTTATAATAGCTATTCCGCTAGAGATGTTTGATTTGATATGTCCTTCCATTTATACTTGGGATTTATGTTTTTTTGTTGCGAATATATGAAATAAAAAAGCACCTCGATTACTCAAAGTGCTCTAATAAACTAATGTTTAACCCTTATATTAAATTTACTAGTTCTCGTGGTAAGCTGGCAATTTTCCTTCTTTGATCAATTGCAAACTTTTTAATTTATGTTCCTCAAAATTTCCGAAGCATAATGCATCTAACATTTCAGGTTTTGTCATTTGCGGACTGTTCAACTGCGCTTTAATTTCTTTTTCACAACGTTCAACATACTTCACAAAACGCTCAGGAGCCCATATATACTGCTTTTTATGCCAATCTGGTTGAGTACGATCAACATTAAATTCTTTTGGCATTTCAGTACTCAGTTTGATATTTGTTTTTACATCTAATCCTTCAAAACGTTTAGGTAACAAACGATTGTCAAAAACAAGTGGTCGGCTAATCTTAATGACGTGCTTCTTTTTCTTCACATCAACCATAGCTAATCCTTCAATGGTCAAACCTTTTTTCTTAAGGTAACCATACTTTGTCTCAAAACTTTTTAAAATCTCAAACATGATTTTTATATTGATGGGAGAGTAAAGATAGCAATTAAGTTACTAAAAATGAAATAATTAGACTATTAAATATGATTTACCTATGATTGGTCAAAATTTGTAGATGAATAGATAATTAATAACATACGAGTATTTATTAAAGTTAATTTATAAAAACTGTTCCTAAATTGCTACTGTTCAATTTTTTATACTCTTAAAATATAAATATTTTTTTCATTT
>CAIXIP010000077.1 GCA_903919535.1 uncultured Bacteroidota bacterium | reverse complement strand
GGGCTTTTGACAAGAATTTTTAGCGTATTTATTTTCAAAACAACATTGATAATCAACATGTTAAATTAGCTTCAAATACAGATTAAAGTTTTCCCAGTGCATCTTTAAAATGGCTGTATTTTGTATAATAAAGTAATTACTCGTAAATACTTGACATTTATTTATAAATAACTTATCTTTGTGATACCAATTTTCAAATATTATGACTGTTGCAAAAAGTATAAGCAATCAAATTCAAAAGCTTGAGCCGGGAATTCTATTTTCCTATCAGGATTTTAAAGTAGCTCCCAATACAATGGATGCTATGGCTGCTACATTAAGCAGATTGGCTTCAAAAGGGATTATTAAGCGTTTTGGGAGAGGCAAATACTTTAAACCCAAAGAAGGTTCGTTTGGCACAGTACCATTGCAAGAAAGCCAAATCATTGAATCTATAATAAAAGAAAATGGCATTTTAAAAGGGTATCTAACCGGATTTGCTGCGTATAATCAAATGGGTTTAACAACTCAAATGTCCAACGAATACACCATTGCAACCTATGTGTTCCGAAAGCCATATCAAAAAGGACGTATAAAAGCGAGATTTGTAAAAGCATATTGTGAAATTACAGAAGCAAATATTCCGTTGTTGCAATTATTGGATGCAATTAAGGATATTAGAAGCATTCCGGGAACTGAGACTAATATTGCTCTTGATTTATTAAAATTAAAAATTGAAAAACTATCTATAACTGAGAGGAATAAGGTGGCTCGATTGGCATTAAGTTACCCTCCGGCAACTAGAGCTTTGTTAGGAGCGTTACTGGAAGTAGTGAGTAGCAGGAACGCATCAGAAAAGCTATATAAATCGTTAAATCCTTTGTCGAAATATGCACTAGGAATTAAGGAAAGTGTATTGCCTAATAAAGACAAGTGGAAAATAGTATAAATTATCACGGCTACATAACTCAAAGATGAACTGGGAAATACACCTAAATGGTTATAAATCATTTCTTGTACTAGAAAAATCAATGTCGGAGAACACCGTAGGTGCTTATCTTCATGATGTTCGGAGATTAATCAAGTACTTTGAATTTAAAAAAATAATTGTTTCGCCTAAAGAGATTGAGTTAAATCATTTGCAAGGTTTTCTAAAATATATAAATGAACGTAATATCAGCGCACGTTCGCAAGCTCGGATAATAAGCGGTATAAAGGGTTTTTATAAATATTTATTATTGGAAAATATTGCAGCCATAGATCCAACTGCTTTATTAGAATCACCTCGTTTAGGTCGCAAGCTACCCGACACTTTGAATATAGGGGAGATCAATAAAATCCTTGAGGCAATTGATTTAACTAGTCTGGAAGGACAAAGAAATAAAGCAATGATCGAAACTATGTATAGTTGTGGTTTAAGGGTAAGTGAACTGATTAATTTGAAAATTTCCAATTTGTATTTTAATGATAGTTTTGTAAAAGTTATCGGTAAAGGTGATAAGGAACGTATAATTCCAATCGGAAGAGCTGCTATGAAGCAAATCAATATCTATAAAGACGAAGCGCGTTTCCATTTCAAAATACAGAAAAATTATGATGATATTTTATTTTTAAATAACAGAGGGGCAAAACTTTCAAGGGTTATGGTATCTAACATAATAAAGCAGCTTGCTATTAAAGCGGGAATAAAAAAGCATATTAGTCCTCATACTTTCCGACATTCGTTTGCAACAGTTTTACTTGAGGGAGGAGCAGATCTGAGGGCTATACAGGAAATGCTTGGACATGAATCAATTGCTACAACAGAAATATATACTCATCTTGATCGTAGTTATCTGCAACTAGCAATTCGGCAATTCCACCCACGATCATAATGAATTTTGAGAAATATTCGAATAAAATAAATGCGAAACTAGGATTATTGAAATCTATATGAAGTTACATCACAATAAAGAAGTCTTTGCTGAAGCAATTGTATCTACCGCTGAATATCTTGGAATTAAAGAGGTTTTTGTAGAAAAGGATTATTGGGTTACTTATGTTCTTAAAAACCTATCTCTGTCAAAGCATAAAAGCACTGTGGTATTTAAAGGTGGCACATCACTTTCAAAAGCACACCGATTAATAAACCGATTTTCTGAGGACATTGATCTTGCAATTATACAACCTGAAGGAACATCGGGAAATGCGATCAAGAATCTGATAAAAGAAATTGAGATCGAAATTACACAGGGTCTTAACGAACATACAATACCCGGAATAACGAGTAAAGGATCTAAATTCAGAAAGACTGTTTTTGAATATCCGAGAGTGATTGATGGAAGTGATTTCGGTCAGGCGCAAGATAAATTGCTAGTTGAAATCAATTCCTTTGCCAACCCTTATCCGTATAGTGAAATGCCTATTCAAAGCATGATCGCTGATTTTCTTCTTCAAAATGGGAGGAAAGAAGCAATTGAAGCTTTTGAGCTGAAAGCTTTTAATGTCAATGTTCTTGGATTAGAACGTACATTGACGGAAAAGGTTTTATCATTAGTAAGAGCCGGATATGCAGAAAATCCAATGGCTGAATTAGCTGCAAGGGTTCGCCATATCTACGATTTGCATTATATTTTAAGCAAATCAAATATGCGTGAATTCGTTTCCGGTGAAGGATTTAAAGAAACAATAAAGGATGTATTGGCAGATGATGAGAGCAATAGCCAGTTTCAGGGTGAATGGACTAAAAAGCCATTAACCGAATCTCTGTTATTTGCTGACTGGAAAAAAGTATGGAAACAATTACAGCCTGTTTATGAAAACGAATTTAAAACATTAGTGTTTTATAAATTACCGGACATTAAAGCCATTGATGAATCAATTAAATTCATAATTAAATCCATAGCCTAAGGGCTTCTCTACTATTATTAGTTCATTTATTAATACTGTTTTTTTACAGATAATTC
>CAIXIP010000076.1 GCA_903919535.1 uncultured Bacteroidota bacterium | reverse complement strand
TATAGTCTTTATAGACCAGAACGTCTTTTTATAATTTTTTTATAGGAACGTAAAAATGTAAAATTTATTTTGTTCCGATATAAATTGATGCAATTCCAAATGTTTGTGGAATAGATTTTGTCTCTTTAAATCCCGCATTCCGCAATACTTTTAAAAAATCTTCACCATCAGGAAAAGCATTAACTGATTCATTTAAATAGGTGTATGCTGAGTTGTCTTTTGAAAAAACTTTGCCAACAAATGGAGTAATATATTTGAAATACAATTTGTAAACTTGTTTTATTGGGAATTTGCTAGGCTTTGAAAACTCAAGAACAACAAACATTCCATTTGGTTTTAATACTCTATAAATATCAGAAATTCCTTTTTCTAGATTCTCAAAATTACGAACACCAAAACCAACAGTAATTGCATCAAAACTGTTATCCGAAAAAGGCAGGCTTTCAGAGTCTCCTAGTTTTAATTCAATTTTATTTTGTAAGCCAAGTTTGTTTATTTTTTCAACACCAAGTTTTAGCATTCCTTCCGAAATATCTACTCCTATTACTTTTTCAGGGTTCAGTTTCATTGCTTCGATTGCAAAATCTCCTGTTCCTGTAGCGATATCCAAAATTGTTTTAGGCTTTTTTTCTTTCAATAATTGAATAGATCTTTTTCTCCAGCCTTTATGAATACCCATTGAAAGCAGTTGATTAAGGAAATCATACTTAGGGGCAATGTTGTTGAACATGGTTGCAACCTGCTCTTTTTTGCTAGTTGTTTGATCTTTATATGGAGTTACTATTTCGCTCATTTCAATTTTAATTTAATTGCTTCATCAAGCAATTGTTTTTTATCAATAGGTACAACACCAACTTTTTCGCAAACCAAACCACCGGCAAGATTTGCTAATGTGGCAGTATGAACAGGTGAAAGTTTTAATGCTAGGCAAAGGGCAGCTACACTAATTACAGTGTCCCCAGCTCCCGAAACATCAGCAATGCTGCGAATATGAGCCGGAATCAATGTTTTTATTTTGGAATTGTGGGTGTAAATTCCTTTTTCAGAAAGTGTTATTAATGCAGTGTTGATATTTTGTTTTTTTATAAATTCGGAAACAACATTTCCAAGTTCTTTTATATCATTATGGTCGAACTCAATTTTTAAACCTTCTTTCAATTCCTTCAAATTAGGCTTAAAAAGAGTCACTCCGCTATATGACATGAAGTTTTTCTTCTTCGGGTCAACAACTATTGGAATGCTTTTTTGTGAGGCAAATGATACTGTATCTTTTATTAATCCGGCAGAAATACAACCTTTGTCATAATCTTCAAAAATGATAACATCTACTTTTTCGCTTACAATAAGTTTTTTGATCTGTTCGGTTAATGCATTATTTTCTTTTTGATCTATTCCATTTTCTATTTCTTCATCAACCCTTAACATTTGATGGTTTCCTGCAATTACGCGGGTTTTGATGGTAGTTGTACGCTTTTTGCTTTTTATAATTCCTTTGGAAGAGAGTTTTTGTTCTTTTAATAATTGAAAAAACATTTTACTTCCATCGTCATCACCAATCACAGAACATAGTATTGCATTTGCCCCCATTGCCTGTATATTCAATGCAACATTTGCAGCACCACCCAAACGGTTTTCTTTTTTATTAACAGCAACTATTGGAACAGGAGCTTCTGGTGAAATGCGACTAACATTTCCCCACATATAAGCATCGATCATAACATCACCAATGATCAAAACATTGAGTTTGTTGAAAGATTTAAATGTTTCCTGAATGTTCATTTAGTTCAATTTTGCTAATGTTTCTTTCATTCTTTTTACCGCTTCTCTTAGAATATCTTCAGATGTTGCGTATGAAAAACGAATACAATTGTCATCACCAAAAGCATCACCTGAAACTAGAGCTACATTTCCTTCTTCAAGAATAAACATACTAAGATCACTTGAGTTTTTTATGTGATAGTTGTTATATGATTTCCCAAAATAATAAGTGATATCTGGAAAAATATAAAAAGCTCCTCCTGGTATATTTGTTTTCAACCCCGGAATTTCTTTCATTAAATTTAATACAAGATCTCTACGTTTTTTGAATGCATCACGCATTTCAAAAGTTACAGAAGGATTTGCTTTTACAGCTTCTAATGCAGCCATTTGTGAAATAGATGCCGCACCTGAAGTAAATTGACCTTGCATTTTTTCGCAAGCATCAGCTATCCATTTAGGAGCTCCGATATAACCGATACGCCAACCCGTCATTGCATAACCTTTTGAAACACCATTTACAGTGATAATTCTATCGTAAACAAAATCAAACTGAGCTAAACTTTCATGTTTTTCTCCAAAATTTATATATTCATAAATTTCATCAGAAATAACATAAAGATCGGGATATTGAATAATAACCTCAGCAAGTGCTTTTAACTCTTCTTTGTTATATACCGATCCACTAGGATTGCAAGGGGTACTAAAAACGATCATTTTTGTTTTAGGGGTGATCGATTTTTTTAATTGATCAGGAGTAATTTTAAAATTTGATTCTATAGAAGTTGGTATAGTTACCGGAATACCTTCTGCAAGTTTAATAGTTTCGATATAACTTACCCAATAAGGAATAGGAACAATAACCTCTTCTCCAGGATTTACCATACTTAAAATTACATTGGCAATAGATTGTTTTGCTCCTGTTGAAACGATTACTTGATCGAAGGAATAATTCAAATTATTGTCACGCTTAAATTTTTCGGATATAGCTTTTCTAAGCTCCAGAATACCAGCAACGGGGGTATAACGTGTAACATTATTATCAATTGCTTTCTTTGCAGCTTCTTTTATAAAATCCGGAGTGTTAAAATCGGGTTCGCCAATACTTAGGCTAATGACATCTTTCCCTTGTGCTTGCAATTCGCGGCTTTTTTTAGCCATAGCTAATGTTTGTGATTCAGCCAGATTGTTTATTCTATCAGATAATTTGCTCATACAAAATTTAGTTTAGAGGGTACAAAACTAATAAAATTGTATTATCTAACTTTATTAAATAACATGAGATATATTTTTCATTCTAAATTTTCACCTTAAAATGAAAATTATTGAGTAATGGTGTCAATATATCAGATCTCGATAGAATTCTTATTGATAGTTGTTGGGGAACATATTGACAAAAAAATTACGATATTTAGACCTTTAATTAAAACCATAAAACCATGGATCCATTATTTGAAATTGTTAAAATTATTTTACCCTGTGCAATTGTATTTCTAACCGCATACTATTTGGTTAAAAACTTTTTAGATCACGAAAGCATAAAAAAAAGTCTTGATTTAAAACTCGCTAATCAAACAGTGTTAACGCCAATACGTTTACAAGCTTATGAACGTGTTGTTTTATTTTTAGAACGTATTAATCCAAATAGTATGGTGATGCGTTTAAGTAAGGTAGGAAATGCAGCCAATTTTCAAGGAGAGTTATTAAAAACAATTCGGAGTGAATTTGAACACAATCTTTCGCAACAAATATACATGAGTAATAAGTCGTGGGACGCTGTTGTAAAAGGGAAAGAAGAAACAATAAAATTAATCAATATTGCTTCTACCAAAGTAAATGCAGATGCTAGTGCTATGGAATTGGCCCAAGCAATAATTGCCGTGTCATCTCAACTTTCTGAAATGCCAACAAAATCAGCAATTGAAATAATAAAGAAAGAAATTGGTAAAGAATTTTAGTAATTTATAGTGTTATGGAAGAAAAAGAACGTAAGTCACAGTTTTTAACTGATTCGAATATTGAAATAAAACGAGTTTATTCTAAATTTAATATTCAGGATGAGCAACCTGGTGAATTTCCTTTTACACGAGGTGTTCAACCAACAATGTACCGTAGTAAATTCTGGACAATGCGTCAATATGCAGGATTTTCCACTGCAGAGGAATCCAATAAACGGTATCATTATTTATTGAATAATGGAACAACAGGTTTGTCTGTTGCATTTGATTTGCCGACACAAATTGGTTATGATAGTAGTCACGATTTTGCAGATGGCGAAGTTGGAAAAGCTGGAGTTGCGATTGACACTTTGCGTGATATAGAAATATTGTTCGATGGAATAAAATTGGAAAACATTACAACCTCCATGACCATCAATTCAACAGCATCGAGTCTTTTAGCCATGTATATCGCATTAGCAAAAAAGCAAGGAGCTGATCTTAAAAAGATTTCCGGAACTATTCAAAATGATATTTTAAAAGAATATGCTGCACGCGGAACTTATATTTATCCGCCAAAGCCCAGCATGCGTATCATTACTGATATATTTGAGTATTGTAGTAAAGAAGTTCCAAAATGGAATACTATTTCAATCTCAGGTTATCATATTCGGGAAGCCGGTTCTACTGCTGTTCAGGAGTTGGCATTTACTTTGGCAAATGGAAAAGCCTATTTGAAAGCAGCCATTGACAAAGGGTTGGATATTAATGTATTTGCTAAGCGGTTATCTTTTTTCTTTAATGCACATAATAATTTGTTTGAAGAAGTCGCAAAGTTCCGTGCTGCAAGAAGAATGTGGGCAAAAATAACAAAAGACTTGGGTGCGACAGATCCACGTGCTCAAATGCTGCGTTTTCATACCCAAACCGGAGGCTCAACATTAACGGCACAACAACCACAAAATAATATTATTCGTGTTACAACTCAGGCATTATCAGCTGTTTTAGGAGGCACACAAAGTTTGCATACCAATGGTTTTGATGAAGCTATTGCTTTACCAACCGAAGAAGCAGCTCGGATTGCTTTACGAACACAACAAATCATAGCATACGAAAGTGGCGCTGCTGATACCGTTGATCCTTTAGCCGGTTCTTATTTTGTAGAAGCATTGACCAATGAAGTGGAAGCGGCAGCTTGGGATTATATTAATAAAATTGACGCAATGGGTGGTTCTGTGGAGGCGATTGAACAAGGCTATTTGCAAAATGAAATTGCTGCATCAGCCTATAAATACCAGAGAGATATACAAACCGGAGAAAAAGTTCTTGTTGGTGTAAATAAGTTTACAAGCGAAGAAGCACCTTTAAAAGACATTTTTTCTATTGATGATTCAATTCGTCAGTTACAAATTGAAAAGATAAATCAAGTAAAAGCGGAGCGAGATAATGAAAAAGTAAGTGAGATACTGAAAACGCTTGATGCTAATGCTCGTGCAAGCGTAAATCTTATGCCTACAATTTTAACTGCTGCTGAAAACTATGCTACACTTGGCGAAATAGCTGATGTTATGCGAAATGTTTTTGGAGAGTATAAATAGTGTAACTTTTTTGATTTTTCATTACAATTTATTCATTCACCTATAAATTATTGGTTTTGGTCGAATTGTTTATAAATCAACGACAGTTTTTCTTGTAAATGTTGATTTATATTTTTTAATTTATGATATTAATCATGAATTTCGTAATTAAGAGTATTTGTGTTGTAAAAAAATAATTTTTAAAATTGCTATAAGATACATTAGTTCAATAACCATAGTGGTTTATAAAATTGTTAATTATTATATGCAACCTTTTTTATCTTATTTGCGTTATTTCTTTACAAAAGTGTTTGATTCTAAATTTTGAAATACAATTTGTATCAAATTGTATCAAACATTTTTGAATTAAATGGATAAACGCTGCTTACTTCAGCTTATTTGATAATGTTTTTATTTTATTCAATAAATGAAGTAAATAATTTAAAAATAGATTTTTTAAAACATGAAAAAAACAAACTCTCCTTTTCTTCATCTTTCCATTAATATTTTCTATAAAAAACATCTATTGCTGTTTTTTGCAATGTTATTTGGGTTTGTAATTCAGGCTCAAACAACTTATACTACATCAGGCACATACACTCCTCCTTGTGGCGTAACCTCAATAACTGTTGAGTGTTGGGGAGCTGGTGGTGGCGGTGGCTTTGGAAGATCAACAAGCGGTGCAGCTGGTGGTGGTGGTGGTGGTGGTGGATATACAAAAGCAACGTTTGCTGTAACTCCTAATACTCCAATTACATTTACGGTTGGCATTGGTGGAACAGGAGGATCCTCCGGTGGTGTCGTGGCAACTGCTGGTGGAACAACAACTTTCAACTCATCAACACCAGTTGTAGCTAATGGAGGAGGATTTGGTGCAGGTATGGCTGTTGCTGGAAATGGCGCAGCTGGATTAGGTGGTGCCGGTGGTACATATTCTGGTGGGAGCGGTGCTGCTGGGCAGGGAGCAAGTGGTGGTGGTGGTGGTGGTGGAAGTGCTGGCACAAGCTCAAATGGAAACACAGCAACAACCCAAGCTGGTGCAACAGCTGTAGCAGGTGGTGGAGTTGGTGGTACTGGGGCTAGCAACACCAATGGTACAGCAGGGACTTCCCCAGGTGGTGGCGGTGCTGGTGGGGAAAGAAACGGAGGCAGTAAATCAGGAGGTAATGGTGCTGACGGTCAAATTGTTATTACTGAACTACAATCAGGTTTGAGTATTAGTGCAGGAGCAAATCAGAACCTTTGTTCTGGTTCAGTTCTTATTGGCGGCTCTCCAACAGCATCCGGAAGCACTTCACCTTATACATACAGCTGGAACCCTACAACTAATTTATCATCATCATCTATAGCCAATCCCACAGCAACTCCTATCTCTACTACAACATATACAGTTACAGTAACTGACGCAGGAGGTTGTTCAACGACCTCTTCTACTACTGTTACTCTATTAGCTGCAGGTGTAACAAGAACATACTCAGGAGCATCTGGCGGTAATTGGAATACTGCCACAAATTGGACCCCGAATGGTGTACCTGGAACATGCGATAATGTAATTATTAATGGTTTGCAAGTTATTTTAAATACTGCTGCAAATATCAATACACTTACCATGACAGGGAGTTCAGAGTTAACAACTGACGGTTCCCCTCGAGCAATTACTACTAATGGTGATGTAAGCATGGATGGGACGGCTATCATTCGTGGACAGAGTTGTACAGGAGGAGAGGTTATTCTAAGTTGTGCATCTGTAACCGTTCAGTCGACAGCTACTTTCGCTCAGTTTGGAACCTCTGGTAGGGGAATGGAGTTATTTTGTACTGGAGAATTCAGGATAAAAAACGGAGGTAAATTTACTTGGGGGACAGGTTGTGGATCAGGAACAGCTGGAGCTCCTTTGAGGAGTTGCGGAAGCGTTTATATTGAATCGGGTGCTACCATGGATTTTCAGTGTCCTAGTACACAAATGTTTATTAATGTGATTGGTAATTTTACAACTTATGGTACAATAACAGTTACTTCAGGTGCAGCGTCTTCTCAGCCAACTTGGACAATAGGAGGTAATCTGGAGACTTATCCTGGAAGTTCATTTGTAACTTCAGGAGGAACAAATTCCACCATTACATTTACAGTTAATGGGAATTGGAATGTTCATTCTGGTGGATTAACAGGTATCGGATGGATGAATATGACCATTAATGGACTTACACAGATAGACGGAACACTCCAGTTTGCAGGCTCTAACCAAGGTACTAAAATTTTCAATGGAAATATTACTATTTCTGCAACAGGAACCTGGAATGATGCTGTTGGTGAATCGGTAACTATTAATGGAAATGTTGTTAACAATGGTAGTTGGGCCGGTTGTTCGGGTGGTACTTGTACTTATACATTTGGTTCTGTTGCCGGTACATACGCAATTTCTGGTAATCCAATTTCAGTATCGATTGTAAGTGTGAGCGCAAGCACAATATTGAATAACAATGGGACTGTTAGTGTTGATGGAGGTGTAGCTAATATTTTAACTGGTGCAGGCACCTTTAATAATTTGGCTACAGGGGTTTTGTTTTTGCAGGGCGGTGCTGGTGGAACAATTGTTAATGTTACAACCTTCAATACAACAACTGTTGGCAATTCTGTATATTATAGTCAAAATGCAAATCAAAGCATTAGAACCCCTAGTGATGGTGGCTATTACAACATTGCATGTTCTAGTGGAGGAACAAAAGTTTTTCAGACTGCGGGAACAATAGCTATCACAGGAACCCTTACTATTGAAGATGCTGCTATTTTTAATGTGAGTACAAATACATTAAATGGTGTCGGTAATTTAACCATGACTGGGACTTCAGATTTGCAGCTTGCAAAACTTTCAACTGTTCCCGAACTGACAGGCACGTATTCTTTATCAGGAGGAACCATAACATTGAATGGGGCTGGTGACCAAACATTGCAAACAACTACTTCAGGAGGAACTACTTGTAATAATCTACTTTTAGGAGTTTCAGGAATTAAAACAATATGTGGAATTACAATAATGAATGGATCATTAACGATTTCCGGAACTGCTACTATGGCATCGTGCGCAACATCTATTGCAATGGGGTGTTCAGGAACATTCACATATAGTTCTTCCGGTTCAACAACACTTGGTTGTGATATTTCTGTTGGTAACTTCTCACAAAGTGCTGGTACTATTAATGATGGAGGGAAAACAATCACTGTATGCGGATCTACATGGGCTCGTTCGGCTGGAACATTCACAGCAACGGGAAGAGTAATATTTAATGGTTCAACTACAGTAAGTGGTGCATCTAATACCACCTTTAATAATGTTACTATTAATTCAGGAATGACATTGATAGGAGATGCAACAACAATGTTTATTAAAGGAGCAGATTTTACAAACAATGGAACATATACCCACAACAGTGGTACAGTAAACTTTACAGGAACAACCACTGTTCAGGGAAGCGCCATTACCACTTTTAATAACCTAACAATTAGTGCTGGAACTTTAACTGGGCATTCAACAAATATTAACATTCAGGGCAACTGGAATAACGGTGCAGCTTTTACCCACAACAGCGGAACTGTGACATTAATTGGGGGAAATGCTCAATCGGTTACTGGTAACACTACGTTTTATAATTTTACGGTCAACAAAACAACAGCTACAATTGCAACTCAGGCAGCCGCTACGATCACGGTAAATAACTTGTTTACAATGACTGATGGAGTATACGCCACTGGAGTGAATTCATTAAGTGGAACAGCAGGATTCACAGCAACTGGAGGTGATTTGCAAATGGCCACTATATCAACCGTTCCAGGATTAACCGGTGCAACCTATGCTATTACTGGAGGAACAGTTACACTAAATGGAGCTGGAGCTCAAACACTTCGTACGTCTGCTGCTACCGGTGGAAACACCTATTATAATTTGCTATTTACTGCGAGTGGTATAAAATCAATTGGAGGATTAACAGTTATTAATGGTGATGCTACTGTGAGTGGAACTGCTACTATTACAGCTAATGCAGCCTTTGTACAAGCTGCAGCCAAAACATTTACATATAGTTCTACTGCAGGTACAAGTATATTAACAGCGGCAACACCTGTTTCTGTTGGGAACTTTACAATGAGCGGAGCTGGAGTAGGCACACTGGATATTAATGGAAGCACTTTTACTGTTAAAGGAAATTGGTTAAAATCTGCTGAAACATTCACAAACGGAGGAACAAGCAGAGTTATATTTAATGGAGCTGGTACAGCCCAAACATATACTGATAATGGAACAATCCTTACAAGAGTTACTGTAAATAATGCAAGTGGGGTAACTCTGAATAATGATATGACTATTAGTACCGACTTAACTTTCACGAGTGGAATAATAACCACTGGTAGCAATAATGTAATTTTAAATGCAACGACCACAACGGTAAATGGAGCAGGAACAGGTTTTGTTGATGGGAACTTCCGTAAAGCGATAATTGCGGGAGCGTCAATCCGTTCTTTTGAAGTGGGAACAGGTGGGAATTATGCACCAATAGCATTTACTTTTACGGCATGTGCAGGAGGGAACATTACTTGTTCTGCTATAAACGGAGATAATCCTGTTATTGCTAACTCAACACTTGACCCAAGTGCCACTGTCAATTTAAATTGGCTAGTGACAAATAATTCTGCAGGTGCAATTACATATGATGCAATTTTCAATTATCAGGTGGCAAATAAGGATGCTGCTTTTAATTATTTAACAGCAAGTGTGATTAGGTATATCAGTCCTCTTTGGAACACAACAACCATTGGAGCCCTTAACAGCACTAATACACAAATAACAGGAGAAAGCTCACCTACAAATGGTACATCCGAATACTACCAGATAGGATGCAATTACAATACTCCTGGTTTTTATAACAGGGTAAATGGTATAACTAACAGTTGGAGCAACAAAGCAACCTGGATAAAAAGTATTACCGGTTCGATCTCTACTTCAGGTTCTTCAACAGCAGTGACAGGGGCTGGCACTTCCTTTTCAACTGACTTGGTTGCAGGAGATATCATCATGTTGCAATCAGCTCCAGGAACTACTTACACCGTTTCTTCAATAACAGACAATACCCATTTGATTTTATCGGCTGCAGCTACTATTGCTTCAGGATCCTATGGAGTAGAAGCAATACCAGGAGTTAGTGACTTTGTTAATATAGGGAATACTAATATTGATGCTGCAAATACTGTAATTCAAATGGATATTGCGGCCCCAGGTTCTATTAATAGACTCCAGTTCAATTCGATGAGTAATACATGTACATTGGCTCATACCACTGCCAACACTCTTACGGTTCTTACCACTGTTACAATTAAACAAGGAACAGCAAAGCTTAACCTTTGGGACATAGCTGCAGGGAATGCTATAGTTAATGGTAATGTTGCTATAGGTAATGCTATAAATACGTCTAACACTTATAACGCTAAAATTACAATTAGTACTGGTTCATTAGAAGTGAAGTCAAATCTTGTTTTTCAAGCTGGTTCCGCTGGAAATGCAGTAAATGCAACATTTGCATTTACTGGTGCTGGTACACTTAAGTTGGGGGGGACATTCAGTTTGGATAATGCTACTTCGCCTTACTATGGAGCGTTCACACCAGGTACAACAAGTATTGTAAATTATAATGGGATAAACCTAGCTCAAACAATAAATTTAAACTCAACGGCTCCGGCTGTTACTTATGCAAATTTATATACCAATAATACATTTGGTATTGGCATCACTCAACCAGCAAATATGGACCAAACCGCTACAGTTGAGATTGCAGGTGATCTTCAAGTGCAGAGTGGTACCTATAACAATGGTGGATTTTCAATTGTTGGTGCTGCAGCAAAAACATTTTCTGTGGCAAATGGAACTACCTTTAATATGACAGGTGCATCTGCTTTTCCAAGTGGATTCGGGACATATACTTTCGGGGCAACCAGTAATACCTATTACAAACAAACAACTACCCCTTTAACAATCTTTAATGTTGCATCACCAGGCTATGGCTACTTATTTTTATATCCAGCAGGTATTGCTACTCAACGTTTTTCGAATGCAGCTTACTTTATACAGAGTGATTTAACAATTGGAAATTCAACTAATACTACAACAGTAAATGCTTCTGCAGCAACTGCTACTGTAAATGTTTCAGGGAATGTGAATATTAGTTCAAATGCAACACTGAATTGCAGTACTTTTGCCCTTAATATGTTTGTTGGAGGCAATTGGGTGAATAATGGTGGAAATTTTACTCAGGGAACAAGTACAGTAACCTTTAATGGTGGTGGAAATGCCCAGTTAATTTCAGGTTCTCCTATTACACATACTTTTTACAATATCACAGTTAATAAAGCAGGTGGCTCTTTAGCAACGGGTGCTGCAGTAACAACTTTAACAACTAATAATATTATTCTATCTTCAACCAATACTGCAACATTTACATCTCCTGGTATTTTAAATATAAATGCTACTGCCGCTGCTTCAAGTCTTACGCTTTCAGGCGGAACATTTGTTGCAGGTGCAACCACCAATATTACAGGTAATTGGACACATGACAATACCTTAACCGCATTTACAAATAGCAGTGGAACCGTTAATTTTACAGGTGCTGCAGGTCAAACAATCAATGGTTCAGGTGTTTCGGAAACGTTTTATAATGTTGTTGTGGCTAAAACAGCAGGACAGCTTTTGAATACAGGTGGAAGCATCGCTACCATAAATTTGAATAATTTTACTGAAACAACTGGAAATTTCACGGCTCCGGCAACTGTCTCAGGAAATGATTTCACTTTTACAGCCGGAACATACACTGCAGGAGCCAATACAAATATTTCAGGAAATGTATTGTTCAATGGTGCTACTTTTACTCCCGGACTTAATACGGTTACTTTTAACGGAGTTGTTTCACAAACATTAGGTGGTTCAGGGGCAATTCCAACATTGTACAAATTGACTTTAAATAATGGAACTATAACGAATACACTAACATTAAATAAGCCATTAACAGTAAGTAATCTTTTGACCTTAACAAAAGGACAAATAACAACAACATCAACTAACATCCTAACACTTGCGGCAGGTTCTCCAACACCAACTCTTCCTGGAGCAATTGACGATAGTTTTGTAAATGGGCCAATGATTCATGTAAAAGCATCTACTCTTTCTGAGACATTTGTATTTCCTGTAGGTAAAAGCAATCAGGCACACCGTATTGATTTGATCATAGGTCATTCTGCTGTCACTAGTACAAATTATACAGGGGAGTTTTATTTCTCATCAGCAGTAGCATTAAATTATGGATTACCAGTTACCTGTTCAAAAACATCATATATAGATTATTGGGATATTTCTTCTTCAGGAGGATCATCTGTAACAACCGCTTCTGTTAAAATGTATTATTATACTGTAGATCAAGTTGATGATGCCCCGAACTTAACAGTATTACATGGAGATCCATCAATGTGGGCAGATATTGGAGGCGCAGCTTCAGGAATTCCTATTGGGACTATAACGTCATCTGTTAACTTCACAACTTTTAGCAAGTTTGCTTTTGGAAATAAAATAGGAGGAACCAATCCACTGCCTATCGAATTACTTTCATTTGATGCAAAACCAAATGGTTCTGTTGTAGATTTAACATGGGAAACAGCATCAGAAAAAAACAACGATTATTTTACAATAGAAAAAACTAAAGACGGTTCAAATTTTGAAACAGTTGAAAAAGTGAATGGTGCTGGTAATAGCACATCGTTATTGAATTATTCTGCGATTGATACTCATCCTTATGAAGGAGTATCCTATTATCGTTTAAAACAAACTGATTACAACGGAGACTTCACATATTCAAATTTAGTTTCTATTGAATTTAAAAGTAATTCAGAATTTTCTTTTAACGTTTATCCTAATCCGAATGCAGGTGAATCAATTAATCTTTCATTAATTGCTGCAAAGGGCGATGAAATATTAGTAGTAGTTTATGATATTTCAGGTAAGGAGAGTTATTCAAAAATAATTGTTACGGAAGATAGCGGGGAGCAGGTATACGCTATCGATCCTTCTCAAAAATTAGCTCCTGGAATTTATTTGATCTCAGGGACAGATAATCAGAAAATCTACAGTAAAAAGCTTATTGTTAAGTAACTATTTATAAAAATATTATTATAAAAGCTCTTGATAATTTCAAGAGCTTTTTTTATGTCGTTATTTCATAATGTAATTGAAAATTCAAATTTCAATTTCTCGTTTTGTTAAAATTATTCCCAATAATTGTTTCTTCATTGATATTATACGAACTCCATTGATTGAGCTGATTTACTGTATTTGTGAAAAATAATTTATTAAAAATCAACTAAATGTTTTATAAGCACAGCTAATGTTTGTATTTGTTTATAATCATCATCATGCTTGATTTCAATCATGTTTAAACATGTTTGTGATGTTGTAATTTTGCTGTCGGAAAGATTCTCGATGTAAATTATTCCTTCTTTTTAAGTTGCATTTTTTTTTTGAGAAGAATTGTTAGTTTTTACCTAAAACCCATTTTTTTCTTACAAATATTTAGTTGAGATATGATTTATTAATAAAATTCTTAATGAAAAAAATATTCGCCATAATTGTTATCTTATTGTTTTCAGTTGAATTAAAACAAGTTTATGCCGCAGGGGCAAAAACAGTCTACTCAATTGTTAACGGAGCATCTTGGACCAATGGGGCTCATTGGTCGCTTACGTCAGGTGGTGTACCATGCGGTTGTACTCCAGATCAAAGTAAAGACAATATTCAAATACAGACCAATACAAGTTCGGCAGTAGGCTTGATATTTGCTGCATCTGTAACACTCTGCATTGGACTTAATTCAACCTTTACTATAAATGGGAATTCCCAATTTAATAATGGTTCGATAGTAACGGTAAGTAGTGGCAGTGCAATGATTATCAACGGGAATTTGGATAATCAAAATAATAGCAACCAAATTGTTTTTAATGGTACGTTAACTGTTAATGGAAATTATACGGGAGGCACTGGATCAACAATTACAGGAACTGGTAGTTTAACAACCTCAGGTACTGCAACAACCACAGGTACAGGGGCTGTTTTTGGTTCACTTGGTGATTGTTCTTTAGGCCCTTGTTTCGGAAGTAATGCAAATCCTTTACCAATAGAACTGCTATCATTTGAAGCGTTACCAAATAGAATAATAGTAGAATTAAAATGGACTACTGCATCAGAGAAAAACAACGATTATTTTACAATAGAAAAAACCAATGATGCGGTAAATTATGAAACCGTTAAAAAAGTGAAGGGAGCCGGAAATAGCACATCCGTTTTGCGTTATTCTACAATCGATGAACATCCATCTGAAGGGATTTCTTATTATCGGTTAAAGCAAACTGATTATAATGGTGGTTTTTCTTATTCAAATATGGTTAGTGTTGAGTTTATGCCTAGTTCAGAATTTTCATTCAAAGTGTATCCTAATCCAACTGATTTTTCATTGTTTAATTTAGCTATGACCGCAGAAAAAGGGGGTGAAGTTTCTATTGTTGTATATGATATTAATAGCAAGGAGAGTTATTCGAAAATTATCGTTACTGAAGAAAATTGCGAACAGGTTTATGCAATTGATCCATCCCAAAAATTATCACCTGGTGTTTATTTGATAACGGCTGCTTATAACCAGAAAATACAAAGTAAAAAACTAATTATTAAAAAACTTCCTTGATTATAACTAAAAAGTATTTCTGAAAATATTAGTAGGCTCTTGACTTATCAAGGGCTTTTTCATTTTGTGATTCTGTGGTTTCCTCTAAAATATTAATTATTGCTTATTTTATTGAACGAACTCTAAGTTTATTCTTTAGATTGTTCAGTTATTAATTAGAGCAAATCATTGGAATTTTTTTTTAAATTGAAACAATTTGCTTTAATTTTGCGTAAGGTTTCCCAAGACACTGAATATAAAATTGTTAGTTTTTATGTTAAAAAATAACATCTACACAGCAAACAAAAACATAACAAAATCTTTTGATTACATTATCTTATCGAGAAAAATCAAAAAACTTTTTGTTGTTATTCTATTATTTTTATCGCCAAATATTTTTGCTGCGGTAACTAGTTATTATTCAATAGTTAGTGGTGTTTTGGGAACAAATAGCAATTGGTCAAATAGTTCATGCGGTGGTGCTTCATGTGGATGTAACCCCGGCACTACAATTACATCTGCGAAATCAGTCACTATTTGCAGCGGTACTATAATGACTGAAAGCACAATCACAATTGATGGAGGAACTTTATTAATAAAAAATGGCGGAGAGCTTCATCTGAGTAGCACTATAACAATAAAAAGCGGGAGTCATTTAACTGTGGAAGCTGGGGGCGTATTAAAAGTGGATGTTTTCACTAATGAATGCAACTCTGTAATAATAGATGGCAGTCTTATTATTATGGGTAGCGGAGGTAAGGTATTTGAAAATAAATCTGGGGCAACAATAACAGGATCAGGAACAATTACAATTCCGAATGGAACTGCAGTTTCAAATGGAGGTGCAATTTTCGGTTCCGGTGCTGCTCCATGCACAAATTGTGTAATGTCTAGTGC
>CAIXIP010000075.1 GCA_903919535.1 uncultured Bacteroidota bacterium | reverse complement strand
CCGGTGTCGAATTTTTGAAACATCAAACTTATGTCGATTCAACAAGGTTAGGAGTTTTTGGTTGGAGTTTTGGTGGGACTTGATAACCGTTTATATACGCATTACCAATTGATAATGTTTTTGTTGCTCCTGAAATTGAGACATCTGTTCCAGAACCAGTTGAAGTTGCAATTTTTTTACTATTGCAATAAACATCAATAGTTGTAGTTGATGTTTTTACAATAATTATATTATACCACGATGTAGTATTAGCATTACCAATAATAGTAGCAGGAATAATGATATTGGAACTACTTAAGTAACTAATTAAATAAATGCTAAAAACTCCCGAAGAAATACCCATATACACGTCCATAGTCCAACCATTTGTAACTGCCCCTGTTGTTGTTGATATTCCAAATAACCGATACATCCCAGCAGCAGCATTTCCACTATTATTCAATTTCAACCAAAACGAAATCGTTGCATTTGGTATTTTTAACGCAGAGAATGGATTTGCTGATAAATATAAATATTTCCCACCTCCTCCTGCATTTCCAAAATTTGCTGAATTATTAAATTTTCCAGTTGTGAATGTTGTACCTCCTGTATTGGTTAATGTTCTTCCATTACCACTAGCGTCATTTACATCTTCTAAATGGTAATATCCTGCCATTGTTGAACGTACTGGTATTTCTCCTATTCCTGACATTATATTAAGTATTTATTTTTAAGTGGGAATAAAAATAATTGTATATATGTATCAATAGGTGCAGTAGTACTTACAGAATCACAATCAACGCTTATAACATCGCTTGTTGCTAATTCAGTTCCACTATCAGCACTGTATCCAGTTCCGCTAGTTGCTGCGCTTGCAATACTAACTTTAGCAGTAAACATAGTAGTTCCGTTTTTATTGATATCATAAGTAGTAGCATTGGTAGTTCCTGCAGTACCATGATATCCATCAGCACCTAATACTTTCATGGCACATGGAGCATGATATTTACCTGTTAAATCTGTTCCAGTCCCTAAAGTGCCTGCAATAGCAAATACACGTGGAATACACTTTTCGTGCGAATATGTAAATGAACTCATGGTTGCGGTAGCAGTTAAAGTATCTCCAACGATGGTAATTGTAACATTGTTTGCAGCATATACTGAACTAACTATCATTCCTAATTTAGTAACTCCCGTATCAGTCCATTTAAGAATAGTAGTACGACCATAAACCATATCGTATAAGTTGGCATTGGAAGTATCAGTGATGGTAAAAGAAGTATTTCCAACACGTACTGGAGTACCTTTTACTGTTTGCCAATAATTAAAACGATTATCCGTTGTATCTGCCTTTCCGCTTACAGTTGTTGTTAATGCAGTTATTTGTGCCTGTAAATAGCCTAATGCTTGTAATACATTATCGGTTGCTGCAATTACTTGTGATGTTACTAAACTTAAACCTGTAAGTAATACAGAACGAACACGGGCAGCGGTATGCCATAAATTTGTTGGTGTTCCACTTTCTAAAATATCATCCGTGTTTAAAACAACGGTCCCGAATTTTGAATTTACAGAAGTTACTTCGTTTGAATTTTTAGAAAGATGCCATGTTCCATCTGCCCCATAAACTACCCAATCACCGACTTTAAACGTAATATTTCCACTTCCTAAATTAATTGTAGTTCCTACTGGTGCTGCTGTTGTTACTTCCCAAACATCCCCTGCGTCACCAACACCGTCTGCTAATGTTGGTGTATTAGTTGTTGCATCCCAATTACCTTGCAATTCCATCACTGTTGATGGCAACTGAGCTGCCGGAACTTTTCCACCACCATCCAATTCAGCATAGCCCATTGCCTGCCCTTTATTTGCAAGCAATTCAAAATCGGCTTCGGCATAACTTCCGGCAACGACATTGCTTGAAGTATCCAGAGCAAGTATTTTATTAGATCCTTGTTGTGGAAGATTGATTACGGGCGAATCAAGAGTTATTTTTGTGTTGTTTTGAAGCCGTGCATCATTATAGTATAACAAAAGGCCTGATACATATGGGCTATGATAATAAACTAATGAACTGCAATTTGAATTAAATGCTAACGAAGAATTTCCATCTTCTGAAGCGAAACTTTTTGCGTTTGCAAGAATTACATTGTTGGCATCTTGACTAAGGTGGTTTAATCGCTGGCCAATGGCAGCATATTTAAGCGTATTCCATGCCGTAGCGCCATCACCGCATTTGCATTTAACAAGTAAAACATTATCTGCAGTAGTTTGAAACGAATCCGTTTCAATTCCAATTTCCCCACTTAACAAAATAGGATTTGCTGCTGTCCAATTTGCTGCAGTATCTTTTCTTAATTGAATATTTCCTACTAATGCTGTCATGGATTTCCTACGATTGTATTTGTGAAAGTTGTATTTGCAGCACCGCCCGAAATTCCGCTAAAAACTAGAACGCTATATGATCCTGGTGCAGTTACGGAAGCAATTACATTTAGATCCTGATCAATAATATCAACATTTCCACCACCACCACCAACGGATGCAACTACAGGTAATTTTGCTGCAGATGATACGTTTATTCTTCCAGGTAGTTTAACTGTTGTTTTTATTGCTGCCATTTTATGATCCTGTTTCGATTAAATATCTGCTATATATTGAATCCGTAAGCGTACATAAATATTGATCGGTTACTATTTTATTATCAGTTAGATCATCCGTTGAATCTGAATCAGCAATATTAGTTACCACTTCATAATACACGATTGATTCTTTGGCTAATTTAGTATCTTCGGTAAGTAAGCGAAAGGACAATTCATTATTGGATGCACCGCTAATTGTTAAAGCATTAAATCCAAGAGGCGCACCCGGTTGATATTTCTGTAAAATGGTTTTATTTTTAAAATAGAGAAAAAGAATTACCGTATCGAATGCCGATAAATTTATTGTTAATCCCGCTTCATCAGTAACGGTAATTACAAATTCCTGATCTGCTGCTTTTGGTACCTTAATTTCTGTGTATGCCATTTGTTTTTATTTTAAAAATTCCATTTAGTTTCATTTGTCCATTTTGATTCATCCAGGTCTAAATTATCCGGTGTATTTAGTTGGTAGTTTATTCGCCATCCATATTTATTATCGAATACCGGACCTACTTCAACCATTGAAATAGATTGAATATCCAAATGTTTTAATAGTGCTTCAGGCAATGGAATATTATTATCATTTGCTTTTTTTCTATCATTGAGCATCTTGCTGATCAGTTGCCTTCCGATAATAAACATTTCATCGTATGCCGTTTGAATTTTTGAATAGTTTGTGGAATCAGCTCCTTTTAAAATAAGAATTCCACCACTAAAAACACTTCTAATATTGTCTGAATTAGAATCAACTAATCTTACTTCAGGTAATTCAACTGCTAAATATGGATCGCACATATTTTTAATTGTTGATAGGGCTTCTTCTGGTGTAAAAAATGAAAAATGTTTTTTTATGCCTTCTACATGTCCGATTGCTTTATTTCGGATAGCAGCATTAAGCCAATATGTTTTTAAGTCGGTTGTATTAAGCATTATTTTTAGGTTTACGATTACGCATTTCACGCAATTCCATCAATATTAAATGAAAATCGGTGTGGGCTGTTTGTTCAAATGTTCCGAATTTATTACCTGCTAATTCTAAAATTATTGGTAACCATCCGGATGATTTAGCTTCTTCTTGGTGATCGGTTGAAAATATATCTGAATATTTTTTTACAATTGCAGTTCTACTTCCTATATACCATAGTAGTATCAATTGTTTTTCGGAATCTGATAATGTATTTACTGAAGCATAATAACGTAAATCATTTTGCTTTTCAAACGGAATACGTTCCAATGAATTTTCGATGCGTGGGCGATAAAGTGATGCTATTAATTTTACAATTGATTCATTATCTCTATTTGTATGGTATTGCATGTAATAATGATCAGCTGCAATAAACTCAAGCGCAACAATATTACCTAATTTATCAGATGGTGCGTGAAGTATTATTGAATCAGATTTTATTGTTTGAATAGGACATTTTGTAAGCGTATTATCCTCGAAAACAAAATTGGTGAGGGTTGATAATTCATATAATGATTCATCAGATATATTGGGTATCGCTTTTTTTATTTCTGATCTTAGTTTTTTGGGAACTAATTGAAGAAATAACTTACATTTTTCTTTTAATAACGAATCTTCATACAACGTAATATCCCGCCATATATTCCAATTAGTTGCAATATACATGAGATGATTAATTGATAGTTCATTCCATGTTGATGGAATGATTATTTCCGAAACTTTATTGTTGTATTTTAATTGAAATTCGGTCATTTTTTCGATTTAACAATTCGGTATCCAATGCCAATATTTATGCTTTTATCTAATAAACCGTATCTAAATGAATAATTTGCATTTTTTATCCGCAAACTGCTTCCAATCGAAGTGTTAAACATATTCTTACTTCCGCCTACTTCTGAAAATACTATCAAATCCCATTTATTTGAAACTATTTTAGTATCCTTAATTTCATGCGTGGTAATTATTTTATATTTAAATCGATAGCTTATTTTTAAACTATCAAGTATTCCGGTTGTTTTAATGGAACTAAAAATAGTAATCGCGGAATCATATGTTGAATCAATATAGGATCGTTGATAATCACATAGGTGTAATGGTGTTGTATCTAGCAACAAAACACTATCATGAACAGCAAATGGCTTTCCCGGAAGGATAATTATTTTACCAGGTATTTTTACTGTATCAGTCCAGGTTGAATCATGAACTTCGACTATTTTTTCTTTTTTAATTAACGGTGATGAACACTGTTTTAGATTAAGAATCAAAATCCCGATAATAATAAACAAGGCAGCTATTATATAATTTTTAGTTTTTTCCATTATTAGATCATTGCAAAGTTTTTATCATCAGCACCACTTTTAAATGCCTGATTTGTTGTATTACTATCATATGAAGTACTTGCTTTATATGTTGGATAATTATCAATATTATCCTTTAGGAAGTTTTTCAATAGTAATAAATATGCTCTACCATCACGTTCACAACCCGTTTCAAGTTTACTGATAGTTGTATCAATTGCATTTTGAACAGCATCTACTACCTGGCTATTTGCTGAATTATTTATTTGAATAATTCCACGTTCATCAATTTGTGCGCTTAATTCACGAATGGCTTGTGCCATGGTAAGTTGTGCTACTGTTTTTTTGATGAATATTATCACCGGGATATTTGCTTCTGAAATACTAATTCCTGATCCTTGTTCCGCTAATTGGAATTCGGCTTTCAATTCATCGTAAAACGTTTTTCCTAATTCGGATTGAATTATAAATTCTTCAATCCGTTGAATGGTTGGATAAATAGCAAGAAAATTCATTCTGGAGTTACCTAATGCAGCAAAGTATTTTGTAAATTCTTTTGCAGAAGCAATGAATGTGCTTTTATAATTTAAGTAAGCTTCGCTTTCGGTCCATAAAGGATAATCAATTTTATTTTCTTCCAAAAATAAAAGTAAATCATCCATTGCACTACCTGCCATGCGTAAACATTCCCTGCGTAAATCCTTAATTTGCCACGCAAAAGCAGGTTTATTTGTTTCGGTAACTGATACACGAATACCACTATCGCCAATGGATACTTGTCCGGATGGAATCCATAAGTATTCCATATAAAAAGCCAGTGCCGATTGAATTTTTAAAAGTAGTAAGGTTTGTTCTGCGCTGATGGATGTTCCAGATCCTGAACCTTCTTCGGTATTGTATGCTGCAACGATATCATCGTATAATTCTTTCCCGATATACGGTTTAATAAAATCACGTTCTGCTTGATCAATAAAAGGTGCGAAGTTTATAAAATCACTGCTTCCGATCATCGGGCAGAATTCTTTTATTTCATCGATTGTTTTGAATAAACGTGCCATTATTTACCTGGTGTATTAGTAGTGTTTGAAGTCATTTCTTTGCCTGCATCTAATGTGGTCATGAACTGATTGTTGAATGCAAATTCCATTTCTAACGGCCATCCATTATACTCAATCAATAAGTTGTTTAATGGTTCAAGAATTATATCCTGGCGCGAACGATTGGTCATTATATTCAGGTTATAAGCTTCACGAATATTAGATCCTGCACCACTCATTCCGGATGAAGTTAAATTACCAATCAGTGCCGGATGCAATCCAACAGCTGCTGCTTTAAATAAGGATGCATCTTTACCATCTTCCAGATACTTGCCATCCTGAATTTTATCATCCATTGCGGTAATAGTAATAAGGTCGATATCCGTTTTTGAATTAGGATCATAATACTTTGGACTAACAAATGATTTTCCACTTTTTGATGTTCCTGCAAGTGTATCTTGTATAGCCGTTAATTCATCCGATTTAATTTGTTTCTTTTTTGCTGAATCAAGTAAATCATAACCATCATACTTTATCTGCCAGTACATATTACTGATCTTAATATGATATTTAATGGTCATTTGGTTTTTAAGCAATGATTTTTTGAATTGCGGAATAAGTTGTGATACTTCTAACCATCCCGATTCACGTATGGCATTCCAATCAGCTAACTGATAGAATTTATTACCCGGATTAGCATAATTTAATGGGTAGATATAGTTTAATGCTTTTCCATTTGCTAATTGTGATGCAGGATCGTAATAAGCATCTATCACCGGTAGTTTTTTAGTGAGTGAACTATCAAATGTTGATATATCCCACTGTGCATTGATGTAGCATGTATCAATGGCCCCTTTATTGTTTTGTAATGCAAAACGGCATTCTTCTGCAGGTTGCGTGCAGATCTGAATGATTTTATTTCGATCTGCCTGAAGTATTACTTCAACAAAAATATTGTTGAAATAATAAAGATCCTTTGCTGCTTCTGATAAATATCGATTAATATTTGATCGTTTTAGCCATCTTCTTATTTCAAGATCAATAGTTGTATCTTCTAATGGTAATAAGATATCATTACCTCTACTATCTTTACCCGGTATACCCCAAATCAACCCACCACTATATAATAAGTTTGCCTGCTTATCTAGTAGCGTTCCAATTTCAGGATCCTTTCTTACATCTGCAATTACATCTTGCGGAAATGTATTGTTACTTCCCCAATAAAGAATTGGTGTTTTAGTAGTATTAAGAAGAACTGTTTGCGTTGGTCGTTGTAATGGTACATCAGTTGAAACAATTGCATTGTATCCTGGCATTAAAGCAACAGTATAATCTTCATTGAATTTAATTGCTGATTTCATATCATTACGCGTTTGTGATTGTACTCTGTGATCAAGTGAATATGTATTGGTTGTGGATGATTGCTGTTATGTGTACTCTTTACACTGATCATATCATTATCCTTTAATGAATACTTTGCACTGATCTTAACTGCATTATGTACTTCGATATAATTGCCACCCTTCCTTTTCCCTTTATCAAATGCAACCGCCTTAATATGGAAAGGTTTCCCATTATCCATTTGACTAAGCGCATCGCGTAACGTGATCATTTCCATAATGCTAAAGTATAGTATGCTATTGCATGAGTAAAGGACAAGTGATAGTTATGTACTCATGTACTATATAACGGCCATCATATAACCTAAAAAACGGCTGAAAATTTCCGTAAATTCCTTAGCGCGTGGCAGGTTTTTTATCGACAAAATATATTGATTTTTCGGATTCAACACACTTAATGTACTACTACACAAAGGTTTGTAAGATTAAAACATTGCTTATCATAAGATAATTTAGTTTTTTTTAAGCAACTGATTATAAATCAATATCACCAACGAATCCTGTAATTCGATTTTTATATTTGAAATAGGCCAGTGTATCATGAGCATCCGAAAAGTGTGTTGTTTCTTCATCAATTGCATTTTTGTAATGCTCCGGACGTTTATCTTTTTCAAATCCATTTTTACCTTCACGGATACCGGCTTGCTGAATGGATATGATTAAATATTTGCAGTTTGTTTTATTGTATCGAAACTTTGGAAGGCGCGCATCTAATCCTTTATGTGCAGAAGCAAAAAACATATACTTATCATGATGCGATGGTGCAGCTCCAATATAACGTGGTGTTATTTCCCATTTATTATCGCGGAATGTTTTAATAACTGTATCAGCAAATGATAGTTCAGATGTTCCATACTTACCAATGGCTGTTTGATCATACCAATAAATCACGTGTTTAGTTTTATGGCTGTTGTAATATTTGCAAAAATCATTTATCAGTTCTTTTAAAAGTACCGGTGATTTTGCAAACATTGATTTTAAGAAACGCGATTCATCCATGAAGGTTTGTTCTGCTACAATGGTATTTATTTTGCCACCATAATCAAGTGCAATATCAATGGGTTTATCTGATTGTAAATCATTATCTGCTGCGCAACCTGCGTTTTTTGCTTTCTCGAAATTATAATCCAATGATTGAAGGAATGAATTATTAAAATCGCTGTATGTATGAACCTGTTCATCAAATACTGGATAAAACCCACCTTCTACTTTACCGGGGCGAATGTTTAAAATCTCTGCGTTATACATTAGATCAGTTAGCATTCCTTTATTTTCAGTAAAGAATTTTTCACCCAGGTTATGTCTATTAAATTCAGATGAAGCCCTTAGATAAAAATAATTTTCAGGATCACTCTTTGCTTTTTCTTCCATCTTCAAAAGCCATTTACCTTTGGTAGTCATTGGAGTGGAAGAAGTAAACATTGTTGATTGGTGCAATGGCGAATGACTGAAACGATCTATATTTCCGCGAATAGTTGTAAGTACATTATTGAATAATTTTTCATAATCGAATAATGCAGCTTCATCACCAATGGCCGAATCAGAATTTAAACCGCGACCACTATTTGCAAGATCTAATGAAACAATGTTGAAACAAGCACCGGTGTACCAATGTATTGAATGATCCCAATTTAATGGTGGTTGATATGGTAAAGGCCATTTCCATTTATCCGGAGCTTTTCTGCCAACAAAAAAATGATAGTTTTGATGATATCCCAACTTTTCCAATCCTGCAATGGTTGAAGGAAGCGTTCTAGTTAATACCTGCGAATACGTTTCACCCACTAATGCATGCGCTCCACGTGGCATTTCATGAACTAATCGTTGTTTCCTATCTGCTAATATTGTTGATTTACCACCACCGCGTCCCCACTCTAAATATATATTTGGTTGCGTTGCCATTACAGCAAGCATCTGTGGTAAATTCAATTCAATGGGTGGTTCATCACCTAAAATGTATTTACTATACTTCAGCATCGTTTGCTTTTATATTTAGCATTTTTGGTGGAAGTATTTCCGAAAGGTTAAGCGCACCAGATTGAAGTAATTGTTTCAATGGTCCTGAAATTGAATCAGGTAAAACCATATTATAGTTGTGTTGTTCGAACTTACTAAAATCAGGAAGGGTACTTTGATCTTGTTCTTCTCCAAGTAGTTTGTGATGAAGCTCTAAAGCTTTGCTAATTTTTGTAGGATCTTTCCCTATCATTGCCAGTCGAATATTTTTACGGCTCATTTCAATTAAAAAAGCCATTTCATATTCACGGCTTACATTTATAGCCGCACCAAAAATGTATTCCGCTTCAGCAATATCATAACGCGCTTGCCGGTCTGTTCTTCCTTTCAATAGTAATTGACCAACAATATATTTATGATCCTTATAACGCATACGTAGTCCATGAATAAACTGGTAGCGTTTTAGTTTTTCCTGCTGTTGAAATGTAATTCGTTGTGGACCATCCGGATTTCCTAAGTATTCAATAATAGCATCCGCTTCACGCATAGCTTTAAAATCACCTGTGTTCTGTAATAGTTCAGTTCGTGTGGAAGATTTTTTCGCCATTAATTTAACTGTTTTTCAATTTTATCAATCTTATCCAATACATCATTATAATCAGCTACGCGATGTGGCTTTATTTTTAGTTTAGTACGTTGCGCACGTAGTAATATCAATTGTTGTTTTAGTTGAAGCTTTCTCAATTCTTCGTTTTCAGAAAGTATTTCAACCGGTTTAATTTTTACAGGTTCATTCCTAATTAAATCGGAACCATGTTGAAGGAAATGATCTATTCGCTGAAAAACGAATCTGCGCTGTTCTACTGCGTTTAAAATTGTAGCAGCACAATTATATCGGTCTGCATCTAATTGAATCAAATCTAAGCGCGAATGGTGATGTGAAATAGTTTGTATTAACCCCTGAAGCTTATCAAATTCAGTTTGTAATTCTATTGGAAGAATAGCACGGTCTATTTTCTTTTTTTGTATTCCTGGAAGAAATACTTCTGGATTCGCTTTTGCAATGGATTGGATCTCACTTAATAGTTTGGAAGCATTAAAATGTGTTAATCCTAAAGAAAGCAATTTTTTTAGTGCTTCGTTTATACCATATTTATTATAAAATTCTAGCCCCGATTTATAATCGCGTTTACTATTTAACCAGGTATGAGCAAATAAAATATCCATGCTACAAATATGCTGCATGGAAATTTCTTACTAAAGGACAAAAAAAATCCTGCATTACGGTGCAGGACTTTCCCCCTAAACTAAACTATTTGAACTAAAATTTAACTTCCGGATTCAACAGAGAATAAAGTTACTGTTCCGCCATAAATAATATTTTCAGCACCCATTGAATTTACATCAAATTCATAACCGCGAATACCACCACTATTTGTTCCAGTTCCCCATTTACCTGAAATGTTTGCAAAGAAATCTTCCGATCCAATTTGTAACATTTTACCATCAGGCATTACATTTAGTGTAATGAAGCGTTCGTTTTTTGCTTGTGCAGCAAAACCATGAACAGCTGCATCTGATCCAGGATAAAAATATTTAGCAGTTTGTTTGTACGAACGGCCATCAATTTCACCTTGAATTGCTGCTTCCATTGAACCTTTATCCAATGTGCAATACATTTTATGGAATCCTTTACCCGGAAGAAAGGTATGTGTACCGGTAATTGTTGCTTTACCTGTTAAGGTAGTTGCAGCAGGATCAGGAATAGCAATTGTATTAAAATAGCTCAAAGGTGCATAGTAAAAGTACTGTTTGGTACCTCCCATGTTATCGGCTCCACCTGAAGGGCCACTGAAATCTTCGTAATCCATCTTATATGAGATTTTGAATGTTTATACTTTTTTTAATTGTCGTATGCGTATTAAATGGCTTTTAAAACTCCGCTTCCTGCTTTAATCAACTCTTTACATAAATCAGAATCAGTTTTCAAATCTGATGCAGTTTTTTCAACACCTTTAAATTTGAATTTTCCGATTGCTATACGATATTTAATTCCATCAACAGAAACTGTATTAACTACCTTTTCCTTTTCAGGTAAAGGTTTAGAAGCAAGTTCGTTTGATAGTTCGGTTATTAACTCAAACTGTGTTATATTTTCAGTTTGTAAAGCAATATGTTGTTCAACAAGTTGTGCTTTTGTTAATTTATTCAATTCAGTTTCGGTAAGTGTTGCCATTTTTTTCTTTTAATATTCCCACGCATTTTATGTGCGTGGGAATGATTTATATCTTATTGATTTATCCGGAACTTATTAAGAACCTTATTCAGCAGCAAACTGATCATTTACAAATACTGCTGCAGGAATAACAAAACCGATACCAGTTGAGTAATCAGTAAAGAATTTTACCTGACGATCAACATTTTCAACTTTGAAGTTGTTCATGTTTTCAGTACGCTTCAATAATTTAACAGCATTTGCTTTTGGTGTACACCAGATACCATCTGATCCAACCATGGATGGTAAACCAATTACAGTAAGGTTTGTTTTAGATACTTCAGTATCATTTTTACCTGCACTGTTTGTATTTTTCCCATAGATTAAATCATATCCACGAGCATAAGCACGCGCATTTGATTCACTCATTGCCAACTGCATTGGTGTTCTCCAATACTTTTTGTTAATACCATCAGCAAATTTTTCAATTTGTTGGCAAAAATCATCAGGATTAGCAGCTAAAGCTCCAGTTGCAATTGTTGTAACTGAATCGGTATCCTGGAAATCCATGATAATTTTATTAATTCCATTCATTGCAGTACCTATAGCACCTGCAACAGTTGGTGTTGGATTTGCTTGAACTCCCCAGAAGATTTCATTTAATTCTTCATCTTCTTTTGTTTGTGGAATCAATACATTTTCCATATACCAACGTACAAACGGCCATTCTTTACGATCAACTTGTGATCCTGCAAGAAAACCAAGCCAAGAAGCTTCCAAATCATCCGGATACTGACTATCATCCACTTTCATTTTAAACATTTCAATAGCAATTGGGCTAAATTCAGCACCATCAATTGGTGTAAATGCCTTTTGAAACGGCTGTAAAAGTCGTTTTTGAATTGCTTGCGAAGCACGCCATAGTGTTTCGTCTGTTACTATTGGTGTAAATAACGTTTCGGTAACGGTATTTGCACGCAACATTTGATAAATACGTGCTGTATTTTGACCATTATTTTGGTAATACGCACCGAATTCGCTGATGATATCTGCTACATCCATTTTTTTTGAGATAAAAGGTTAATTATTAATTTATTTGATTTGTTTTTTTTATTTGTAAATTCTTTATGATTTTTTACCTGAAAAACGCGGATCATTATCGATGGCTTTATTATGTGCCAGTTCGTTGATCACTTTAAGGTTTTCATCCACAACTGTTTCAGTTGTATCATTTCCTTCTTTTTGCGTATTAGTTGCACCAAGGTTTAATGCACCAAGGCGCGCAATTTCTGCTTCATGCGCAACAATTTTTTCGTTTGCTGTAACAAGTGCAGCTGCAATTGTTTCTTTTTCTGTAACACGTTCTTGCAACGCTGTTTCAGCAGCAATTTTTGAAGTTATTACAGAAGCAAGTGTTGCTAATTCTGCATTCATTTTTTCTAAATGTTCATCGGTTAAAACAGTTTCTTCTGCTTTAAATCCTGTAAAGGCAGTTGCTAAAAAAGCAACCATCGCTGTTAAGCCGGCTTTTAATTTCATTGGATTTTGAGATTGGTTTATATTAAATTGATTTGTTTGTGAAGATTGTTTGGTAGTTGATGCCAGTTCAATTGCACGTGCAATTGTTTCATCATATGATTTTAATCCATCAGCAAGTCCAAGTGAAACGGCTTCTTCTGCCATAAATACTTTACCGGTTAATGTTTCTTTAGCATTTAGATTTTCACCACGTTGGGTGGTAACAAAAGAAAGGAATACATCATTGATAGAATTCAATGTTTTTTTAAGCAAATCATAATTCCCTTTTCGTGCCTGGTTGTATTCCTGATTTTTATCTTTCGATGCATCAGCATAAACTTCATGGAAAACGATTCCTTCGGCTTCCATCATTGGTTGTACATCTTCGAACGAACACATGGTTCCAATAGATCCGCATTGTGTTGTTTTATTGGAAAGGTAAACTTCATCACATGCCGAAATAAGCCAATACGCTGCCGAAGCAACTAAATCTTGACCTAATCCAATAGTAGGTTTAGTGCAAGATTTTATAGTATTTGCAAATTCTTCTGTTCCGGCTACTTGTCCGCCTGGTGAATCAAAAACAAAAACGATTGCTGAAATATTTGAATCGGCATCTAGTTCTTTTACTTCTTCTATTAAGGAAGATGTTCCGCAATCACCGCAATTATCATATTTCATTATTGCACCTGTAATGCTGATCACAGCAATTGAACCCGGAAGTATTTCAGCTTCGCAATTATCTTCACCTTCCATTGGCATGCAAGGTGTACCATCTGCTTTTAAATATAAAATGCTAGGTTTTTTTTCTTCGTTCGAAAAAATATCGCTTTCACCGGATATTAATCGCTTAATAGTTGGTGTAAATACCGAAACGGCTTTTGGTTCCATTAACCAAATTCCATTTGTTATTGCTAGTAAAATTTTTGCTCTCGACATAGTAGATAATTAACTATGTCAAAATTCACGCTTGATCAGCGTATTTTAAAGGACACGATTTTTAGATATCGTAAACCATAGCAGGTAGGGTACCATCACCATAAAAGGTGATGGAGTATCCTGCTAATTCAGCTATTTGCGTTTTTGATGCAAGTGCTGCTGAAAATTTCAAAGGTTCCTGAATACTGCCTATAAGTAATTTTATTCCATTACTATTAGTACACTTAACAATAAACTTTTTATTACGCATTTCATAAAATAGATCTTTATTATCTGAATTATCTTTTGGGCAAAATGCCACTAAGGATCTTTTATATAATATGCCTGCAGCTGAATCTTCTGTAGTTTCTGTATATCCTATTGATTGTTGCGTTGCATAACCACAATACCATTGTTTTCCATCTTTTAATATTACTTTTTCAGTAATATTTCCATCAATGGATTCAGCAATTGAATCGATATCATTTATTTCTGCATATTGCGAAGCTCTTCCCTTGAAATTCCTGCCAGTTCCCGAAGTTCTTCCCGGATGACCCCGGTCATGTATTCGCTCTCGGGGTGGACGTTTACCTGTTTTTTCAATGCCAGATGGTTGCTGTACCGGATGATCAGCGACACGCCGGAGGCATGGCTGCGGTCGGTCTTAAAATATTGGATGATCTCTTGTTTCATGATTTGATTGGGTTGAAAAGGCAATGGCAAACATAAATCACACAATGGGCGCGGCAAAGGACAAAAAAACGCGCCGGGCTATCCCCACGGCCCGACGCGCACTAAACACAAAACACATGAAAACAACAGGCTTGAACCTGAAGGCATTTGTCCTATTTACGGCTCATTTCGATGAACTTCCAGGCACTTGAACCGCTTTTGAAAGCTTTGAAGGTGATCTCGGCACCGGCAATGGCGCTCCATGCCGTGCCGCTGGCAAGCAGGAAGTCAGTGCCCGTGATCTCTGACGGAAAAGCCCCGCCTGATCCCACAAGGGTGAAAACCATCCCGTCAACGGCATTGCTGCAGGTAGAAATGTTTGCAACGGCTGCGGCGCCATCGGTGAGCTGATACCTGCCCGGTCCGGTTGTAAGGTTTATTGCAACTGCATCTACGGCAACCGTGGCTACCGCGGCGCTCAGGGTCAACGTCCCCTGGTAATCGGCGATATCAGGCCCCTTCTGGGTGCTTTTGAAAGTGAAGGTGGTCTTGTTCTTGTCTTTGTCATCCTCGCCCTTGAAAACCATCTGAAGGGGGGAGCACGGGGTCCCATACAAGTTCTTCTGCCCCGAAGAGCAGCGTTCGACCACGATCCCTATGTTCTTGTTCATCCAGTTGGCCCGGAATTCACGGATTGCCTGGGAATCTCCCGGGTGCTCGAATTCCACGCTCTGGGTTATACCCTTTGCATCGGGGTCGCCTTCGCTGTCGGCGCCGGCCTTGATGGTGCTTTGGGTGGCATACAGTTTTACCATGTATGCACCCGGGTTCATCACGATGTTCCCGGTCACCACAATCCCATTGGCATCCCTTGATGGCATGGAGGCAACATCGTCCCAATCGAAGATGATGACTTTGTCTTTCTTGTCGCCCCCGACGCCCTTGTTGTCGCCGGGTTTCGCAATGTCAACTTTTACGTATGTCATATTTGAAAAGTTTTGAGGTTAAGGTTAAGCGTTGCGCTCGATTTCGTTGATTTTTCCGTTTGCGGATTTTTCAAGTTTGATCCAGGTTCCTGCTGAAAGTGTCATTGCGGCGGTCAGCACGAAGTTGCCCGAATTTGCAATGGTCGAGGCGTTTGTGCTGCTTCCGCCATAGAGTGTATAAACTTTTCCCGTGACGGAATTGTCCAGGGCGGTGATGGCGGTGGCAACGGAGTTGGCAACAGTGATAAATTTGTCACCGGCGGCAACATCGGGGGTGGCATCATCGGCGGCAATTGCAATCGCGCTGCTGGTGATGTTTTCGCGTTTCATCTCGATGAACTTTCCATCGGAGCGTTTCTTCAGGTACAGGATATCCCCGACCGATGGGTTCCAGGCAGCGGTGAGAAGTGAAAAGTCCCCGCTTGCGGCAATGGTGGCTGCATTGGTTGCATTGCCACATTTGAGGCGGACTTCCTGGCCGGTGGCACAATCGTCAATATCGGTAATGGCGGTGGCCACAGAATTTGCCACAGTCACCAGTGAGGTATGGTTTGCCACTGATGGAGTAGTGTCGTTGGCATCGGCGCTGACAAAGAAATCAGAGGGTTCATCCACGTCGTTGCAGAAGATCATCT
>CAIXIP010000074.1 GCA_903919535.1 uncultured Bacteroidota bacterium | reverse complement strand
GTGTAAGAATAATATTATACAATAAATTTAGGAAAACCTACTATCTTTTTATATATATTTTTGGCTTTCTTACCTGTGGATTTGGAATGAGTCTTTATTCAAGCATTTCTAATGTAAAATATTTTTTTCATCAATATTAAGTTTACCAAACTTACTAATCTAGGAGTTCTTCCAAAGACTGAAGGATCGTATACAGCTGACATATTAGGAGCTATTTCTTTGCTAATTTCTTTTCTCATTGTTTCTTTGCTGCTAGTCGATTTTATAACATTAAAAGAAACACCTGCTGTTAAACCTAATTTATCAGCATCTGGAGTTTCAGGTGTCAAATAACCTGCTTTAACAGGACTCATATCATAATAAGTTCCTGCACGAACAGTCCATTTTTCATTCAATTTATATTGACCACCTAATCTGAAAATAAAGGAGTTGTGATACATCCGTGGAGAATGAATATCAGATAATTTATCAGTATTGTCGGCAAAATCTATTATTAATGAATCATAAGATTTCCAACCAATATAATTTATGTCCAAAGCCAATTTTATTTTACTATTCAATACATAACCAAAACCTAAAGTTGCCACTTGAGGTAATTTTATTCCTGTAGAGAATGTAGTTTTTGGAAAATAATTTTCTACTGAAGAGGGAACTGAAAATTCAGCTGATCCACCATCAATATTAACTTTCACCTCCGAACGGTAATCGATGCCAATAGAAAATTTATCATTTGCTTTAAAATAAATCCCCATATTAAAGCCATAACCCCTAGCCTTCCCACTCAATTTCCCTTCTCCATAATTTCCCAGAGAATCTTGCAATGGAATCCCCTTACGTAAAGAGAAACTCCCTGTAGCATAAACAAAACCGGCACCAATGCCCAGTTTATCCGACACTTTATAGGAAAAAGTAGGTTGAATAAAAAAAGTTTTCAGATCCATTTCACGCATAAGTGCATTTCCTGCCCAATTATCTGCCCACTGAATTCTGCTTCCAAAAGGATTATAAATTCCTAACCCAAAATTCCAGTTAGATGACTTATTGAATTTATAAACAGCATATAAGGTAATCGGAGTTCCCGTATGATTTTCGATGTTTGCAGTATAAACACCAGGGTAAGGTGCTAAATAAGTAGTTCGAGGCATAATAAAACTGGCTCCGAAATAAATCCCTCGCAGTGAATCTAAAAATGAAACGGCTCCTGGATTAAATAATATACTTGCATTATCGAGTAACAAACCCGTTCCTGCATGCCCCATCCCTGTTTGTTTTTGCCCCTGTAAATTAACCTGAAAACCTCCAGCAAGCAATATAGAAGAAGTAAAAACACAAATAAGAATTGTAACTAATGATTTTTTCATGAGGCCAAATTAAATAAATTGAAATACAAATCATACAAACTAAATAGTAAATAATATATTTTACGACTATTTCTGCTCTAAAATCTAATTAAAAGCAACATATAATTAAACATTTAGTTGTAAGTTTGAGATGATTTATTAGATTTTCATGATGAATATCATGAAATCAGATGAATATTTATAACTTTGTGGCCGCAAAAAAAAATTGTTAATTGAACAGATGAGAAATTTTTCTTTTTCGTTCTAAAATTTTTGATCAAAAATGAAATCAACAACCGAAATTAAAAATGATGTAGTAATACTGTTTGCAGGTGATTCAGGCGATGGTATTCAGCTTACAGGATCCCAATTTACTACAACTACAGCTTTGTATGGGAATGATGTTAGCACTTTCCCGAACTACCCAGCCGAAATCCGTGCCCCACAAGGCACAATAGCTGGAGTTTCCGGCTTTCAATTACATTTCGGAAGCGAAAAAATATATACAGCAGGTGATGCAAGTGATGTGCTAGTGGTAATGAATGCAGCTGCATTAAAAGCCAACATCAAGCAATTAAAACCAGGTGGAATTATCATCGCAAATACCGATGGATTTGATGCAAAAAATTTAAAACTTGCAAAATATCCCGATGGTGTTAATCCATTACAAGATGGCTCATTGGGCAAATTTATTGTTCATGAAATTGATGTGACAAAACTTGTACGTGTCGCTTTGAATGACTCAGGGCTTGGTACAAAAGAAATTGATCGTTCTAAAAACATGTTTGTATTGGGATTCATTTATTGGATGTACAATCGTAAACTGGATAACACTATTGAATTTATCAAGGATCAATTTAAAAAACGTCCTGACCTAATTGATAGCAATGTTAAAGTATTAAAAGTTGGATACAATTACGGTGAAACTATTGAAGCCCCAATGAATCGCTTCGAAGTAAAACCTGCACCTGTTGAAAAAGGCACCTACCGCAGTATCATGGGAAACCAAGCTACAGCATTCGGTTTGGTTGCAGCAGCTCAAAAATCAGGCTTAACATTATTTTTAGGAAGTTACCCTATCACTCCTGCAACAGATATTTTGCATGAATTAGCGAAATATAAAAATTTTGGTGTGAAAACATTTCAGGCTGAAGATGAAATTGCTGCTATCACATCGTCAATTGGTGCCGCATTTGGAGGTGCATTAGCTGTAACAACTTCTTCAGGACCTGGTATCGCATTAAAAGGAGAAGCTATTGGTTTAGCATTAATGTTGGAATTGCCTTTAGTAATTGTAAATGTTCAACGTGGCGGACCAAGTACAGGCTTACCAACTAAAACAGAACAAGCAGATCTTTTACAAGCAATTTACGGCAGAAACGGTGAATCACCAGTTGCTGTTGTTGCTGCTTATTCTCCTTCCAGTTGTTTTGATATGGCTTTTGAAGCTTGTCGATTAGCCTTGGAATTTATGACTCCGGTATTTTTATTAACCGATGGTTATATTGCAAATGGCTCAGAGCCATGGAAGTTCCCTGCTGCTACAGATTTGAAAGACTTAAAAGTAAGTTTTGCGAAAAATGAGTTAAAAGAAGGAGAAAAATATTTACCATATAAGCGTAACGAAAAACTTTCTCGTCCTTGGGCAATACCAGGAACAAAAGGATTGGAACATAGAATTGGTGGTATTGAAAAAGAAAATGAGACAGGAAATATCTCTTACGATCCTGATAACCACGAATTCATGGTAAAAACCCGTCAGGCAAAAGTGGATAAAATAGCTGACCACATTCCATTACAAACAATTGACCAGGGAAACACAAAAGGAAAACTATTGGTATTAGGGTGGGGCTCAACTTATGGCTCTATTAAAACAGCTGTAAAAGAAGCTATTGCTGAAGGATACGATGTTTCTCATGCTCACGTAATGTACTTAAATCCATTCCCTAAAAACTTAGGTGAACTATTAAAGAGTTTTGATAAAGTATTAATTCCGGAAATCAATAATGGTCAGTTAATAAAGATCATTCGCGATAAATACTTTATAGATGCAAAAGGATTGAATAAAATAAAGGGCTTGCCTTTTACTTCTGCAGAAATAAAAGAAAAAATAAAAGAATTAGTGGCTACTAAATAAAGGAACGATATCCAATAAATTAGTAGTAACCTTTAAAAAATTAAAATACAATGGAAGCAACAATAGACAACAAATTAACCGCAAAGGATTTCGTAACTGACCAAGAAGTTCGTTGGTGCCCTGGTTGTGGAGATTACTCTATATTAAAACAAGTACAAACCGTAATGCCTGAGTTAGGTTTAAAACAAGAAGAAATTGTATTTGTTTCCGGCATCGGATGCTCTTCTCGTTTTCCTTATTATATGGAAACATTCGGAATGCACAGTATTCACGGTCGCGCAACAGCTATTGCCAGCGGATTAAAAGCTTCACGCCCAGACCTAAGTGTTTGGATCGTTACCGGTGACGGAGATTCATTATCTATCGGAGGAAATCATTTCATTCATTTATTGAGAAGAAATTTTGATGTGAATGTATTGCTATTCAACAATCAGATCTACGGTTTAACAAAAGGTCAGTATTCACCGGCATCACCAATGGGAACGGTTACCAAATCATCTCCAATGGGTTCTGTTGATCATTCTTTTAACCCTTTAGCATTGGCACTTGGTGCAGATTCTACATTTGTTGCTCGTTCAATGGATCGTGACCCTATTCATTTACGTGGAATGCTAAAACGTGCACATGCACATAAAGGAACATCCTTGGTGGAGATCTATCAAAACTGTAATATATTTAATGATGGAGCATTTGAAGTATTTACCGAAAAGGCTACAAAAAAATTAAATACCCTTATGGTTGAGCAAGGCAAACCATTAATTTTTGGTGAAAATGCTGATAAAGGAATAAAACTTGACGGATTTAAACCTGTTATAGTGAATATTGCTGATGTTTCTCCGAATGATCTTTGGATACATGATGAAACAGATCGCGTAAAAGCAAGTATTTTGGTTCGTTTTTTCGACAGCCCAAAAATGGAAAATCCATTACCGCGTCCATTCGGAATATTCTATCAAGAAGACCGTTTCTGTTATGAAACTTCGATGAATGCTCAAATTGAAGAAGCAATAAAAACTAAAGGCAAAGGTGATTTAGATGCACTTATTCGCGGAAAAAATACTTGGACCATATAATTGGGATTCAAATTAATTAAAAAGGGAAGATCGTTTTGATCTTCCCTTTTTTTGTTTTATTCCATCAGTATTTTTAATATTACAAAAAAGCCCCTAACCCTCCATTTCAAAATTCAGTTATTATCCATCCAAAATCATAATTAATAGAATTTTTAAACTATTTAGGAGTTTTTAGAAACTCTGAGCACACCAAAACACGCTTTAATTATTAGTTTTCAACAATTTATTTGTGAATTATTTTGTGGTAAATAAAAATGTGCTTATCTTCGCGTCCCGTTTTAAGGAAAATAATACAATTTTTAGTACAAAATTTAATACAAAAATAAAGTGGAAGCAATTAGCTACAAAACAATTTCAGCAAGCAAAGAAACTGTAAACAAAGGATGGGTTATTATAGATGCAGAAGACGAAATATTAGGTCGTTTAGCTTCAAAAGTTGCCTTTATCCTAAGAGGAAAAGACAAAGTTAACTTTACTCCTCACGTTGATACAGGTGATAATGTAATCATCATCAATGCTGAAAAAGTTAAATTAACAGGTAATAAAGTGGATGAAAAAGAATATGTTCGTCATACCGGATATCCAGGTGGACAACGTTTCGCAACTCCAAAAATTCTTTTCGCAAAAAAACCAACTGAGATCATCAGAATGGCAGTTAGTGGAATGTTACCAAAAAACAAACTGGGCGATGCCTTGAGACGTAATGTTTATATCTATGCAGGTACAGAACATCCTCATACAGCTCAACAACCAAAAGAAATCAAATTAAATACAATTAAATAATAGAAATGGAAGTAGTAAATACTCTTGGTAGAAGAAAAACCGCTGTAGCACGTGCATATGTGCAAAAAGGAAGTGGCGAAATTGTGATCAACAAAAAAGATTACAAAACGTACTTCACAACATCCGTTTTACAATACAAAGTTACTCAAGCATTTAATGTTACAAAAACATTAGGTGAATATGACGTAAATGTAAATGTAAAAGGGGGCGGGGTAACAGGTCAGGCAGAAGCTGTAAGATTAGCAATTGCCCGTGCTTTAGTAGAAATGGATGCAAATCATAAGCCTTTGCTTAAAGCAGAAGAACTTATGACACGTAATCCTAAAATGGTTGAACGTAAGAAACCGGGTCAGAAAAAAGCTCGTAAACGTTTCCAATTCAGCAAGCGTTAATATTATTGGATATTGCAAATCGATCTATTTCGATTTGCAATTCCTTTTATATAATCATCTATCTCAAAAAAGTATTAATAATCAAATAAAGACTCAATGTCATCAAGAACAAATTTTACTGAATTATTAGAGGCTGGCTCACACTTCGGTCACTTAAAAAGAAAATGGAATCCAGCTATGGCTCCATACATTTTTACTGAAAAAAATGGTATTCATATTATCGACTTAAATAAAACTGTTGTAAAAATTGAAGAAGCTGCTGCAGCTCTTAAACAAATTGCAAGATCAGGTAAAAAAGTTTTATTTGTTGCTACAAAAAAACAAGCTAAAGACATCGTTGCTGAGAAAGTAAAAGCAGTAAATATGCCTTATGTAACTGAGCGTTGGCCAGGCGGAATGCTTACTAACTTTGCTACTATCCGTAAAGCTGTTAAAAAAATGGCTACTATTGATAAAATGGGAACTGATGGAACATTTGATAATATTTCTAAAAAAGAAAAATTGCAAATTTCACGTGTTAGAGCAAAATTAGAAACCAACTTAGGTAGTATTGCTGACCTTACCCGTTTACCAGCAGCATTATTTATTGTTGATATCTCTAAAGAACATATCGCTGTTGCAGAAGCAAAAAGATTAAACATCCCAACTTTTGCAATTGTTGATACAAACTCTGACCCTACTGCTGTTGATTTTGCAATTCCAGCAAATGATGACGCATCAACTTCAATCGCTTTAATTACTGGTATCATTACTAAAGCAATCGAAGAAGGTTTAGCAGAACGCAAAGTGGATAAAGAAACTGCTGCTGTTGAAGAAAAAGAAGGTGGACCAAAAACATCCCGTGATGAAGCGGAGAAATTAGCTGTTGGAGCAAAATTCCAAACAACAGATGATGGAGCCAGATCCGCTAAACCCGGAACTGCAACAGGAGTAAAAAAACCAAGAAGAAAAATTAATTAATAATTTAAAAATCGTCCCGACAAAATCGGGACATTTTTTAATCCAATAAAACATGACAACAATGACTATCACAGCGGCAGAAATTAATAAATTAAGACAGATGACCGGTGCAGGAATGATGGACTGCAAAAAAGCATTAACTGAAGCGAATGGAGATTTCGAAAAAGCAATTGATGAGCTTCGTAAAAAAGGACAAAAAGTAGCTGCTAATCGTGGTGACCGTGAATCAAAAGAAGGAGTTGTTTTAGCTAAAGTTACTTCTGATAACAAACGTGGAGTTGTTTTAGCGATCAACTGCGAAACTGATTTCGTAGGTATCAATGCTGATTTTATAAAATTAACAAACACGATCATCGATATCGCTATCGAAAAAAATCCTAAAACAGCTGACGAATTAAAAGCTTTAGCTTTTGACAGCAAAATTACTATTGCTGAAAAATTAATTGAGCAAACAGGGGTTATCGGAGAAAAAATTGAATTAACAAAATTTGAAACTGTTGAAGCTCCATTTGTGTATGCATATATTCATCCAGGTAACAAGTTAGCAAACATTGTAGGATTTAGTTCTGCAACAGTTAATGGTGATGTTGCAAAAGATGTTTCAATGCAAGTTGCGGCAATGGCTCCAGTAGCAGTTGACAAAGGTGATGTTGATGCTGAAACAATTAAACGCGAAATTGAGGTTGGTAAAGAACAAGCACGTGAAGAAGGGAAACCTGAAGAAATGCTTGAGAAAATTGCAATGGGTAAATTAAATAAATTTTATAAAGAATCTACTTTATTGAACCAAGAGTTTATTAAAGATAATAAAAAAACTATTTCGCAATATTTGAACGAATCAGAAAAAGGCCTGACCGTTACAAGTTTCAAACGAATAGCTTTAAGCTAAATACTAATTTTTTAAAGTCCCGATTTATTCGGGACTTTTTTTTGGGTGCAAAGCACTATTTTATATTTTTATGATTGAATTATATTGAACACTATTTTAGTACAGAAATTATTCCCCAATCCAAATTGAACTTTAAAACTTTATACTCTTTATGAAATACAAACGTATCCTCCTGAAATTAAGCGGTGAATCGCTAATGGGAAAAAAACAATTTGGTATCGACAATGAACGAATTGCACAATACGCAATTCAAATAAAAGAAATCGTTGATATGGGAGTCCAGGTAGCAATTGTTATTGGTGGTGGAAATATTTTCAGAGGAATACAAGCTGAAGAAGGTGGAATGGACAGAGTTCATGGAGATTACATGGGAATGCTTGCTACAGTTATCAATTCAATGGCGTTACAGTCATCATTAGAAAAAATTAATGTAGAAACACGTTTACAATCTGCAATAAAAATGGAACAGATCTGTGAACCATTTATTCGTAGACGCGCAGTGCGCCATTTAGAAAAACACAGAGTTGTGATATTTGGAGCCGGTACAGGTAATCCTTATTTTACAACTGATACTGCAGCTACGTTGCGTGCTATAGAAATAGAAGCAAATGTTATTTTAAAAGGAACCCGCGTGGATGGAATTTATACTGCCGATCCAGAAAAAGATAAAACCGCAACCAAATACGACACGATCTCTTTTGAGGAAGTATATTCAAAAGGATTAGAAGTAATGGATATGACTGCCTTTACGCTATGTAATGAAAACAAATTGCCCATCATTATTTTTGACATGAATAAACCCGGCAACTTGAAAAAAATCATGGATGGAGAACAAGTTGGAACACTTGTTGAATTTTAAACTTCATATGTAATCTCACAGAGAAACGAAAAAGAAAAAATCTTACATTTGCATTTATAAATAGCAGGCTATACCTCATAATTAATAATTACAAAATGAACGAAGACATTCAATTTATTCTTGACAACACAAAGGAGCAAATGGAAAAAGCCCTTTCGCATCTGGAATCAGAATTAGTTAAAGTACGTGCCGGGAAAGCAAGCCCCACAATGCTTGAAAGCATTGGTGTTGATTATTATGGAACAAGAACTCCACTCAGTCAGGTAGCCAACATAAATACTGCAGATGCACGTACGTTGGTTATTCAACCATGGGAAAAATCAATGCTTACACCAATTGAAAAAGCGATCATGGCTGCAAACCTTGGTTTGAATCCACAAAATGATGGTGTGTTGATACGCATTTTAGTTCCTGCATTGACAGAAGAACGCAGAAGAGATTTGGTAAAAAAAGCAAAATCTGAAGTAGAAAACGGAAAAGTTGTTTTACGAACTATTCGTAAAGAAGCTAATGAAGAATTAAAAAAATTGCAAAAAAACGGAACTCCTGAAGATGAGGTGAAAAGTGCAGAAACGCTTGTGCAAACATTAACAGACGGCTACGCAGTAAAATGTGACAAGCATTTAGAGATAAAAGAAAAGGAAATTATGACGGTTTAATTTGAAAATAGCAACCACATTAGTAAAAAGACTCCGCAACAAAGCGGAGTTTTTTTATGCCCATACTTTTGTCCCCTCAGTACAATTTTTACATATATCAATTTCCGAACGAGAACGTAATACAGAAGCTCTGAAATTATTATATTCACTTGAACTCCACAGTTCTGAAAATTTATTTTTTTTCAGATCACCCAATTGATGTTTTGCATCCTTATCAAAACAACAAGGCACAACTAAACCATCCCATGTTATAACTGTTGAATGCCATAATCTCCAACAATGATTTTGCAAGTCATTTTTGATCTTGTAGGTACCATCATTTTGTTTTTTGTATCGGGAATATTTTTCGATAGTAGGCATTAATTTATTTCCATTCACATAATCGGAAAGCTGAGCCGTTTTAAAACGCACCTCGTCAACCCCTAATTCATTTGCCAATGCTTCAACATTTTTAATTTGATGTTCATTGGGTTGCACAACTAAAAACTGAAAAATAATATGCGGTGTTTTTGATCTCAACTGTTTTTTCCAGCGAATAATATTTTTTGTTCCTTCGATAACTTTATTCAACTCTCCTCCTATACGATACTGTTCATAAGTTTCTTGCGAGGTGCCATCAATTGAAATTATTAATCTATCTAAACCACTTTCAATTGTTTGTTTTGAATTTGAATCATTCAGATAATGCGCATTGGTTGATGTTGCAGTATAAATATTTTTTGAAGATGCATATTTAACCATCTCTAAAAATTGTGTATTTAAATAAGGTTCTCCTTGAAAATAAAAAATCAAATAGGAAATATCGCGATATAATTCATCAATTGTATTTCGAAAAAAATCAGCCTGAAGCATTCCCGTTGGCCTTGTAAATTCGCGCTTTCCACTTGGACATTCCGGACAACGCAAATTACATGATGTTGTTGGCTCAAAAGTGACACTTACTGGAAGTCCCCACTGAATAGGTCTTTTTAGCCATTTTGACAAATAAAAACTCTTCACGACTTTTATAGCATTCCATATCCTTCGAAAAGAAAGTTTAGAAACAAAATTAAGGTTGTCTGAAATTTTTGTCAATTAATCAACGTTTTTCGTAAAGATACCAATGATTTTTAAACTTATTTTTTACTTTATATAAATAAAATGCCCGCAGTGATTACTCACTTCGGGCATAAATTTTATTGAGAATAAATTATTTTATTACTTCGAATTTTCCTCTATTAATTATCTCCTTTTTATCATTCAACACATGAAACATATAGAAACCTGGAGTGTAATTCCCTGTTTCAATTTTCACAGTATAATTTTTCATTAAAAACAACCCCAACTTACGACCTGCAATGTCAAACACTTCGACAGAGTTTGCGTCTACAGAACTTTTAAAACTGATACTGCTTGTAGCGGGATTTGGGAAATAAGAAACATTGTTTTCAACACCATTTATCTCACTAACGCTGTTATATCCAGATAAAGCAAATGCGTCAACCCAAAATGCGCTTCCAATTTTTGCTCCGCCATGTGAATAAATGCTTGAGGAAATAAATATTTGTTCCGAATCAGGCATCACATTCGCTGTATAATTCAAGGTTACATTATTTAATGAATATGTACTTGTACTTGCTCCTGTAGCATATTTCCCTGTAGCGATTGTATCGCGCGTAAGGGTAATGGTATTCCATTTTGTTAAATTGATCAACACGAAAGCTGAGTCATTGCCTACTGGTGAATATTTTGACTCGAATGATAATAATGCAGGACGCCATGCATAAGTATAGCCATAAGTAAGGCCCGGAGGCGTAATACTTACTTTACCAATTGCAAGAATACCTGCTGTATCAATATTGCCATTGGTGTATGGATTTGGAATAGATGCTCCTACTACTTTTACAGTTGTAATTTTTGCACTTGCTGTTCCTGCAAATGGAGCAACAGTTTCTTTGAAAAGTGATTGTGCTGTTCCAACCAAATTTAATGTATTTAAACTTGCCCAACCGGTAGGATCCTGAATCGATCCAAATTGAACATTTGCCCATGTTTCAAAATTAAAATCAGGAGCTTGAGCCAATGCCCCAGTAATTGAAGCAAGTGCAAGCGAAAAAGTAAAAATTATTTTTTTCATTAATCGAATTTTTTATGTGAATATGTATGTAATATTAAAATTAAATTGTCAATTATACAAAAAATTAAAAACGCTTTCTAAGTATTAAAGAAAGCGTTTTTAATTTTTTTAAGCAGAAAATATTATTTAGCAACTGTAAATTTACCACGGTTAAGAACAGCATTTTCTTTTCCGATTATTGAATAAGTATAAATTCCATTTGCAAAAGTGGTAGTATTGATCAACGCATAATTATTTTGTACGCTATACGAATTAATTAATCTACCTGTTATATCAAACACTTGAATTGATTCAGTTTTTAAACCATCAATAGAAATATTCAACTCGTTTTCGGCAGGATTTGGATATACATTTACATTTACAGAAGAGGCAACTTCATTAATCCCAGTGATAGGTAATGATTGCAACCATTGTACAGATTTAACTCCAAGACCAGTTGAATCCATTGTAGCAGTTACAATTGGAAAACCAATTCCATTTGCCCACCAAGTGTATGTAACAACCGAGTCAGATGCTTTTTGAGCTCCATTTTGCCAACCAAATGGAGGAATTAATGCATCCATTGTATCATGATTAATTCTAATCTCTTTACTTCTGATTACATTATATGTCCCTAATGGAGTAGTTATTGAACCCCAAGCATCAACTAGTGCAGTTTTCTGAACAACAGACTTCCCTCTTGCTGAATCGATTTGAATTCCCGGGTTGATGTTAATATAAAATGTAGGCGTGGTAGTTGTGAAATTATTAGTAAAAGAAGTATTATATGTAGCGGGAAAAACCATCAACTTCTCAGCAGGCGAACTAATTTGCTTAATTGGTGTAAGTCCAGACCCAAAATCAACACTAGCAGCAAGACCTAAAGAAAATAGACCAGCTCCAGAATTTATTAGATAAGAATAATTTGTTTGATAACCTTGTTTAAGAGCAAGATTGGCTGTTGGGAAAGATGCATTTGGAACCCAATTCGCATTTAAAAAAGAAAGTGTATCCTTAGTTCCGGTTTTTAATGCTAACATGTTCCATGTTTGGCTAGTTGCGCCTGGAGCCCCGATAGAAATTGTTGGTAAGGTATCGGTTTCCTGATAAATAATTTTTGATGGTGCAGCAACATCGGCTGTAGTAATTGTTATTTGAGCTGATGCGCTCAAAAGTCCAAAACAAACAATGGCTATTGATAGTAAAGATTTTTTCATGTGATCGTTTTTTTTGTTAGAGATTTGATTTATAAACAAATATATAGAATATGATAAAGAAATAAAAATACTTATAGAATTCGTAAAATTAGATTAATTAAAACACAAATAGTGTTAAATGCAGACCTGTATCAATTCGGCATTACTTCATTTCATTTTTCAAATCAAACAAATGATTGCATATCATTCAACTTGCGATATGTACCATTTTGAGCAAGAAGTGTAGTGTGAGTTCCTCTTTCAATGATTTCACCTTTTTGCATTACAATAATTTCATCAGCATGTTGAATAGTTGATAAACGGTGAGCAATTACAAGTGATGTTCTGTTCTTCATTAACTTATTTAATGCGTCCTGAACCAAGCGTTCGCTTTCAGTATCTAATGCAGATGTAGCTTCGTCTAAAATCAAAACGGGTGGGTTTTTTAATACTGCTCGAGCAATACTCATCCTTTGACGCTGTCCGCCAGAAAGTTTACTTCCTCGATCGCCAATATTTGTTTGATATGCTTCGGGCATTTGAGAAATAAACTCATGTGCATTAGCAATTTTTGCAGCTTCTATAACTTGTTGTTCGGTTACATTTTCAATTCCGAATGCAATATTATTATAAACTGTATCATTAAATAAAATAGATTCCTGAGTTACAATTCCCATTAATGAACGTACATCCTTAATTTTTGCATCTTTTATTATTACGCCATCAATCAAAATTTCGCCTTGAGTTGGATCATAGAATCGTGGCAACATATCAGCCAAAGTAGTTTTCCCTGAACCTGATTGACCAACCAAAGCAATTGTTTTCCCTTTTTCAATCTTCAGGTTAATATTTTTCAATACCCACCCTTGCTCCGATTCACGGTAAGCGAAAGAGACATTTCGGTATTCAATTTCTTTTTCAAATTTGGCAATTGGTTTAGGATTTATGGCATCCTGAATTTTAATTTCTGCATTTAAAATACTATCGATCCTTTCGGATGATGCTAATCCTTTTAGAACACTATAATAAGCAGAAGTAAAAGACTTTGCAGGAGTTAATATCTGATAAAACATAACCAAATACATAATCAGAAGGGCGCCCTCCATTGATTTATTTGTCAGCACCATTTCTCCACCTAAAAATAATATCACTACTAAAACTGTTACTCCTAAGAACTCACTTAATGGCGAAGCGAGATCAACCTTACGATACATCTTAATTGAAATATTGGTGTATTGTTGATTTTCTTTTTCAAATTTCCCTGAAACATTTTTTTCGGCATTAAATCCTTTTATGATGCGCAAACCACCGAGCGTTTCTTCCATCATGGATAACAGAACTCCCATTTTTATTTTTCCTGAAGATGCTGATCGTTTTAAACTTTTGCCGATACGACCAATAATTAGTGCTGTTATTGGTAATAACAGAAGTGCTATTAATGTTAGTTTTGTACTAACAGCAAGCATCATGACAATGTAAATAACTATCGTAAGAGGCTCACGAAATATCATCTCCAAAGATTGCATGATACTCCACTCCACTTCTTGAACATCGGCTGTCATTCGGCTCATAATATCACCCTTGCGTTCTTCTGAATAATAAGACAATGGCAATTCCAATGTTTTATTAAATAGTCTATTTCGGATATCACGAACCACACCATTACGAATGGGAGCTAAAAAATACATTGCCAAATAACGAAACAAATTTTTCAAGAAAATTGTGATCACAACAAATGCACATATCCACAACAACACATTAATTTTTCCATATTGCTGAGCACCGGATGCTAAAAAATAATTAATATCCTCAACGATCTTATCTGTTGAAAAACCGAATGCAGGTGCCCCTTTCTTTACGATTTCAGCTAATTCGGCAGGATTATTAGAAAATAATATTTTCAAAAAAGGGAATAACATGACGATTGAAAACAATGAAAATACTACTGAAAGTATATTGAAAATAATATTCCAGATAGCATATCTCCAATAGCCTTTTACATAATGCAGAACACCAAAAATCTTTTTCATTTAATTCTTTTGATTATCGAATAATGTGCAAATATAATGTTTGTAGCGCTTAATTTGTTAATTTTGACCTTATATAATATACATAACAATGGATTCGACACGACAATTAAAAGTATCACGTTTAGTACAAAAAGAATTAGGTGAAATATTTCAACGAGAAACAAAGCTTTTGTTTGGCAATGCATTAATCACTGTTACACAAGTTCGTGTGAGTCCCGACTTAGGTATAGCAAAAGTATATGTTAGTTTATTTAATGTACCTGACACCAAAGTTTTATTAAAATCGATCCAAGTTCATACTAAAGAAATTCGCACAAAATTATCAGATCGCATAAAAAAACAAGTTCGTATTATCCCTAATCTTGTGTTTTTTCTTGATGACTCATTGGACTATGCTATGCGTATTGATGAATTGTTGAAAAAGTAATCGCTTTAAAAAGCAGATTAAATCAAGACATTACTCTGCAAAGCCCCATATTATTAACCACCTTCACGTTAGCACAAAACCTTACACACAAGAGGCTTTTTTGACAATTCGTAATTCGTAATGATTCGTAATTCGTATATTCGTAATTCGTAGTTAATCCTTAGATAATTGAACTTACCATTTTTCATAGCAAAACGGTACCTGATTTCAAAAAAATCGCACAATGCCATAAATATTATTTCGGGCATTTCGGTACTTGGTGTCTGCATTGGAACAATGGCACTTATCATCGTGCTTTCGGCATTTAACGGATTATCTGAATTAGTACGATCACTTTATAACTCCTTTGATGCCGAAATCTCTATTACCGCTAAACAAGGCAAAACGTTTGAACCGAATTCAAATGAAATACAATCGATAAAAAAAATTGAGGGGCTCGCTTATTATTCTGAAATTATTGAAGGAAATGCATTGTTGAAATATGAAGATCAACAATGTCTGGCAACAATAAAGGGCGTTAGCTATGATTATAAGAAAATGAATGGGTTTGATACCCTTGTAGGTGAAGGAAATTTTAACCTTGAGAAAAATAATGTTCTAATCGGAAAAGGAATCAGTTATATTTTACAATCAGGGCCCAATAATTTATTTACACCTATTTCTGTTTATGCCCCAAAACGTGGCAATATTAATTCTATAAATCCGGAAGATGGATTGAATGAGTTAAAAGTTTATCCTTCCGGGACATTTTCAATTAACGATGAGCTTGATTCAAAATATGTGTTTATGAGTATTGCTAAAGCACGTGAATTATTCGACTACACAACGGAAGTTACCTCCATTGAAATAAGTTTGAAACCAGGGGTTGATAAAGCGAATATTCAACAACAAATTGCTTCCCTTTTAGGAAATAAATTTGAAGTAAAAAATCGTGAACAACAAAATGCTTTGCTTTACAAAACATTAAAAACGGAAAAACTCTGGACCTTTCTGATACTTGTATTCATATTGATAATTGGGACGTTCAACGTAGTAGGTTCCTTAACAATGTTAATTATCGAAAAGAAAAAAGATATTACTATTTTACATGATATGGGTGCGGACATTCAATTAATTCGCAAAATATTTTTGATAGAAGGAATGTTGATCACATTTATTGGTGCAGCCGCGGGACTTATTCTTGGAACATTGATATGCTGGCTTCAGATTAAATTTTCATTAGTTCATTTATCCGAAGGATGGCTGGTTGATGCATATCCTATCCAAATGTTAGCAAGCGATTTTATTTCGGTTTTAGCCGTTGTACTATTTATTGGTTTTTTTGCAGCCTGGTACCCGGTAAGGATCTTTACAAAGAAACACCTGATATAATGGAAAAGCGAAAATACATATCGTTACTACTAATGTGTCTCGCTTTTAATCTGTTTTCTATTAATGTTGAAAAAAAACAGTTGATTGACAAGTACTTTCCTGAAGTGCCGATCAATAATAAATTGACCGAAATTTATAACCTTACACTTTCAGGTAAATACGAAGATGCAAAACAACTTATATATTCCCTGAAGCAAAACAAAAACAACCTTCCACTTTTTGCAGCAGCAAGCATATATGAAGCGAATATTATATATAACCAAAGCAATTACATTAGATGCATTGAAATTTGTGATACTGCTATTAAAATATTGAATAACGATTTTTCAAATCGCTATGTGATAAAAGCGCTAAACCTTAAAGCAAAAGCATTAGCAACAATTGATGAATTTGACAAAGCCTTTGAACTGTACTCGCTAATTAAAAAGAAAGCAAAAGAAAATGATGACCAATATGGATTAAGTATTGCTTATTATCTTTCCGGCTCAGCACTTTCTGACGTTGGGAAAACCCAAGAAAGTCTGCTCCAATATGACTCCAGTCTAGTTATTAAAAAACAATTAGGTGATGAACTAGGTGAGGCTGGATGTTATGCATTTATAGGTTTAAATTATTCTTTTCTGGGTAATTATTCGAATGCAATCAGTTTTATTCAGAAAAGCATTACCATTCGGGAAAAGATTGGTGATAAAAGAGGGTTAGCAAATTCATATTTGTGTTTGTATAAAATTTATTTTGGAATGGGAGAATTGGACAAAGCTCTTCAATCAGAATTTAAAAGTCTGGAAATTTGCACCACAATTAATGACCTTCAATGTGTATCCGGGCGATACACAAACATAGGGCAGCTTTATCAGAATAAAGGCGATTATAAAAAGGCGCTAGAATATCACTTTAAAGCATTGGAAATAAGTAAAAAAATAAATCTAAAAAATCGCACCGCATTAATTCACGAAAATATTGCACGAGTATATTTAAAATTAAATCAACTTGATCTGGCATTTAAAAATCTGGATACCAGTTTTACAATAAGAACCAGCCTCAATGACAGGGAAGGAATCGCAAATACACAACTTGTTTATGCAATGTACTATCAACAAACAAATAATATTGACAAAGCAATTTCATATGCAGAAAAATCATTAAAGGGGGCAAAAACACTTCAGTTAGCTGTTCTTATAAAAGATGCACATGAAGTATTATGCAATTTGTATATGAAAAACAACAATAACGCAGAGGCCCTATTTCATTACAAATCATTTATTGCTTTGCGCGACAGTATTTATAACATTGAAAAAACCAAAGAGATTACCCGCAAAGAATTAGAGTTTGACTTTTCAAAAAAAGAACAATTGCAAAAAATCTTTCAGGAAAATGAATTATCCATTGCTTCACATGAAAATGAAAAACAACGAACCATCAGAAATGTCTCTCTCCTTTTTTCAATTATCGTTATTGGATTTTTATTTATTGCGATACGCGCCAATAGAATAAAACATAAAGCGCAAAAAGAAGTGGAATATGCCAATAAGCTTTTGAATTCAATCAATAACGAATTAAAGGAAAACAATAAAACTATTGAATTACAAAAACTCACTATAGAGCATAAAAGCAGAGAAATAACAGATAGTATAAAATATGCCAATAATATTCAATCGGCATTGATGCCAAGAGAAGATGAGGTTGCAAATTATTTTAAGGACGCATTTGTTTTATTTAAACCAAAAGCAATAATTAGCGGTGATTTTTATTGGATTAGTGAAGTAGATAATAAAATAATTTATGCAACAGCTGATTGCACCGGACATGGCGTTCCGGGCGGCTTCATGAGCATGCTTGGCATTTCCTTATTAAATGAGGTAGTAAAGGAACATGAGTTAACTGAACCTGCATTGATCCTAAGTCGCATTCGCAAAAAAGTAATTACTGCATTACGACAAAAAGGATTAAGCGGTGAACATCAGGACGGAATGGATATGATTGTTTGTGTTATTGACAAATCAAAAAACGAATTAATTTTTGCTTCTGCCAACCGACCTATATATATTGTTTCGAAAAACCAGAATGAATATTCGTTAACAGAATACAAAGGAGATAATCACCCTGTTGGAATATATGGGAGAGATCTAAAACCATTTAAACAACTAAAGATACAATTATCAGAAGACGACACTCTTTATACTTTTTCGGATGGATTTGCCGACCAATTTGGTGGGCCAAGCGGCAAAAAATTTAAGTATAAACAAATGAAAGAATTATTTTTGGCTATTGCTGACAAACCTTTGGCAACACAAAAAAAATTAATTGATACTGCATTTACAGACTGGCAAGGTGACCTGGAGCAAATAGATGATATTTGTATTATTGGTGTAAAGGTTTAAATTAATATCATGTCAGCGTATTTTTTTTCTACTTCATCTAATATCTTAATAATTTCATCATACGAATAGGTTGTAACTAATTTCAATCGATATTCTTTAAAATGTGGCAATCCTTTAAAATAATTAGTATAATGCCTGCGCATTTCAACTATTCCTGCATGTTTACTTTTCCATCTCATTGAAAAATCTAAATGCTCTTTGCAAACTTTTACTCTATCAGAAATGGTTGGTCCGGAAAGATGAACTCCTGTTTTTAAATAATGTTTTATCTCATTAAATATCCAAGGATTTCCAATACTTGCTCTACCTATCATGATGCCATCAATGCCATAACGATCTTTCATTTCTTTTGCCTTCTCGGGAGAATCCACATCCCCATTTCCGAAAATGGGAATGGTGATACGGGAGCTGTTTTTTATTTCACCTATCAAGGACCAGTCAGCTTCACCTTTATACATTTGTGCACGTGTACGGCCGTGAATGGTAAGTGCAGAAATGCCAATATCCTGAAGACGTTCGGCCACCTCAATGATGTTTTTTGTTTTATCATCCCAGCCCAAACGTGTTTTTACAGTTACCGGGCGATGAGCAATTTTTACGATCTCTGAGGTCATCAGCACCATTTTTGGAATATCCTGCAACAGTGCTGCACCAGCTCCTTTGCAAGCCACTTGCCGCACCGGGCAACCATAATTTATATCGATCAGGTCAGGATTTGCATTGTCAGCAACAATACCTGCTTCACGCATAGAATCAATGTCCGAGCCGAACAATTGAATTCCTATCGGACGTTCATATTCAAAAATATCCAACTTTTGAACGCTTTTAGCCGCATCACGAATCAATCCCTCAGAAGAAATAAATTCGGTATACATCAAATCAGCACCGTGTTGTTTACACACTGCACGAAATGGTGGATCGCTCACATCTTCCATGGGAGCAAGCAATAAAGGAAATTCGCCTAATTCTATGTTACCTATTTTGACCATTGGATAATTAAGTAATAAGTAAAATAGGTTAATTAAGGAATTACCCCTAAATTAACTTAATCGACTTATTTAACTATTTACTAATATTGTGCAAAATTACCAAAAATAAAAGAGAAACAATGCAAAACATAGAACAAGAACGCCATTCGTGGTTAAAGCTAGGAATCTTATTGTCTTTTTTAATAGGATATGGCGTATTGAACATTGTTGGTGGTGATGGTGATATCAATATGAATTTAAACGACTCCAATGTCATCAACTTATTGAAGTTTCTACAAGTGATTAGCGTGATCATTATTTTTATTTTGCCATCTGTTTTATTTTCTGTTTTCTGGACAAAATCTCGTATTCACTATTTAGGAATTACTCAAAAGCCTGCTCTCACTACTCTACTTATAGCTGGTGTTGGAATGTTACTGGCAATGCCAATGATTAACTGGTTATCGGAAATGAATCAACATATGAAATTACCAGATGCACTAAGTGGAATGGAAATGTGGATGAAACATAGCGAAGAAAAGGCCGGACAGCTTACAGAAGCATTTACCAATGGAACAACAATTGGAGTTTTAATCACCAATTTATTTGTGATTGCATTTATGGCCGCAGTAAGCGAAGAAATATTTTTTCGTGGTATACTTCAAAAAGTATTGATCGAATGTACACGCAATAAACATATTGGCGTTTGGATTGGTGCCGCATTATTCAGCGCATTTCACATGCAATTTTTCGGTTTTTTTCCCCGCATGCTGATGGGAGCTTATTTAGGATATTTATTTTTATGGAGTGGATCATTATGGCCGGGAATGATAGCTCATTTTTTAAACAATGGAATGGCTGTTTATCTTTCGTGGCTGGTGAACAGAGGAGAAATTTCAGCCGATGCTGATAAAATTGGAATAGAACAAAACCAATGGATATATGTTGCGACAAGTAGTATTATGGTTGCAATAAGTTTATTTCTGGTTTATAGGATCGAGAAAAAAAGAAGGGATATTATTATGAATACCAATCAAGTTTAAGATATTGATTAAGTTGCCTTTCTAGTCCAATTTTTTATTCTCCTTGATCGTATTTGTCCAGGGCTGTTGTAACCAAAACAAAAGATTCGTCCATTGCACGAACTTCATGCATTATTTTTTCATGTAATGTAAGCAACTGTCCTTCACTTAAATCAACAGTTTCCCTTTCTGTTCTTATCTTTACTCTTCCTTCCAGAATTAAAAAACTTATTACACCTTCTGATCGATGCGGTAAAATCTTTGCACCAGAATGAAGTCCTACTAATACTATCTTCATTGAAGGATTTCTAAAAATAGTTTTTGTATCCTGATTATCGATTTTCCATGCTATCTCATTTTTCATTTTTGAAATATCCGATAGCAAATCAAAATTTAACATTGGAGCATCAAGTATACGCTCTCTGCGTTCTGAAATCAATGCTATAGGAGGATGTTCCTCAAGTAATAATGTGTCCATTGAATTAGATTTTAAAATTATTTATTGGATTAATAGTGCAGTATTTATGTGAAATAATTGTGATCACAAAGTAACGCATGAGGGATTGAAAATAATTTGATATATCTCAAATAGGCTTGTGATAGTAATCAATAAATAATTATTTATTATGACCGAAACGTTCAAGTGAAGGATAAAAAATAAACATAAAAAAGGAGGCCTTTAACCTCCTTAATAATATAAATCCTTTGAAACTTAATGTTATCTGCTTATTATTATTTTTTTCGAAACAAAACCTTGATCTGAATTAATGTTGATGAAATAAATTCCGTCCTGTTGACTGGACAAATCAATGTAACGATTTGAAGGTGTGACGATTTGCTGAAGAATACACTCTCCTATGATATTATAAATATTCACATTTGCAGATTTAATCAATATTAGTCAGGAACAAATACAGCAACTTAATGCAAAGCAAAAGGCAAAGATTAAAGATATATTGACCTACAAAGACAATGATAATGTAATTAGAGTAATTGCGCCAAAGAAATAAATATGCTACTGAATATTAATTTTAATTTTCACTAAATCAATAGAATCTTTATCCTTTGAATAGATATCTATTTGATTTACAAAATCTTCTTTTGTAATATTTCCAGAAACGTATTTTTTTAAAAGATTTACAGGAATGACAATTCCTACAAATTCAATCTTATTTCCAGCCTTATCATCTGTAAAATCCTTACATGAATAAACACAACTTAATCCAATATATTTAATCTCAGCACTTTTAAAATATTTAAAAGCCCTCAATTTTGGCAACAATTCATCTATTACAGATTTTGATGCCCTCTCCTTTGCTGAGAGTTTAAAGGAATTATAACACTGATTAGTAAATATTGGCGCTACAACAAAAGCTTTTTTTTCATTTTTTTCTCCAAAAGAATCAAACCTAAATGGCACGATATCTTCTTTCCAATAAAAAAACTCACCATGTAAAAACATAAAAACAGTATCTATTTGTTTTCTGTATTTTTTTGTCAAGGGATACGATTTATGGTTTTTGTTTATGGCTAATAGAAATGAATCAATTTTTTCTGAAACATCATCTGATTTTATTGGCGCATTTTCTTTTTCCCAATTTTTTTCTTTAATGATATCTTGGTCTAAAGTTTTAAAATCTACTACCCGATTAACGTAGTCGTTTTTATGGTTAAGATAATTGATGCAATAAACAGTCTTATTGTGGTCTAAAGTAAGTGCAACAAAAGTGCAAAATCCATGCATGAATTATTTGCCAACGACCTTGAGAAGTACCAAATCAAGGAAGATTTGACCGAAGCCCTCAAAATTGAGCTGGAAAGCACCTATCATGAGCAAAATAAGGAGAATATCGAAAAGGAACAAGCATTGAAAATTCGAATGACGGAAATAGGTAGGAATATTGAGAAGCTCGAGGAGAAATATTTCATTAAAGAAGAAATGAGCAAAGAAACCTATAACCGTTTCCTTGCTAAATATCGGGAAGATTTCAACCTGATTCAAAAAGAAATGGACAGTTGTTCTGTTTACATTTCGAACCTAAAAGAAATGCTAAATGAAGCCTCAGTATTATGTCGAAACCTGCGTAAACTATGGCAAGAGGGAAGTATCGCGCTCAAAGAGAAATTGCAAAAACTGATATTCCCGTCCGGTTTGGTATATGACAAAGAAAATGGGGTATTTCGAACTCCGGATATTAATTTTATAATCGCTGAAATCGCCCGTTATTCGGGCGATTTTGCTAAAATGAAAAAGGGACTTAGCTCTCTTTTTGAGCCTAAGTCCCTTTGTGCGGAGAGGGCGGGATTCGAACCCGCGATACCCTTGCGAGTATACAAACTTTCCAGGCTTGCTCGTTCGGCCACTCTGACACCTCTCCGTTTTTTAGGAATGCAAATGTAAGAAATTTCGGCCGTATCTGTTTTAGTAAATTCAAATAAAACAAAATGATTAGTTTTCTTATCCCCGATTAGCAGTGTTACAAAAGATGTCGCATAATAAAACATACCATCATTTTGAAATATTTTTGCAGTCCAGAAATCATCATTGCGAAAATCTATAATGCCCATTAGAGTTGTGAGGTGTTATTTGAATAAATTAAATCTCTTACAACATCAGATCGATTTAGACTTAAATCAAAAAACGCGTTGATTAAATTCATTGTTCAACAGAACCTATCCTATTAATTTTGCTTTTAATTAATTCAGTTTAAATATTGCACACAAATAAAACATTATTAATCATCTGAAAATGGAAACTAAAATTTTAAGTAAAAGCGAATTCTTAAAAAAAGAATCACTTGAGGAGCTTTATAATGAATGTAAATTATGGCTTTCGGAAATAGCATTATGTAGTGTAGACCTGAAATTTACGGAGGGAATTTTTGATGAGTATTTTTCAGACATGACAACTGAACATAAGCTAAGTGAATTAAAATTACTGAAAAAAGAATTGAACGACCTATCAATTAAATTAACAAAAATGCAGAACAAAATTATAGGGCAAGAGAAACAAGTATTTGAGCTTCTTGAAAATGCATTTGCACATGATGAACAGGTTTTTCGGGATGAGCATGAAAACCTACAAGGCACTATCCATCTTCTACTAAGCGAAATGAAGGAGTTAAAGAAAAGAATTTTCTTGTATTCTGAAGAGGTGATGAAGAAAAAGAAAAAACACGAAAAAATATTTATTTAGTAATTTCTCCTCGGAGATCTTTCAATAGTAATTTTTTAATTTCCTTTTCGTTTTTAGTGGTGCCCAAAACATACATCAATTTGGTAACTGCGGCTTCAGTTGTTATATCTTCTCCACCAACAACACCAGCTTTTGCGAGGGCGGCACTGGTTGCATATTTCCCTTGATCTACTGCGCCTGCATTACATTGAGTTACATTTAAAACTATAATACCTTTATCAATTATTTTTTTTATTGATTCAACAAACCATTTTTGTGTGCTCGCATTGCCCGAACCAAAAGTTTCTAAAATAATTGCCTTTAGATTTTTAGTATTACTTATTGCATCCACTAAATTTTGTGTAATACCCGGAAACAGTTTTAAAATTGCAATATTCGCATCAAGCGCTGTATGAATTTTCAATTTACTTGAATTCAATTTCTTTAACGCTCCATGATTATATTTGATATGCACTCCAGCTTCAGCTAGTATTGGGTAATTTGCCGATTGAAACGCCTGAAAATGTTCTGAATTAAATTTATGAGTTCGATTACCTCGGTATAATTGATATTCAAAATAAATACACACTTCCGAAATTACAGGTTTCCCATTTTCTCTTGCCGCTGCAATTTCAATAGCCGTTATTAAATTTTCTTTCCCATCTGTACGTATTGTCCCTATTGGTAATTGAGAACCTGTTAAAATAACTGGCTTATTTAAATTTTCAAGCATAAAACTCAATGCAGATGCTGTAAACGACATTGTATCGCTTCCATGCAAAATTACAAATCCATCTACCTTTGAATAATTCTTTTCAATCAGTTTTGCTAAATCAACCCAAATTTCAGGCTGCATATCACTCGAATCAATCGGCTTATCAAATGAAACAGCTGATAATTCTATATCAAATTTACTTAACTCTGGAATCTGTTTTGTCAAATGTTTGAAGTCGAACGGTTTTAATTGCCCACTTGTTACATCTTGCATCATTCCGATTGTTCCACCGGTATATATTAAAAGAATTTTGCTTTTCATTTTTTCGAAAACTTATTTGCTGCGAATTTACAAATTTCAATTCCCTTTAAGCAAATAACTCTAAATATAGTTGTTCTATATAATTTTCACCCCCATTCAGAAATAAAAAAAGCCTTGTAAAATCAAGGCTTTTATTTGGGATGAATAGCTTATTATTCGACAATAAATTTCTTTTTGGATATATTTCCATTTGCTGTAAGCATGAGTAAATACATACCTGATGACAACTTTTGAGAAGGCTCAATTGGATAGTTCCCTTCTCCATTATCAGCAGTAAAAATAGTATTCGAATAACATTCTTTTCCTGTCAGATCATAAATAGCAACAAGTATTTTATCTCCATTTATTGAGTTTAGTTTGATATTAATATTTACTCCATTTGTTGGGTTTGGAAAAATTGAATAAGAAAAATCAGATGCATTATAAAACTCAACAGCTACAATATTTGAATACGAAAAAACGCCATCATAATCTGTTTGTTTTAAACGATAATATAAAACACCTTCTGGAGCATATTTATCTGAAAATGAATAGTTGCTTATTTGGCTGCTATTACCTCTACCTGCAATTGTTGTAATTTTCTCAAAATTAATCCCATCTAATGAACGTTCAATGGTAAAATAATCGTTATTTTTTTCTGAAGAAGTAGTCCATTTAATATCAACAACACCCTTGTTCACTTTCGCAGTAAAATTTATTAATTCGATAGGTAAAGGATTATTTGCTCCAATAAATTCACACGGATGAAGCTCTCCAGAACCACCTTCTTCTTTACCCTCTGAATGAGAAGTTACACAACCTATTCCACCATATACAACACCTTTATTTGTTACCGATCCACTAACTTTAATAACACCTGTTGTTCCTTTTATTACACCACCTGTTTGGTTTATGAAACTTCCGCTAATATTCATCTTGCCATTTACTGTAACTGAATTACTGTAATTCGTAAAATTACCCATAACCGTAAATGTTGAGCCGAGTGTTGTTGTAACTGAACTGCCATTAGAAAACATTACATCCTTTGCAGTAAGTGTGCCATTCAATATTAAAATGCCCCCATCTAATACTGTTAAATTACTTGAAGATAATAATGATAGAGATGCACCTGATTCAACAACAAGTGTCCCAATACTTCCTGTGAAACCAATTGTCAGGCTTGATGATCTGGTTACCGCATGTGGGCTTGGAATTATAACACTATCATTAGCCGCTGGTAACACACCGCAACTTAATCCACCCCGTGTATAGGAAAAATTACTTGCAGACCAATTCGACCCAATTGAAAAAAATGTACGTGCTGAAACCAAACTTGGTAGCAAGCTGAGTAAGACTATGCATAAAATATTTTTCATAAAGCTATTTTTTGTACAAACTATTATTAAAAAACTCAACTGTTAAGTAATCCGTAGATTAAACACCCTATTGAAATTTCCGCGCCAAAAGTAATTTGATTTATTTGAAAAACAGGATACGATTATAAAACTTTAATGAGGTTCGCTAAAAAAGCATTTATTTAAAAAAACGAACACAATGAATAGTTTGCGAAAAAGCATAATTTGCTATTTGCTTGAACTCCATTAATAAATTTGCAGAATACTTTGTAAGGAATATTTGTGATCAAAAATTAAGCAATCGTTATTTATTGGAGCAAATAACTTAAGAATTGAAAACTTCCAAAGAATTTTGAGTTGTTATTGCGGCAACTTCTTCAAGACTTACTCCTTTTATTTCTGCTATTTTTTTTGCGACCAAAATTAAATAATTTGGATCATTACGTTTGCCACGATGAGGCACTGGTGCTAAGTATGGCGCATCAGTTTCCAAAACCAAATGTTTCAGATCTATTGCTTCAACAACTTTATCTAACCCTGAATTTTTAAATGTTACAACTCCTCCGATCCCTAATTTAAAATTTCCAGAAGCAATAACTTGTTCTGCTTGTTCTACGTTTCCACTAAAGCAATGAAAAATTGCTTTTAAATTATCATTCTTAAATTCAGAAACTATTTCCATAACTTCATTAAACGAATTTCTGGAATGAATTACGTAAGGCAGATTGTATTTTTTTGCTAATTGAATTTGCTTCCTGAATGCATCTTGTTGCTGCGAAAAAAAAGTTTTATCCCAATAAAGATCAATACCAATTTCGCCAATAGCAACAAATTTTCGTTTGCTAAGCCATTGTTCAACTAAATTTAATTCATCAAGATAATTTTCGTTTATGGAGCAAGGATGAATGCCCATCATAGAAAAACAATTTACTGAAAATGTTTTTTCTACTTCTAACATCCCTTCAATTGACTTGCTGTCAACGTTAGGCATGAACAAACGTGTAACACCTTCATCAATTGCATTTTGAATTACAATGCTTCTGTCTTCGTCAAAATCTTTAGAATAAAGATGTGTGTGGGTATCGGTAAAGATCATGCTTACTTAGTGAAATGTACTCTAAATTCTATTTTATCTAATCTTATTACCTATAGCCAATAAATCTCGAATCAGCTCAAGCAGACCATTAATTAGTTGGTTGAGCATTCTGTGCCAAAACAAAGAGATATTGAAAACGAATTGTTGGAAGACTATTTCGTCATTAATTTACTAATGTATTTTCCTAAAATATCGAATTCTAAATTCACAACAGTTCCTTTACGGATATATTTAAAATTTGTGTTTTCGAATGTATAAGGAATGATACAAACAGAGAATGAATTCATCTGTGAATTAACCACCGTTAAACTTACTCCATTTACACAAACAGAACCTTTTTCAACGGTAATGTTATTTTGAGATGCATCGTATTCAAAAGTAAACATCCAGCTTCCATCGGTTTCTTCAACACTCTTACAAATTGCGGTTTGGTCAACATGACCTTGAACAATATGTCCATCAAGTCTATCACCCAATTTCATGCAGCGTTCTAAATTAACTTTATCACCAATTTTTAATAGTCCTAAATTGGTTTTTTTCAGAGTTTCATCAATAGCGGTAACAGTATAACTGTCGTCTTTTAAATCAACCACGGTTAAGCAGGTGCCATTGTGGGCAATACTTTGATCGATCTTTAATTCGCTAATAAAACTTGGTTTGATGGTGATATGAAGGTTGCTTTGTTCTTTTTTTAAATCAGTAACCTCTCCTGATTCTTCTACTATTCCTGAAAACATATTTATTTATTTGATGCGGTTTTATCATTAATTAGTTGGACAAATCCTTTTAAAATTCTTGGCATTATTCCCTCAACACGTATTTCATTTACAACACAAACATAGTAATACGTTCCATCAGAACAAATCATTTTTGTATCGGCATTTTTTCCATCCCAAAGAACATCAGGATTTTTTGTTGTAAACATCAGTACTCCCCAACGATCATAAATTTTTATATCAATATCTTTTACAAATTGATAAGGCAATGGTATAAACCAATCATTTACATTATCGCCATTGGGTGTAAATACATTTGGCAATTCATAAACCGGACAATTATCGACACACACTTTTGTTATGATCGGACTTTCATTTCCAAATGAATCTACTGCTGTAACAGCGTAACAACCAGCAACAGAAGCAACACCTTCAAAATAATAAATATGAGTAAACGTTGTGTCATTCATGTTTGTTGTTGAATGAATCACACTCATAGTACCATCAGTAGTTGGAGAAAAATACACATTGTATTGAACGGCATCTTCACTACAATAATTATTAGGGTTCGACCAGGTAAGCACATTTTGAATAATACCACAATCACTGTTAACATTGAAAGTTGGCTGACAAGGCGGTATAATATCAATTGGCGTTTCACATTTTATTTGTGAACTATTAAATAAAGGGCGAGGTAAAACCGGATCAGAGTATTGACCTTTACTCACTACTTTATAACAATAATTTGCACCATTTACTAAACCTGTATCCACAAATGATTGTGTAGCAGTGCTATCAATAAAATTATACAAACCGGAACCGGATGCGGTTTCGCGATAAATATAATATTGGTAATTTGTCCATGGAACAAACTCCTGCCATGTCAGATTCACTTTATTTCCAGCAGGTGAACTCGACAAATAAACAGATGAGGCAGTATGTGAAGAGCCTTTTAGTATGCCATTGCAATAAAAATCAACCCGATAAGTATATGGGAAACTTGTTGTGTTCAATCCAATATTAACAAAACTAGAATCATTTAATTGCCAAAATGATGGAGAAGTATATGAAGCAACTTGCCCAAATGACAAACTTCCGGAAAAACCTTGCGCCTTCATTAAACGATATTCGTATGGTGGAGGATTCGCAACAGTATCAAGATTTATTCCTGTTGCCAACGGTTTTACCCAACGCACATATATCGAATCGCTTATGCCTGTGCTTATCACACTTACATTTGTAATTATAGGAACATCGCGAACCAACTGAGCACAAATATGTGTAGATGCATAACTTTGTGAACCATCCGAATAATATGCAACAACGATGTACGAATAATCAACCCCATTAACTAAGCCTTGCCCATAGTTATTATCTGTAAAAATTGTAACAGAAGGTCCGGTTGAACCAACCATTGTATAACCTGTATATGATGGAACACCTGTTTCGCAAGGATTATGTATCCAAGGATCACAATTATCTTTTCGATAAATATAATACCCCACCAAAGGATTGCCACCTAATGTATCGTGACATAGTGCATCATTCCAATCAACAATAATACTTGCACCGCTTGGAGTTGCAGATAAAATTGTTGGAGCTGGAGCTACCACCGTTATAAAAACAGATTCAAAATTAACCAACGGTGTAGTTGGATAATTATCGCTCGCTTTAAATGTTACCAGATAAGGTAGTAATTGAATTTGAGAACAATTAGGAGACCAATTAAATATGCCAGTCGCAGTTGAATAAGTTGGAGTTGAAGTAAATGTTGCAGCTGGTGTAATTTGAAAAGGGCCACCAGTGGCAGTTAATGTGATAAGGTTTGCTTGCGCATCAGTCGCTGAAACTGTAAAATTTAAATTGGTGCCAGCAACAACACAGGTATCATTTATATTTTTTATATGAGGCGCATTATTTGAACATGACGCAACATTAATTTGCATATCTCGCAAAATGGAACCGATATAATAACGAATTGGAGAACCTGGAAGTAATCGATACTCTTTAATTAATATAGCTACATTATACTGACAAATGGCATTAGGCGTACACCATACCAAATCTCCTTTACGGGCATCTATATCATTTGCAGACATATTTGGTGGTAGTGAATAACCAAAAATAGGCTGCCCATTTGCATAACAAGCTACCAAACTATACGACAAACTATCGCCATCTGCATCATAAGCCCCGGGGTTATGCTCAAAACATTCACCAATACACGCATCATCGATAGGAGGATTTAAAAGTGTTGGTGAAGAATTATATCCAAGAAAAGGATTTATTACCAATTCGGTACGGAGAAAAAATGATTGGTTAACCGAATTAGGGATGTTGCATATTCCCGCATTACGGTTTGGGTCTTCCATGGTAATAAAATAGTTTCCTGAACCAGGATACGTATGAACTACTTCATAAATATTTAATTTTGTATTTGAATTTATCATCACGCCATCATGCGTATTGGGGCAAAGAGGCCCAATATTGCCATTTATACGCGGGGCAATTGCACTATCTCCATCACCAAAAAGAACAGAAAGTTCGCAACGATCGGCAGTTGTATTGTAGGTGTTGGTATAGGTGGTTACAATTACTTTAAATGTATAACCGGAAATATGCTGATATGTAATTTCTCCTGCACGGTTGTGTGTAGCAAAAACATTGGTTAATCCAATTAAGAAAAGAAAAGCAAAAGCAACTATTTTTTTCATTTTCGATATTTCAACAGAAAAAGAACTCTAAGGTACGAATATTATTTTATTATGCTTTTGATATCATTGATTTTCGAATATTATTTCTATTTTCAAAAGGAGTATTTTTTTTGACTTTTTTGTAAGCAATTAACTATAATTCACTATTTTAGCAATCCATTATCATAAAAAGTCATACATGAAAAAAATATTACTCGTTTCTGCAACAATTTTAATTGGTCTTAATACCTTATCTGCCCAAGATTCATGGGTAAATAATGTTATTGGTGGGTTTAACAATACAAATAATACCCAAAGCAAAGGCTTGAATGTATTTAATAATCGGCTTTATGCTGCAACAGGACCTGACAGTGGTTACGTTTATAGAACATCAACTGGTCAAAAAAATTCTTGGCAAAAAGTATTTTCACAACCAGGCGTTTCATCTGTAAATGCGATAAATTCAACCTCCTCCAACTTTTATGTTTCAGGTTATTATAACTACAACTCTATCTATCCTGATACTACTATAATTTATCGTTCTTCGGATGGTTCAACTAATTGGACTCCTTATTTTAAATTTTCGGGGAGTGCAAATTTTATCATCCCTTTCAAAGGGATTGGCACCGTTGATTCAATCTATGTTATAAAAAACGGAGTAAATGGAAGTGAAATATGGAAAAACGACCAATTGAATTTATCTAATTCATGGGCACAAACAAATTTTGTAAATAATGGATACTTTACAATTACTTCGAATTGCATTCATAATAGCAAGCTATATATTGGCACAAGCCAGAGCGCTCCTTTATACAAACCAACACTTTGGAGTTCTGCAGATGGCAATAATTGGACACAAGAAAGTACAATTATTCTCGACACCACACAATTCAGTTCAACATCTATATCTGCAATGGTTTCATTTAACAATGAATTATACATTGGAACAGAAAGTTATAATGGTGCTCAAATTTGGGAAACAACAGATTTTATTGCTTGGAATTTAGTAGCAACTTATCCTAATTTTGGAAAAATTACAAGCCTACAAGTTATTTCAAATAAATTATGCGCAACCTTGCAAGGTAAATATATAGGTACAGGTATATTCTCTCCTGCAGCTATTGTAAGAGACGCAAGTACATCTCCATACACCTATTCCACAAATAATGGATTTGGTGTTCAAGGCTTAGATGGAGCAAACGGTTCAACTATCCAATTTGGAAATAACATTTATTATTCATGTGATTATCAGTTCATGAGCTCGCCTCCTATTATCAGAGGCCCGAACAGTTTATCAAGTGGAAGTCAAATATGGAAACTATGTTTAACATCTCCTCCAAGCATAAGTCTTGGAGCTGACAAAACAATTTGTTCCGGAATACCTTATACTTTTGATGCTGGAAATTCTGGTATCGGTTATGTATGGACAGACCTTGCCTTTAATCAAACATTAGATACAACTCAAACATTAACGGTTTCTTATCCTGGCAGCTATGCTGTTACCGTGCTATCAGCAAACGGATGTGAAGTTGTAGATACTGTTTCATTAAAAAACATTCCATCTCCTTCAAATTCCGGAAATTTTTATGACAGAGGTTCTTTATTGTGTAAAGGCGATACAGTCCAACTTCCTGTAACGGCAAATTCAAATTTGCGTACCACAGGACCCACTTTTCAAAGTAATTTAAAAGTTCCTTTTTCTAGTTTAGAATCAGTTGCAGATACATTAATGGTAAACATTGCTCCTGATGAATGGGCTGGCGATGCAATAATTTCAGTTACGATTGATAGTATTGTTGACATAAATAATAACGGGTTACAATTAACTCTTAAACCTCCTTTTGGTGCACCAATAACGCTTTCGAATTATGCCTATGGTAATAATTATGTTGGCACAACATTCATAAGAGGTGGCGGCCCAATTTATAATGGGATAGCACCTTATACCGGTTCATTTGGCCCTGTTGATTCCTTATATAATTTGTCAGGTTCCACAAATGGCATTTGGATTTTACAACTTACCGATACTTATGGAAATAATTATGGTTATTTAAAAGGATGGTCCTTGAAATTTTCTCAACGAGATACTGTTGTAACATACTCGTGGGCGCCAACAAATGGGTTGTTGATGCCGAGCAACGCGCCAAACCTGCTAGCCTCTCCTCAATCAAGTACGACTTACACATTAACAGTTACAAACCAAATAGGTTGCTCTTCTCACGATTCTGCATTAGTAGAGATTCCTCGATTACAAATAAATTCACATCTGCCGCATATTTGTTTTAACGGTTCCGATTCCTTATCAGCAAGTATTGTTGGATTATCAAATTTTGGGCAACCGAGCCCTCCGGGATATCATTGGTCAAACAATGCAGGATTAAATGACAGTCTTGCTTTTGGACTAACAGTTACTCCTATTAATACTACAATTTATTATGTTGCTGATACACTTTCCACTGGCTGTCCTATTCAGGACACAACAGTTGTTTATGTTAGTCCGCAAATAACAGCAGATGCAGGGGCTGTGCAAAAGATCTGTTTAGGAGACACTGCATTAATTTCTGCTTCAGCAATTGGAGGAACTTCGCCTTATACTTATTCTTGGTATGATGGAAGTACAACAAATACAGGTCAAACAATAAATGTAAGTCCGGCTGCAGCAACATATACATATTCACTAACCGTTACAGATAATTGGGCTTGTTCTGCAGGTAGTTCTACAACCTTAACAGTGATTCAAAGCACTGATATATACGGGCATGTAGACTCTTTAGGATTCAATAGCATTACCAATGGAGAAGTTGTAATTTATAAATATCAATCTTACTTAACGCGTTTTGATAGCATCAATGCTGTGCAACTAGATGCAAATGGGAATTACCACTTTTCAAATATTAATAATGGTACCTATTTAATAGAAGTTTTTCCAAATATTACGTCTTACCAAACATCAGTGCCAACTTATTTTGGAAATACATTTTTATGGACTACTGCTTCTACAATCAGCCACGATTGTAGTGTTAATGACACGGCAAATATTTCTGCGATCTTCACTCTTCCAAATTCAGGACCTGGTTCGTTAGGAGGAATAATTAGAGAAGGATTTGGATTTGTTGCTCGTCAGGAAGGTGACCCGATTCCGGGACTTGATGTAAAACTGGGGAAAAACCCTGGTGGACAAATAATGGCTAGTACACAAACTGATGGAAATGGTTATTATTCCTTTGGCAACCTTGCGTTAAATACTGAATATGTAATATATGCTGATGTTCCGGGACTAGGTAGAGATTCTTCTTACACTATTACTCTTGATGCAACTAATCCTTCTTTCGATAGCTTAAATTATTTAGTTGATTCAACTACAATTTATATTGTTCCTACTTCATCAACCGGAATCAATAATATTGCAAGTGATGTTACATCTCATTTTTCAATTTATCCAAATCCATTTAAAGGAAATACAAGTATTGAATACAACATTTCAAAAGAATCAGATGTAACAATAGAAGTTATAAATGTTTTGGGTGTAAAAATCAAATCACTTGTAAATTCAAGGCAATTAGCCGGAAATCACAAATTCAATTTGAACAATCAAAACATTCAATTAAGTTCGGGCGTATATTTTATTACGCTTAATATTGATGGAAAAGAAAGCACACAGAGGATAGTTGTTATAGAGTAAACTAATTTTTAACATAAAAAAACAGCAAGTAATTTAAATGCTTGCTGTTTTTTATTTCTCCACTATTCATCATTTAAATACAAGAAATTCTTATTTTAGCTTAATATCATTTTGTAAATACGCAATACAAAATAATCGTTTCTATAGTAGTTATTGTAATTAATTAAAAAAACAATTGAAATATTAGCGTTATGAATCTACTCCGAAAATTATCGTTAAGTATATTGTTACTATTTTCAATAGTTACATATTTCAACGCTCAAACTATAAGTACTGTAGCTGGTTCGGGAGCATTAACATTTGGAGGCGATGGATCATTAGCAGTTACCGCTTCATTAAGCGGACCTACATGCGTTGCAACAGATACTTTTGGAAACATTTATATTGCTGATAGTTATAATAATCGAATCAGAAAAATTTCTGCTGCAACAGGCATTATAACAACAGTTGCAGGTTCTGCATCAGGGGGATATGGTGGCGATGGTGGACAAGCAACTTCCGCGTTTCTTAATAGTCCGGGTGGAATAATAATAGATGCTTCCGGAAATATTCTTATTGCCGATACTTATAATAATCGAATCAGAAAAGTAACAACAGCAACCGGAATCATAACAACAATAGCAGGCACAGGAGTTGGTGCTTATGGAGGAGATGGCGGTTTGGCTACAGCAGCAAAATTATTTTATCCAAGTGGTATTTCTTTGGATGTAGCAGGTAATATCTATATCGCTGATCAAAGTAATCATCGTATACGAAAAATAACAATTGCGAATAATATCATTACAACTGTTGCAGGAACAGGTATTGCCGGCTTTTCAGGCGATGGGGCAAGTGCAACATTAGGACAACTTGATTCTCCAGATGGTGTTGCTGTTGATACAGCAGGGAACGTTTATATCGCTGATTACAATAATATGCGAATAAGAAAAGTAAATCCTTTAGGTGTTATTTCCACCTATGCTGGTAATGGCGGAGCATTTAATAATGGGGATGGCGGACCAGCCACTTCTGCAACAATTGATGCGCCAAATGGCGTTGCTGTTGATTCTGCAGGGAATGTTTATATAGCAAGTTATTATAATAAGATCAGGAAGGTAACTGCTGCAACATCGATCATTACAACATTTGCAGGATATACCATTGCTGTTGGTTGGTCAGGAGACGGAGGACTTGCAACAAATGCGCAGTTTAATTCGCCTAATGCAATTGCTTTTGATAAATATGGGAATTCTTATATTGCTGATTGGGGAAATCAACGTGTAAGAAAAATTAACACATTAGGAATAATTTCAACAATTTGTGGGACAGGATTATCGGGATATGGTGGTGATGGAGCTTCTGCTACAGCTGCTTACCTCAACAATCCAACTGGAGTAGCTGTTGATGTTGCAGGCAATATTTATATTGCAGATCAGGAAAATCACCGTGTAAGAAAAATTGACCTTTCAGGAATTATTACAACTGTTGCAGGAACAGGTATCGCAGGTTATTCGGGAGACAACGGTCTTGCTACAGCAGCACAATTGTATGAACCACGAAACATCACTTTCGATAGATTTGGAAATATTTATATTGCAGAATGGGGAAATAAACGAATAAGAAAAATTACAGTAGCAACCGGAATCATCACTACAGTTGCAGGAACGGGAGTGTCCGGAGCTTTAGGTGATGGAGGACCCGCTACATCTGCACAGTTAAAATGTATGGGAGTTGCCGTTAACAAAGCCGGTGACATTTATATTGCAGATTACACCAACCACAAAATAAGAAAAGTTACTGCTGCAACAGGTATCATTTCTACATTTGCAGGCACAGGTTCACCTGGATATACAGGTAATGGGGGGCCGGCAACCTCAGCAACTATGTATTACCCTCATGGCATTGCTTTAGATACTGCCGGTAACGTTTATGTTGCCGAATGGTCCAACTATGTTATCCGAAAAATAAATGTAACAACAGGAATTATTTCTACCGTAGTAGGCACTGGTGTATCGGGCTTTAGTGGTGATGGAGGATTAGCTACTGCAGCACAACTTGCTTCTCCTAGCGGTGTTGCTGTGGACTCTTTCGGCAATATTTTTATTGCAGACAACTATAATCATCGAATAAGAAAAGTTAATGTATCAGGTATAATAAGTACTATTGCAGGAACAGGAACATTAGGATTTACAGGTGATGGAGCGTTAGCTACTGCTGCTACTTTTTGGAATCCACACGGTGTTGCAACTGACGGAGCAGGACAAGCTTTTGTTGCTGACTGGGGGAATCACCGCATCAGAAAAATCGATTGCACCTCGACATCACCTTCTATTGTAGTTAATCCAACTAGTATTACACTTTGCGAAATCGACAGTACTATTTTTAATGTTAGCGCATCAGGTGGTGTCCTTAGCTATCAATGGCAGGATAGCACTGCATCACATACCTGGGCAAATATTTCTGGTGCGATTACTTCGAGTTATAAAGTATTTTCTACACTCACAATGGACGGGAATAAATACCATTGCATTGCTCTAGGAAATTGCACAAATGCAACATCAAAAACTGCGACATTAAATGTACTTCCACGAACAGATATTTACGGTCATGTTACTTCGCCAGTCGGTAATATCACTTCAGGAAACTTAGTGCTTTTAAAATATCTTCTCTACCAAACACATTTTGATACCTTGCAAGTTGTAAGTCCGAATTCAAGCGGAAATTATCATTTTACTAATGTTAATCATGGCACATACTTGCTTAAAGTATTTCCGAACACAACTTTGTATCCAGCATCAATGCCGACCTATTTCGGAGATAAGTATTTATGGGCTGCTGCAGATACAATATATCATGATTGTAACGTTAACGACACTTCCAATATTTCAGTATTATTTAATCAATCAGCGCCAGGTGGTGCAGGAATATTGGGCGGGATTATCAGAGAAGGAGCAGGTTATATTAGAGCAGAAGGAGATCCAATTCCAGGTCTTGATGTGAAATTGGGGAAAAATCCTAGCGGAGGAATCATTGCAAATATGCAAACAAACAGTAGTGGATACTATTCTTTCGGAGGACTTGCATTAAATAGTATTGGCGAATCATACACAGTATACGTTGATGTTCCTGGGTTAGGACAAGTTTCCTTCTTTACAGTTGTTCTTGACGCAACGCACCCAATATATGACAGTTTAAATTATAGAGCTGATTCAACAAAAATATATATTGACACATTATCAAATACAGGAATAAGTAATTATTCTATTGCAAAAGAAAATAAATTCAAGATCTACCCAAATCCATTTAAGGGTAATACAAGTATTGAATATACTATTTCAAGTGAATCAAATGTATCGTTGGAAGTTATGAATGTTTTAGGAGTAAAAATAAAAACACTTGTAAATTCAAAACAATCATCCGGAAATCACAAATACAATTTGAATAATGAATTAAGCGCAGGCGTTTATCTTATCAAACTTATGATTGATGCAAAATCAAGCACACAGATTATTGTTGTGATAGAGTAATTTTAAAAAGCCTTTGCATAAAGCAAAGGCTTTTTTTATGATTAAAACACTTATTCTTACCTTCCATGCAACTAAATAAATTTACCTGCGTCATAGTGTTATGAAACTAAATTTTTCTGTAATGAAAAAACTGCTACTACTATTAACTTGTTCTTTTGGACTTACTGTGTTAGCCCAAAAAAACATTAATATTTTACATTCTACGTATAGTACCATGAAACAAAATGGCAGCTTGGATGTAACAAAGAACTATATTTTTACAGATGCCATTGCTCCCATTGGAGCACCTGTAAGTTATAAAGAAACGAACTCTAATCATACACCTAGCAGCATTTGTAGTTGTATGATTCCTTTGGATACATCCTTTCACTATGTTCCATTTGTCAGTTATTGGAGTGATGCTACCACTGCTGTTTATGGAGCAAACTATATGAATGATGACGCTTCATCTATTCCTATTAACTTACCATTCACTTTTAATTTTTATGGTGCTAATCACTCAACGGTGTTCATCAATGCCAATGGAAACGTTTCATTCAATACATATTATTCACAATTCACAGCAAACCCTTTTCCGGATGCTAGTTATAATATGATCGCTCCTTTTTGGGCAGATGTGGATACACGAGATTTTGCTACCACAGCGAGCAATATTTATTACAAAATTACTCCAACTGCCATGATCGTTAAATGGGAAAATGTTGGTTATTACAATCAGCATTTCGACAAACACAACACTTTTCAGTTGATCATTACTAATGGCTCTGACCCGATTTTACCGGCAGGAAAAAATGTTGGATTTTGCTATGGAAATATGGAATGGACAACCGGTGATGTTACTGGTGGCGGAGGATTTGGTTCACCAGCTACAGTTGGTGTAAATCAAGGAAATGGCGTTGATTATTTTCAATTAGGAACATTCTATCAACCCACCATTAATTTTGACGGACCTTACAATGCACCAGATGGAGTATTTTGGTTAAATAACCAAGGAATGTATTTTGATGTTGCTTCACTTGGAAATATTCCACCTGTGATTATCAACAATAATATTTGTGACACAATTGATGTGTATACCGGGGACACCACACACGCAATGATCCATTTTGATTCTGTTACATTTGATATTGGGATGAGTACACCAGAGATCAACCAAACTGTTTCAGCAACACTCTCTTCAACTGAACCTTCAGCATTTTCGTATGTTGAAACAATGAACACGACAACTTATAAAAAATATGCTTGTACTTTTGTCGCTAAAAATTTACCTCTCGGTTTATATTATGTAACCGTAACTGCAACAGATAATGGAACACCTTCAAAATCAACTTCACAAATTATAGTGATACGTTCCAGTTGGGATCCGGGTATAGCAACAGCTATTGTTGATGCAAATGAAACGCTATCAATTAGTATTTTTCCAAACCCTGCTGAGAACAGTATTACTGTAAAACAAAACTTCGAAATTTCATCAGAACCTATGTTAACTATCAGAAATGTTATTGGACAAAGTTTATTGTCAACACCTCTTAACAGTCATGAACAAACTTTTGATATATCAATGCTTTCTAAAGGAATTTACGAAGCAACAATTACAAATAAAAAAGGAAAAACAAAAACGATAAAGATTGTTCGGGAATAGGAATTCAGATATTTTTGTATTAAATCAAAAAGCCGATGGTCAATGTCCATCGGCTTTTTGATTTTTATATATTGTCATCCGCTAAATTTTTCGTTTTTTTGTAACCTCAAAAATTTAAACTGAAATGGAAACATTGAAAAGAACAAAAGTGAAAGAGCTGTTAAATTCAACAGCATACGGAACGGAAGTAACAGCAAAAGGTTGGGTGCGAACATTTCGCAACAACCAATTTATAGCCCTCAATGATGGCTCTACTATCAATAATATCCAAGCTGTTGTTGATTTTCAGAATACCGATGAAGCTTTACTGAAAAGAGTAACAACAGGTTCTGCAATTAGCATTACAGGGGAGTTAATTGAGTCGCTGGGCAAAGGACAAAAAGTGGAAATCAAAGTAAAAACTCTGGAAATATTAGGTGATAGTGATGCAGAAAAATTTCCATTACAACCCAAAAAACATAGTCTGGAATTCTTGCGCGAAATAGCACATTTACGTTTTCGCACCAATACATTTAATGCCGTATTTAAAGTGCGCCATGCTTTAGCTTTTGCTATTCACCAGTTTTTTAATGACCGTGGATTTGTCTATTTACATACACCTATCATTACTGCAAGTGACGCAGAAGGTGCAGGCGAAATGTTTCGTGTTACATGTTTAGACTTTGATAATCCGCCACGTACAGAAGATGGCAAAGTAGATTTTAAACAAGATTTTTTTGGAAAATCAACCAATCTAACTGTTTCTGGACAGCTGGAAGGTGAATTAGCAGCAATGGCTTTGGGAGAAATCTACACGTTCGGCCCAACATTCAGAGCTGAAAATTCAAACACAACTCGCCATCTTGCTGAGTTCTGGATGATAGAACCTGAAGTTGCTTTTAATGATTTGAACGACAACATGAATCTTGCAGAAGATTTGTTAAAATACGTTATAAAACATGCAATGGATACGTGTGAAGATGAATTAGAGTTTTTGAAAAACCGTTTGTTAGAAGAAGAAAAACAAAAGCCTCAAGACGAACGTTCAGAAATGGATCTGTTAGCCAAATTACATTTTGCTTCTTCAAATGATTTTGAACGATTAACATATACTGAAGCAATTGAAATTTTAAAAAATTCAACCCCTAACAAAAAGAAAAAATTCAAATATTTGATTGAAAACTGGGGTGCTGACTTACAAAGTGAACATGAACGTTATCTGGTAGAAAAACATTTTAAGAAACCGGTTATTCTAACTGATTATCCGAAAGACATTAAAGCATTTTATATGCGACAAAATGAAGACGGAAAAACAGTACGAGCTATGGATATTTTGTTCCCAGGCATTGGTGAAATAGTTGGTGGTTCGCAACGTGAAGAACGTTTGGAATTATTGGAAAAACGCATGCAGGAAATGCATATTCCTGCTGAAGATCTTTATTGGTATTTGGACACACGAAGATTCGGAACAGCTCCACATGCTGGATTTGGATTAGGTTTTGAGCGCTTGGTATTATTTGTAACCGGCATGTCAAACATACGTGATGTGATACCTTTTCCGAGAGCACCAAAAACAGCAGAATTTTAAATATTATTTAACGTCTGAAAACAAAAAAACCGTAACAAAATTGTTACGGTTTTTTTATTGCGAATATGCTTTGTTAGGCTTTTGTTTTAAAACAAAAATAGTTTATTATTGCAATCGCATTTTATCACTTCTACTTGTGAGCCATCGCAATCATTACTGCAACTGCCAAAATGTTGTTTATGATATGAAAAACAATTCCTGAAAACATCCCGCCAGATCTTTTTCTTAATATTCCGGTAAGAATTCCAAAACTAAAAAACACAGGAAACAAAAACAAATTGTAATGAATGGTTGCAAATAATGCAGACTGAAGTATGTTGGCAAAATTAAAATTTAAATATCGCTTGCAAGAATCAAGTATCACTCCTCTAAAGAAAATTTCCTCAAAACATGGACCTACAAATCCTATGATTAAAAATCCAACGCCATTTCCATAATTAGCAAGAAGTGCATCAATATCTGTCCGAGAGGATAAAAGTATATTAGGAATAGAAGTTAAATCATCTATTTTAACATCAAAAAGCTTAACACCAATTTGTAAATAAATACCCGAAATAATTTTAAATACAACAAACCAACCAATCGTAATGGCTATACTTCTCCCTACTTTCCAGTATTTTGTTGACAATACTTTTAAATCAACTTTGTACAATGCTGTGAAGCCAAAAAAAGCCGCAACCAATATAAACAGAAGGAATCTTCCCCCTTCTTCTTCTGAAGTAATAATCGAATTATATCGAGTTCTTGCGATTAGGGAATTTATATATTCAGGATTGATAAGTTGTGCAGCAAAATTTGCAATCAAGTAACCCGAACTTATCCACCAAAAACTTTTTAATCCCCAGGTGAATTCATCCGTTCTAATCTGATCAATTATTTTCCATTTATGGCCAATAAAATAAACTGGTAAGATCCAGATAGATGGAGCAAGTATTAATAAAATTATTACAAGTAGCAAAGTCATTAATCCAAGTATATCATGCATTTTCCAAGGCAAAAATGGATGCCTTAAAAAAAGTTTTAAGCGATAAATAGCCAAAGGGTCTGAGGCGTAACCAAATGCTCTGTATGCACAATAACTGCCTATACATGTATCGCCATTTTGATATTGCATATCATGCAAAAACAGGCGAAGTGACGCTTCATCATGATTCCAATTTTTTGAAGTATCGGCAACTAAATATTTTCTGGCCAATGCATATTCTTTTATATTCTCCATGGCTTTAGCCATCTCTTCATTATTATTGAAAGAAGAATCTAATTCAGTTATTGAATTATATAATTTCAAAGCATCAGGGTAATCCTCTAGTTTTATAAATAATTTGGCCTTTTCACTTAGTTGCCAAGTATCCTTTGTTGTATCCTTACTTGCCTTTAAAACAATTAATGCCTCGTCATTCTTTTTGAGTTCAATCAATATCCGAACATAATCGAGTGAAGATTTATATTGTGTATCATAAAAACACGCTTTAACCATATAGGTATAAGCCTTTTTGTACTCGGAATCAGAATAATAATTAGTTGCCATTTGGAAATACATCTGTCCAAAATTGGCTTTACTCCAAGCTTCTGGGTTTTCTTGAATTGACACTTTTGCTGTTTCGAAGACCTCTTTTAGCTCATCACCAAACAAATACGTTGTTTGAAAAATCAATACATCAGGATTGTTTGGATATAACTTTGAAAGTGCCGCGGTACAACTATCAAAGAAATCCTGATTTGGATTATAATCTTCCGTTTCATCGTACTGAGCAAATTGAATAAATTTGCATTTTTCAATTTGTATTAACACATCATCTGCATGCTTCAAAAGATAATCATCGTATTCCTTGATTACATTATCGAAAATCGTTTTTTGGCTATTCTCAAGTTCTTTGACAAATATTTTATGGTCAAGAGTTGGATTTGTTGAATTATTTTGAGCAAATAACTTACTAAACAATAAGAAGAAAAACAGAGGGAGAAAATATTTATATTTCATAAAATCTTAATTTATTTTATGTTAAAAAACAACAGCTAAAGTTTAACCGAATTAACAAAATGTATTTAAAATTTAAATTTTCCGAAATTTACATCATTATTTTCTCGTATTCTATT
>CAIXIP010000073.1 GCA_903919535.1 uncultured Bacteroidota bacterium | reverse complement strand
ACCTTTTGTGGCACCATTTGCAGGAAATTCAGTAAGCATATTTGAATTAGTAGTTCCATTTGCACCGCCAGTTGCTGTTTGTGCCGGAGCTCCATTTGAAACGGCTATATAGCCGCCACCACCGCCACCACCTGGACCTTCCGCTTCACTATATGGCGGTGGCACGGGTGAATTGGCAACCGTTTGATTTCCTCCCGTTCCACCGTTGGCATTGATAGAAATCCCTGTGATCGTTCCAACTGCATTCAATACAACTGTTCCCGCGCCACCGGCACCACCGGCACCATCAATTCCTGAACCTGTAGTGTTTCCTCCTGCGCCCCCGTTTGCTAATATAGATCCTGTTCCGGAAACAGAACCGTAATTTATTAAATACACTAAACCACCACCAATTCCACCGGTTCCTCCAAATGAATTATCCATTTCACCTGCACCACCACCACCACCAAGAAATAATCTTCCGGTAGTATAATCTAAATTATGACCACCCAAACCGCCACGATTTCTTCTGTTATCCCCCCCCCACAATGCATTACCCGGTGCAACTAATGTTGCGTCTCTGTTGGTACTTGGAGATGCAGACCAAGTATATCCTCCCCTACCACCACCCGGAGATGTATGTGTTGAAAAACCAACAGACTCTAATTCCCATGCTGCAGCCCAACTTGGGGTGCTAATATCAGGAATTCCAAATCCATCGTATCCAACCAAACTACCTGCATTTGAACCACCTCCTCCTCCGGCATTGTGATTCGTTCCTCCTCCTCCTGCATTACCAGCTTCCCCCATACAGTATCGTCCGGCATAGGTATTATAATTTGCTTGATATCCCACCACACCTTCACCTTTTTCAGCACCTTCATGATAATCTGAATTAGCAAATTGCCCTCCACCAGTATTGGTCCCTGAAGGGTTATTTATTAAAGCACCTCCACGGAAACCTTTTGCGGTAACATTAATTCCACCCACGGCATTGTTTACAGTATTTCCATTTACCTCAATAGCAACAACACCACCAGTTGTACCGGACCATGCCGGAGCGACAATTGAAAATGTTGCTGGGATTGTTAAAGAAGAATAACGAGGAACTCTGATCACTTGCACTTTTCCAGTTGCTGTATAACCATAAGTTAATCCGCAGTCAATATTTATGATAGTAGTACCACTAACACTTGCAACCTGGGCAAATTCATAATGTCCGCAATTATTATAATTATTGATTATACCCCACGTCAGATCATTAGGCCATCCTTGAAAAATGCCACTTCCAATTGGCCACTCATTTGGTGTTCCGCCAATAGAAGCTCCTTGCATTTGAATAATCATAATTAAATCACCAGCAGCCAAAGAATTTCCGGCACCAAAAAGGTTTCCGGTATTTAAAGTATTCAGAGTAACTGTGAGCGAAGTGCTTCCTACAACTGCATTTGCTGTAAGTGCCGTATAATCATTAACAATTGTATTGGCTGCCGCGACAGTTTTTGGGCCATCTATCCCTCGCTGAGCAAAGGATACAGAAAAAACGGAAACAAAAAATAATAAGAGAGAGATTTGACGTACTTTCATTAAAACTGAAATAAAGTTAATTTTTACAAAAAAATAAAGGCCAAAATAAAGTTAAAATTTGGTTTTTACAAATCAAAACCAGATGATTCTTTGGCGTTATAAAACAGACGGATATTCCCGTAAAATGGTTGCATTGAAATCTAATACAATTGACGTTTTACTACTTTTTATCAGCGCCTATTTCATTAAGCATTAATTCCTTTATGTATTTAACAGGAGCACTTCCATAGCTTAGAAATTTTTCATGGAATGTTTTTAATTGAAACTTGTCGCCCATTTGTTTTTTTAATTCTTCACGGAAATCATAAATTTCAGTATAACCAGTAAAGTAACAACATAGTTGAACTTGAGTTACAGAAACTCTTCTCCACTTTCCTTCTGCTTCTGTTTTTTGTTGGAATGCTTCGTTCATTAATAAGTTCATTGCATCTTGTTTACTCATATCCTTTGTATGGACACTGTAATCCAAAATAGTATTGCAAGTGCTACGTAAATTCCATTTGTAATACATTAACCACATTTCATCTTCATCATTTCCATATCCATTTTCGAGCATCATTCGTTCCGTATATACGGCCCAGCCTTCTATCATAGCGTTATTCCCAAACAATGATTTGATCAAACTAGGCGATTGATTACTATATACCAATTGCGTGTAATGCCCAGGTATTGCTTCGTGAATATTTAAAATCTGCAAAATATAATGATTGTATTCACGCAAGTAGCTTTCGGCTTTTTCTTTATCCCAACCAGAAAGGCTACCAACATTGTAATAGGTATTTCCATTTTTATCATATGGGCCAGGAGCTGAAATAGAGGCGCCAGCAACACCTGCCATGTAATCTGGCTCTTTACGAACAACCAAAGGTTTTGATGGATCGATATAAATCAGATCTTTTTTCTTAATAAAATCAATTAACACAGGCATTTGTTGTTCAATTGCTGTTTGAAACTCTTCTGGCTTAACATGTTTTTCTGAAATTTTATCAATTACCTGACGGATCAGAAGTAATTTATCCGTGGGCTTTTGAGTATTTCCAAAATATTTTGTCCACAGTTTATCTGCTAAAAAAAACATTTTTTCATGCAATTCTTTTTTATGAGTAATTGCCTTTTCGTAGATCTGGTCAATGGAATAACCCGATTGAATATCAAATTCAAACTTTTTTGCATATAATTCTTTACCCAATCGGAAACTACGAGGCGTCAAATTATTCAGTTTTTTTAACCAATCAGCAAACTCTTTAATAGCCTTAACCGATTCTTTTGCCGTTGCTTCCATTGCTTGTTTTTCATGCTCTCCAAAATGAACTTTATTTAATGCTTCATGAAAATCTTTTTCGAAAACAGAAATCCCTCCTAAATTTTGTTCAATGGCTAATTGAGTATGTTCAAGAGTTGGATTTTTTATGTTCTTTTTTGCAGCTTCATAATACGCTGGAATGTTTGCCATCTTTAAATAAAAATTGCGCAAACGTATATCCAACGAATCGTAATTACCATTTAACATTTCTGCAAAAGCACCAGAAACATTATATTCAGAAGGATTCCACTCAAATGATTTTTGCTCATTGATAGCCCAATCAATCGACTTCAACTGATTTTCGATCATGTAATAATCTGTTTTATTATTATCAGACAATGAATTTAAATCATACGTTTTTAATGAATCTAGATTTGATTTTGAAAAAGCCAATTCCTTAGCACGCGAGTCATCTGTTGGGACAATTAAAACACTATCATACTTATGATAGCCTTGACTGCTTGCCCAGCCAGGATAGACCTTCCATAGATCTTCTATAAACTGTTCTTTATACCTATCGAATTTCGGATTCATATCTGTGAGTGATTTTGCGGTTTCTTTTTGTTGCTTATTAGCACAAGAAAAAAGTGAGATTGAAACAATGGATGCAAGAATAATTTTTTTCATCTGTGGGTTTTTATTTAAGGCACTAAAGATAAAAATAGAATTAACAATCGTAAAGTAAATATTCATCTCATTTTTTTTGCAAATCGTAATTCAATCAAAACTATTTCAATGCTTATATTTGCTTCTCAGTAATTATCAAAATCTAAAATGAAAGATTTTTTTCAAAATAAAAAAAGCAAAACAGGTAACAAAACCGAAGACATCAGAGAACTGGGGTTTGGGAGCAAAACTACAGCACAAACATCGCGTTTAATAAATCATGATGGCAGTTTTAATATTGACAGAAAAGAACGCTCCTGGTTTGGCTCTATCAGTATTTATCATTATTTGATAAGTATGTCGTGGTTAAAATTTAATGGCATTGTTTTGATTTATTTTTTAATTATAAACTTGATATTTGCCAGTCTTTATTATTTCACAGGAGTGGATGGATTAGTTGGTGTTATAGGGAAAACTGAATTTGAAAAATTTTCTGAAGCATTTTTCTTTAGCACCCAAACTATCAGCACGGTTGGTTTTGGAAGATTAAGCCCTAGCAATTTTCCAATAAGTGCAATTGCCGCGATTGAATCGTTGTTTGGGTTACTAGGATTTGCTTTAGTAACAGGTTTGTTATACGGCAGATTTTCACGACCAGTAGCAAAAATAATTTTTAGCAAACAATCTGTAATAGCACCATTTAAGGAAATTACCGCTTTCCAATTTCGCATAGCAAACAAAATGCGAAACAGTCAGATTGTTGATATGACGGCAAGAGTAATGCTTTCAAAATATGAAAATGAAAATGGCAATCAAATAAGAAGATTCAGGGAACTAAAATTAGAGATCAATAAAATTATTTTCTTTCCTATGACTTGGACCATCAATCACCCTATTGATGAAGAAAGTCCTTTGTTTGGAATGTCGGCAAAAGATCTTATCGAATCAGATGCGGAGTTTATGATTATGCTTTCGGGCTTTGATGATACTTTTTCACAAACAGTAAATTCACGTTATTCTTATAAATATGACGAAGTAGTTTTTGGTGCAAAATTTAAAAGTATTTTCGGACAAAATGCAAATGGTCAAACAACACAAGACCTTAATAAAATTGATGAATATGAGTTGACAGAATTACCTGTATAACAATTTATTCGACCACTCTTATTTACGTAGAACTATTCATCGATTAATAAAATCCATCTCAATAATTTCTCTAATTTTGATTCATCTAAAAGACCTCTACATGTACAAAAAATTATCGCCAATGATTTTACTGTCTGTTTTTGCAGCTTGCAATAGCACTGAAAAAAAAGAAGATACCGTTAAAATGACCTACCCGATTACAAAAAAGGTCGACTCTGTTGATACCTACTTCGGAACAAAAATAGCCGATCCATATCGTTGGTTGGAGGATGACAAATCAGCTGAAACAGGTGAATGGGTTAAAGCAGAAAACAAAGTAACTTTTGATTATTTATCAAAAATTCCTTTTCGCGAAAAAATTAAAGAACGCCTTACAAAAATCTGGAATTTCGAAAAAGTAAGTGCGCCATTCAAAAAAGGGAAATATTATTTCTTCTATAAAAATGATGGCATACAAAATCAAAGTGTGATGTATGTTCAGGAAGGATTAAATGGCACCCCAAAAGTGTTGCTAGACCCAAACACATTGGCTGCTGACGGAACAGCTTCTTTAGGCGGATTAGCTGTAAGCAAGGATGCAAAATATTTAGCTTATAATATCAACCGTGCAGGCAGCGACTGGAGCGAAATTTATGTAATGGAAATTGAAAGTGGTAAAAAAATTAGCGATGAAATTAAGTGGGTTAAATTTTCGGATATTGGATGGAAAGGTAACGGATTCTACTATAGTGCTTACGATGCACCCAAAGAAGGCACAAGCGAATTATCAGGTAAAAACGAATACAACAAAGTATTCTTTCATAAAATTGGCGATATACAAGCAAACGATAAGTTGATCTATGAGGATAAAAAACATCCTTTATATGGATTTTCAGCAAGTACAACTGAAGATGAAAAATTACTTTTGCTTTATGGAACCGAATCCACAAGCGGAACAACACTTTCTGTTAAGGACCTTACAAAACCGAATTCTGAATTTCATACGATAGTGAATAATTTCGAAAACAACTATTCAGTAATTCATAATGATGGAAACAATTTATTAGTCCTTACTGATAAAGGGGCGCCAAAATACCAATTACTTCAAATTGATTTTACGAAAAAACCAGATTATGAAAACTGGAAGAAGATTATTCCTGAATCTAATGATTTATTAGAAAGTGTTTCACTTTGCAACGGGAAAATTGTTGCGAAATATTTGAAAGATGTT
>CAIXIP010000072.1 GCA_903919535.1 uncultured Bacteroidota bacterium | reverse complement strand
TTTTAAAAAAATTGATTAGAATTTAAGAATACACCTTCCTTAAATTCATAATCCCTTGAATAGGCAATAGAATCAATTTGTGCAGAGCAAAAAAGAGAAACAAAAAACAATACGATTGAAATACGAACTTTCATATTTGATTAATAAACTGTAAATTTCGTAAATATATTTTTAATCAGAATATTATGAATAAATTAGTTTCTATCCTTCTAATTGCTGTCTCTAGTTCAGTTTTTTCTCAAAGCAAAATGAATTTTGAACTTGTCCAAAAATTAAATTCCAATGTGGTTACAACCGCGAAGATCAGTTTTTTTGTAAAAGGAAATATAGAAACAATTAAAACGCTTACAAGTAATTTTGGCGGAAACTTCAAGTATTCAGCAGGAAATATTGCTGTTGTTGAATTACCTGGAAACAAAATGATGGATCTTGCTAAAGATAAATCCATTATTCGAATTGAAGCCTATACTCCACATATTAAACCTCTGAACGATACAATGCTTGTTAATTGCAATGTTATACCTGTTCATAATGGACAATGGCCGTTGACACAATCTTATGATGGTTCAGGAGTTGTAATAGGTTATATTGATACTGGAATTGATTTCACTCATCCTGATTTCAAAGATAGTTTAGGAAAAAGTCGTATAAAATTTTTATGGGATCAAAATTTAACTGCAGCTTCAAATACTCCGCTACCTTTTAATTATGGCCAAGAATGGAGTAATACCGATATAGATAATGGATTAGCCACCGGCCATCACGATTCAGGACATGGAACAAATGTAGCAGGAATTGGATCCGGAAATGGGCTTGCTAATGGTCATTATAAGGGTGTTGCACCAAAATCAGATATCATAATGGTTGCTTTAAATTTTAACAGCACTTCTCCAACAATCATAGCTGATGCAGCAAATTATATTTACTCAAAAGCTCAAGCTCTTGGCAAACCATGTGTAATTAACGCAAGTATAGGTGATTATATGGGCTCACATGATGGCATGGACCTACAAGCACAGCTAATAAACAATATGATAAACCAACAAAACGGAAGATCTTTTGTTGCTGCCGCAGGAAATTCCGGACATGTTCCTTTTCATCTTGGTTATACAGTTTCTTCCGATACAAATTTTACATTATTTTCATATTCAAGTTCAAGCCTTTACATACAAATATTTGCCGACACAAGTAATTTTAAAAACGTTCATTTTGCCATCGGTGCTGACAAAATGAGTCCATCTCACTCATTCAGAGGCAAAACAGCTTTTTCAACTATTATTGATCATCTAGGTTTTTTAAAAAATGATACACTTTATAAAAATGGACATCGATTAGGCATAATTCAAAGTTATGGTGATCTTATTGGTGGATCCTATTCAATGGAATTCAATATAATTTCTGATTCAACTTCATATAATTGGCGATTAATAACCACAGGTTCGGGAAAATTTGACCTTTGGAATTTTAATGTTGTTAATAATCCTCCATCAAATAGTACAATGCCTGATAGTATTTTTTATAAGCATCCCGACAAATCTCAAACAATTGTAAGTAGCTTTCAATGTTTAGATAATGTTATCACTGTTGGTAATTATACAAATAGAAGTAGTTGGATTAATTATAATAATGTTTTATATGTCGACCCTTCAAAAATACCAGGCTTATTATGGATTGCTTCAAGCCGCGGTCCTACCAGAGATGGCCGTATAAAACCCGACATTGCGGCTCCAGGCGATTATATCATGTCGTGTTCCGTATTGTCAAACTTGCCTGGCAGTGCAATCAATGCTCCCAACTTTTACGACCCAGGAGGGTTTCATACAACAGGAACTGGAACATCAGCTGCTAGTCCTATAATTGCAGGTATTGCCGGACTTTATTTACAAGAAAATCCGACTGCCACAGCAACTAATATTAAGCAAGCAATAATTAATTGTGCTAAAAGCGATCAATTTACAGGAACAAATTTACCAGATAACTCTTTCGGATATGGGAAACCAAATGCTTTTGGAGCCTTAACAAATTGCTCTAATTCAGTTGCAGAAAAGAATTTTGGAAGTAAATTGAATATTCTTATTTCCCCTAATCCTTCGTCAAACGGATTTAATATAAGCATTGAAGGATTCAACTTTAAAAAAGGTGAAAAATCCGAACTGAAAATAGTTAATACTTTAGGAGAATTAGTGAAATCAATTTCACTGGTTGATTCCAAAATTGAAATTAATAGCTTACTAAAACCTGGAATTTATTTTTGTAATTTGATCGTAAATGGAATCATGTTAAGCTCAGAAAAATTGATAATTTTGTAGGCGCATTTAAATAGAAGAAAAAAATTATCATGAAAAAAACAGTTACGATATTAGGAATTATTTCACTGGTTTTGGGATTTGCCTCATCTCTGTTGTGTTTATTACCTAACAAAGGAATACTATTTGCTATCATTGTGGGATTCTTTGGCATGCTGGCTAGTAATATTTATATTTTTTTAAATACTCGTCACCAAATAAATAAAAAAACATTCACCCCAGGGCTTATAGGTTTGCTACTTAGCTCCACTCCTGTTCTGTTTATTTTATTTTTTATTCTCAAACAAAAATTTGGTTTTTAATGAATACTCAACCGAATAATACCATAAGTAATTATTTATCTCTTGTAAAGTTCAGTCATACAATTTTTGCTTTACCATTTGCCGTAATTGGTTATTTTTTAGCAATTCATGTTAGTCATGCTCAATTTAGCATAAAATTATTTGCCTTAATTTTATTGTGTATGGTTTTTGCCAGAAGCGCAGCAATGGCATTTAACAGATTTATTGACAGATTTATTGATGAACAAAATGAACGTACAGCTGTCAGGGAAATCCCTGCAGGAACCGTTAAAGCGAAATCTGCTTTAATATTTGTTATTGTTAATTGTATCTTATTTGTTGGCACAACTTTTTTCATTAATTCGATTTGTTTTTATTTGTCACCTGTAGCATTAGCGGTTGTATTAGGCTACAGCCTAACAAAACGTTTCACATCCTTGTGTCACGTAGTATTAGGAATTGGTTTATCTCTTGCTCCAATCGGTGCATATTTAGCTGTTACAGGGAAATTCGACTGGCTTCCATTATTTTTTTCATTTGCGGTGCTATTTTGGGTAAGTGGTTTTGATATTATTTATGCACTCCAAGATGAAGAATTTGATAAATCCAAAAATTTAAAATCAATTCCTGTCTGGCTGGGAAAAAAAGGAGCCTTGACCTTATCAACAATTTTCCATTTAATAAGCTCCGTATTTATTATCTACGCAGGAATTTATGCAGGATTCAATATATTTTACTGGATAGGAGTATGCGTTTTCACTGGATTATTATTTTACCAACACACGCTTGTAAAACCAACAGATTTAAGCAAAGTTAATCTAGCCTTTTTTACAACAAATGGAATTGCAAGTGTCGTATTTGCAGTATTTGTACTAATTGGTTTATATTTTTAGCTTTTATTTAGCTCTTTGTTTCAATACAAATTCGATATCTTCTAACTTCATTTTCTTCGCTTTCAATAAAATTAAAAAGTGATATAATAGATCTGCTGCTTCATTTTTAAAGAGATCGTCATTATTATCTTTTGCTTCTATTACAAGTTCAACAGCTTCTTCACCCACTTTTTGCGCAACTTTATTTATGCCACGTTTATACAGTTGATTGGTGTATGATTTGTCATCATTATCATCAATTCTTTGAGAAATAGTTGCTTCCAATTCATATAAAAAACCCTTACTTACTTCTTCATTAAAACAGGAAGCAGAGCCTGTATGACATGTGGGACCGCTAGGCTCCGCTTGTATTAGGATGGTATCGTTGTCGCAATCGATCTGAATATCTTTTACAAATAAATAATTGCCCGATGATTCTCCTTTAGTCCATAATCTGTTTTTACTCCGACTAAAAAAAGTAACCTTACTTTCTTTTTGAGTTTTCAGAAATGCTTCCTCATTCATGTATCCCAACATAAGAACTTGTTGGTTCAAATAATTTTGAATGATAACAGGAACAAGCCCATTTGATTTATTAAAATCTAAATTCATCTTACTGGTATATTTTGCGTTTTTAAATAGTTTTTTAATTCCGGAATCGGAATCTCTCCAAAGTGAAAAATACTAGCAGCTAAAGCTCCACTTGCTATTGTTTGTGTAAAAACATCTTTGAAATGCTCCTTTTTTCCTGCTCCACCGGAAGCAATTACAGGAATATTCACAGCTTGACAAATTTTACGGGTAATGTCTAGTGCAAAACCGTTTTTTGTTCCATCATTATTCATCGAAGTCAATAATATTTCTCCTGCGCCTAAAGTTTCTGCTTTTATCGCCCAATCAATCGTCTTTAATAACGTTGGTACCTTTCCTCCATTAACATAAACGAACCAATCATTGTTTTCAAATTTAGTATCAATGGCAACCACTACACACTGACTACCAAATTGGCTGGCAATCTCGGAAATTAATTCCGGGCGCTTTACGGCAGAAGAATTAATACTTACTTTGTCTGCACCTGCTTTGATTATTAAGGACACATCTTCAATAGAGTTTATTCCACCACCAACTGTAAATGGAATATTGATTTCTTTTGCGATTTTTTCCACCAATTCAGCAAGTGTTTTTCTTTTTTCGATTGTTGCTGTAATATCCAAGAAAACTAGCTCATCAGCTCCTTCTTGCATATATTTTTTTGCTAACTCAATAGGGTCTCCTGCATCACGAATATCAATAAAATTGACCCCTTTAACAGTTCTTCCGTTTTTGATATCCAAACAAGGAATGATTCTTTTCTTTAACATAATGTGCTTAATTCCTTTAGTGTTATTTTTTTTTCATAGATGGCTTTACCTACAATTGCTCCTTCACATCCCATCTCTTTCAACATTTGCAAATCAAGCATTGAGGAAACGCCCCCACTAGCAATTAGTTTTACTTTCGATTTATCTATTATCTCCTTATACAATTCGTTTGATGTGCCCTTTAACATACCATCTTTACTAATATCAGTGCTTATCACATATTGTATTCCTTTTTGTTCAAAAGAGACAATAAAATCTATCACATCTAATTCCGAACTATTCAACCATCCTTGTGTTGCAATTTTTCTGTTATTACAATCTGCGCCTAAAATTATTTTTTCAGCACCATAATTAGTCACCCATTCCATAAAAAGTTTAGAGTTTGTGACAGCAATGCTTCCACCTGTTATTTGTGAAGCTCCATTTTCAAAAGCAATTTTAAGGTCATCATTACTTTTTAACCCTCCTCCAAAATCAACTTTTAAATTTGTTTTTAATGCTATATCATTTAAGACTTTGTGATTAACAATTCGATGTGATCTGGCACCATCGAGATCCACTAAATGTAGAAAACGAATTCCATTTGCTTCGAATTCTTTCGCCACTTCCAGAGGGTTTTCATTGTAAATTTTTTGTGTCGAATAATCTCCTTGAGTTAATCTTACACATTTACCATTGATGATATCAATTGCTGGAATAATTCTCATAGCTCTAAAAAATTTTTTAAAATTTTCTCTCCAACACTTGCTGATTTTTCTGGATGAAACTGAGTTGCATAAAAATTATTTTTTTGCATAGCAGCACTAAATGGTAATATATAATCACATGCGGCAGATGTCTCTTCAGAAAGTTCTGCGTAATAACTATGCACAAAATACACGTTATCTTCATCACATATTCCTTTAAATAAATCACCTTTCATCCCTTGCAAATTATTCCATCCCATTTGAGGGACTATTTCTTTTGGAGGAAACAATCTTACTTTCGTATTAAAAATTCCAAGACAATCAGTATTTCCTTCTTCAGAATGTTTACACATTAATTGTTGGCCCAAACAAATCCCTAATACAGGTTGTTTCAAAGATCTTATTACTTCATCCAATTGATATTTTTTCAAATAACTCATTGCTGAACTTGCCTCGCCAACACCAGGGAAGATTACTTTTTTTGCCGCAACTATTGTTGATATATCATCAGTAACAATACTATTAAATCCTATTCTGCGAATAGCATTTTCAACAGATTTTGTATTCCCAGCATTGTATTTTATAATAGCTATCATAATGTTCCCTTTGTACTTGGAATCGAATAATTATTTGTTTTACTTACTGCTAATTTTATTGCTTTTGCAAAAGCTTTAAAAATAGCTTCAATTTTGTGATGCTCGTTTTCCCCTTCGGCTTTAATGTTCAAATTACATTTTGCATGATCACTGAAAGATTTAAAAAAGTGCATGAACATTTCAGTTGGCATCTCGCCAATTTTTTCGCGACTAAATTTTGCATCCCAAACTAACCATGGTCTTCCACCAAAATCTATCGCAACTTGAGCAAGACATTCATCCATTGGCAATAAAAATCCATAACGCTCAATTCCTTTTTTATTACCTAAAGCCTTTGAAAAAGCATCACCAAGGGTAATGGCAACATCTTCGATAGTATGATGCTCATCAATATGTAGGTCGCCTTTTACATTAACGTATATATCTATATTTCCGTGTTTAGCAATCTGTTCCAACATGTGATCAAAAAAACCTAAGCCTGTTGATATTTCACTTTTCCCAGAACCATCTAAATTTAATTCAACTTCAATTTTTGTTTCGAATGTTATACGTTCTACTTTAATATTACGCGGTTCTGATTTCAATAATTTATAAATATCTGCCCAATCTGTGGTAGATAAAACAGCTTCCTCACATTTTTCTTTACTTAAGTAAATAGATTTGCATCCAAGATTTTTTGCTAATTGAACATCTGTAAACCTATCGCCTATAACATATGAATTTTTAATGTCGTAATCACCTTTCAAATAATGGGTAAGCATTGCTGTTCCTGGTTTTCGTGTTAAAAGATTTTCATGTGAAAAAGATCTGTCAATAAGAATTTCAGAAAACTCAATTCCTTCCTTCCTGAATGCTTGAATGATTTTGTTTTGTGCCGGCCAAAAAGTATCTTCGGGAAACGATGCTGTACCAAGCCCATCTTGATTAGTAACCATTACAAGTACATAATCCAATTCTTTAGCAATAAGCGCAAGATTCTGGAAAACACAAGGATAATATTCCAATTTTTCAAGACTATCTAACTGAAAATCTATCGGTGGCTCAATCACCAATGTTCCATCTCTGTCAATAAATAATACTTTTTTCATTTTATAAATTATTTAAGGCAATTAATAATTTTTTATTTTCATCAGCTGTTCCAACAGTTATGCGAATACAGTTCTTCATTATTGAATTTCTATTTCTTGTTATTACTTTTTGCATTACCAGTTCATTATAAATTTTGTTGGCATCAATTGTTTCTATTAAAATAAAATTAGCATCTGAATGGAAAACCTTCTTTACAATTGAAATTTTCATTAATTCTTTTTCCAATAATTCTTTTTGTTCCATGATTGCGGCTTTCCTTTCCTCAAATTCAGAATAATTTTCTAATGAATCTAAAGCTGCTTTTTGATTGAGTTCACTTACATTATAAGGAGCTTTCACTTTGCTGAATAAAGAAATATTTTTTTCATTTGAATATGCTATACCCACTCTTGCAGCAGCTAATCCCCATGCTTTACTGAAAGTTTGAGAAACAATTAAATTTGGATATTTATCAATCTTTTTAACGAATGAATCAGCATTACTAAAATCAATGTATGCTTCGTCAACTAACACAATTCCTTTGAATCGTTGAAGTATCCATTCAATATTATTAAGATTATTTCCCGTTGGATTGTTAGGAGAACAAATAAATATCAATTTTAATTTTTCATCGTTCAAGTATTTTTCAAGACAATTGAGATCAATTTGAAATGACTCATCCAATGGAATTTTAATCAACTCCACTTCATTTATCTCCGCAGAAACATCATACATTCCATACGTTGGCGAGAAGGTTAATGCCTTATCTTTAGCTGGATCACAAAATATCCTAAAAGCCAGATCAATTACTTCGTCACTCCCATTACCAATAAAAATATTCTCTGAAGGAATGGATTTCAATTCACTTAGCTTTTTCTTTAATTCCTTTTGATAAGGATCGGGATAACGATTAAGCGTACCGAATGGATTCTCATTTGCATCCAGAAATATGCCATCATTTCCTGAGAACTCATCTCTTGCACTCGAATATGATTTAAGAGCAAGTATATTTTTTCGAACTACATTTTCTAATACAAACATTTTATAAACTTTTTAATCTCAGTGTAACTGCATTTTTGTGAGCTAATAACTGCTCCGCTTCTGCCATCAATTCGATGGCTGGTCCAATGTTTTTTATTCCTTCTTTTGTTAATTTCTGAAACGTAATTTTTTTCACAAAACTATCTAACGAAACTCCACTATAATTCCGGGCATAACCATTAGTTGGTAAGGTGTGGTTTGTTCCGCTGGCATAATCACCCGCACTTTCGCAACTGTAATTCCCAATAAAAACAGAACCTGCATTAATAATATTTGGAATTTCTTTTTTTGCTTTATCAATTGCCAATATCAAATGCTCAGGAGCATACTCATTACTGAATTCGATACATTCCTTGATATTTTTTAACACAATAACTTTACTGTTTTTCAATGCTTTTTTTGTAATAGATTTTCTAGGTAAAAGATTTAATTGCTGCACTAGTTCTAATAACGTCTCATCTACTACCTGTTCACTATCTGATAATAAAATCACTTGACTATCAGCTCCATGTTCTGCTTGCGAAAGAAGATCCGCAGCTACAAACGAGGGGTTACAAGTTTTATCTGCAATTATTAATACTTCACTTGGGCCAGCGGGCATATCTATTGCAACACCAATATTTTGAGCTAACTGTTTTGCAGCGGTTACATATTGGTTTCCAGGGCCAAAGATCTTATCCACTTTTGGTATGCTCTCAGTTCCATATGTCATTGCAGCAATTGCCTGAATACCGCCAACAGAATAAACAGATGTAATCCCAACTAAATTGGCAGCATATAAAATTACAGGATCAATTTCCCCTCTTTTATTTGGAGGTGTACATAAAATAATTTCTTTACAACCGGCTAACTTAGCAGGAATCCCTAACATTAAAACTGTAGAAAATAAAGGTGCTGTTCCACCTGGGATATAGATCCCAATTTTTTCGACACCTCTACTTTCTCTCCAACAATTAACTCCTCGTGTTGTTTCAATTACTTTTGACTCTTCTATTTGTGAAGAGTGAAATTTTTCAATATTTTGTTTAGCAAGCTGAATAGCAGCTTTCAATTCTATTGAAACTTCTTGTGATGCAGCATAAATAATACCCTCATTCACTTTTAAGGTTTTCAGATCTACCTTATCGAATAAATGACCATATTTTTTTACTGCCTTATCGCCTTCTTTTTTTATAGAAACAAATACCTCCTTAACTAGGTTCGAAAGTTCAACACTTTCTATTGTTGGTCGCTGGGTTAACTTCAGCCATTCTGCTCTTTTCGGAGCTATTATTTTTTTCATCTCTAAATGTTATAAAAGAATAATTACAATACCATTTTCTCAATAGGGACAACAAGAATTCCTTGTGCTCCAAAAGTTTTGAGCTGATCAATTATTTCCCAAAACTCATCTTCCTTTACAACGGAATGTATACTCACCCAACCTTCTTCGGCAAGAGGCAAAATTGTTGGAGCTTTCATACCTGGTAATATTGATGATATTTTCTCAACAGCTGTTATTGGAGCGTTTAGTAAAATGTATTTATTCTCAACTGCTGTTCTGACTGCTTTAATTCTGAATAAAAGTTTTTCTAAAATGGCTTGTTTTTCATTGACTAAACTTTTATTTGAAATTAACACTGCTGTGCTTTTGCATACCACTTCAACTTCTTTTAAGCCATTCATTAAAAGTGTACTCCCTGTGCTGACGATATCAAATATTGCATTTGCTAAGCCTATTCCCGGAGCTATTTCTACGCTTCCTCCTATCTCTTCAATTTCCACTGTAATGTTTTTTTCATCGAAATATTTTTTCAGAATTTTAGGATAGCTAGTTGCGACTTTCTTATTATTGAAGTATTCTAATCCAAAATATCCTTCATCCTTTGGAATAGCAAGAGAAAGTTTACAACTTGCAAAACCCAACTTTTCAACTATTTGCACATCTTTTTCTTTTTCCCAAACTTCATTTTCCCCTAAAATACCAACATCGGCAACCCCTTGTTCAACATACTGCGGAATGTCATCATCACGTAAGAATAATACTTCGATAGGGAAATTCTGGGCTTCAGTTTTTAGTCTACGGTCACCATTAGAAATTTTAATGCCACAATCTTTTAAAAGATCTAATGACTTTTCACTTAAGCGACCACTTTTTTGAATTGCAATTTTTAGTTTACTCATTTTTATTTTTTTATGTCTGAGTAAATGGAAGGTTGATGAAACAAAAAACCCGTCTGTTTACTCAGACGGGTTTTGAAATATTATTGTTTTTTACACATATCAATTCCTTCTCGCCTGAAAGCCAGTATTAAAATGATGATGGTGTAATTGATTTAAATACATTTTTCTGATTTGTTTCTGCGCAAAACTAAGTTGTTTTTTTTGATCTGCCAAATTTATTTGATACGGATGTCCTATTCGAATAGTTAAAATCCAATATTCAAAGGGGCTTTAGAACAATACTAATTTTTAATTCCAATTACCAACATATCATCAACCTGTTCAAGGTTTCCTTTCCAATTTTCAAAACAATAGTCCAGTATTTCTGATTGCTCTGTTAATGGCTTATTGGATATGGAAACAAGCAATTCATCCAATTGCTTGTATTTAAATTTTTTCCCTTTCGGACCACCAAATTGATCGGCATAACCATCTGTATATAAATATAGTGAATCTCCTTTTTCAAGGTCAATTGTCCTTAATGTAAATGAGGTTCCTGTTTCACCTTTTCCTACCGGCATTTTATCAGCATCTAATGAGATTAGCTTTCCATTTTTAATTATCGAAGGGGAATTGTTGGCTGCTGCATAGGTGCAAATAGTTGTTAGTTGTTGGCTGTTCTCAAATTCACTTGAACCGGCATTATTATTCGTTTCTATACATAACAATATACAATCCATGCCATCCTGACCTCCATCCATATTTGCAATCAATCGGTTACGAACATGATTTAATATTTCATTGGGTTCTATAATATTCTTCTCATTCACAGCTTCATTTAAAAAAGAGATATTTAGTAAACTCATGAATGCTCCCGGCACACCATGACCAGTGCTATCACAAGCTGCAATGTAAAACCTATTACACTTTCTTGTTGCCCAATAAAAATCACCGCTAACAATGTCTTTTGGCTTGAATAATACAAAGTGTTTAGGCAAGTTCGCATCCAATAATTGTTTGTTTGCAAGTAAAGTATATTGAATCCGTTTTGCATAAGTAATGCTATCTACAATTTCTTTTTGCTTTTCTTCAACTAAAACTTTTTGATGTTCAACAGTTTCTTTTTGTAATGAAATTTCATCACGTTGAATCTCTATTACTTTTTTTGCTTTTTTGCTTTGTTGCAATCCTCTGAAGATAACAATAGCAATTATTGTTATAGCGATAGCTAATGCCGCTAAGAAAAGTAGAAATAGGGTTTGTCGTTTTTTTTCAGCGGATGATATTGCATCTTTTTTATCTTGTTCTGATTTGGTTGCTGCTTCCTTCTTTTCAAAATCATAGGTCATTTGACTTTGAATTGTTTTTTTTCTTGTTTCTTCGTTATCCAAACTGTCACGATAAAGAATGTAACGCTTGTGGTTTTCATAGGCACCTTTATAATCTCCATTCGCGCTGTCTAATTTTGCTAATGCAACATACGAATCTCTTAAATTAGTTTTTGACCCGATTTCTTTTGAAACATCTTTAGCTTTGATAAAATAAACTTCAGCTTTCTTATATTTTTTTTGCAGATAATAAATGATACCAATATTATTTGAAGTCATAGAAATTCCGTTCTTATCACCTATGGCTTCTCTTATTCCAAGAGATATGAAATAATTTTTTAAAGCTTCAGGGTAATTGCCTTTATTCCCATAAACATCCCCAATATTATTATAACATGTCGCTACTGAACTTTTGTTGCCAATTTCTTCTAATACTTTTAAGGATGTATTATAGTTTGCCAAAGCATCAGCATATTTACCCTGACGTTCGTAAACTAGTCCTATATTGTTATAACAAAAAGCAACACCTTTTTTGTCACCAATTTCCATTTTAATTTTTAAAGAAATAAAGAAATTTTTTAAAGCTCCTTGGTAATTTCCTTGTTCTTTATAAACAATTCCTATGTTATTATAGGAAGCTGCTATTCCTTTTTTTTCACCAATTAATTCCTTTATTTTTAAACATAAAAAATAATTTTTCAGAGCTTCGGGATAATTTCCTAGACTACTGAAAACAAGCCCTATATTATTATACATTGCAGAAATACCATTTTTGTCACCTAATTCTGATCTTATTTTTAAAGCCGCAGTATAATTTTTAATGGCTTCAGAGTAATCGCCTTTGTCATCAGAAAAATAACCTAGATAAGTATAAGTATCAGCCAATCCTGTTTTAAAATCAATCTTCTTCGATAAATCAAGTGCTTTATTGAGGCAATCTAAAGCCTTTTGATCATCTGTAAATTCGTATTCTGTAAAAAGATTATTGAGGGTGTTTACAATGGTTGTATCTTCTTTTGAAGTTCTAATAACCGTTAATAGTGAATCAATTTTTGTTTGTTGTGAATAAACAAAATTCTGAATTAAATTCAGAATAAAAACGGATATGAAAAGGAGCTTTTTCATAAACCTAATATACAATTAAATTCTAATTCCAATAAGTGTTATATCGTCCACCTGTTCGAGATTTCCTTTCCAGGAATTTAAGGAGTTTAATAGACTGACTTTTTGGTCGGGAAGTGATAAACATGAAGTAGCAATTAATATCTCCTGCAATTGTTTGTATTTGAATTTCTTTCCTTTAGACCCACCAAATTGATCTGCATAACCATCGGTAAATAAATAAAATTGCGTTCCACTTTTAAACTCAATAGTATTTGTCCTGAATGGTTCTGGATTCTCAGTCTGTCCAATTGATTGCTTATCAGGTTTAATTTCTTTCAATTCATTATTTTGAATATACCACAATGAATTATTTGCACCGCTCCATTGCAATTCATTTTTTGTTTTATTTATTGCAAGCAGAGAAATATCCATTCCATCTTTTATCGCTTCACCACTCTTTGCAAAAGTTTCCAAAACCAATTCTCTTGTCTTATCAAGAATCTTACCTGTATCAATTAAATTAAATTCATTTACAGCTCTATTGAGTGCATTGCTACAAACAACACTTACCATTGCACCCGGAACACCATGACCTGTACTATCAGCTGCAGCAATAAATACGACATCTTCGTTAGGTGATATGTGCATCCAATAAAAATCTCCTGCAACGATGTCTTTTGGTTTATAGAGAATAAATGAGTCGGGCAGGTATTTATATATTTCATTATCCGA
>CAIXIP010000071.1 GCA_903919535.1 uncultured Bacteroidota bacterium | reverse complement strand
TGGGCGAGTAGAGTAGGCGCCAATGTCGATTATTCCAGCACCATCATCGATCATTTTCTTTGTTTGCGCAAGCCATCCTTCTTCCGAATTATACTGTCCGCCATCATAAAAAGAATCGCTAGTAACATTCAAAATTCCCATCACAATGGCCGGTGAATCTTGCTTAAAAATCCGTTCTGTTTTTTGATAAAATTCAGTATCTTGTGCGCTCATTAATGGTTAATTAATTAAATAAGTAAAATGGGTTAATAAGGTTGAATTGGTTAATTAGTTTTGAGCTACAAATGTAATAGCTTAAATTAACCAATTACTAAATTGACAAATCAACTTAACAAATATGAACAAAACGTCTACTCAATACGATTCGGCAATTGCTACCTGCAAAGATATTTTTATTAAAAAAATGAAGGATTACGGAACAGCTTGGCGTATACTAAGAACAAGTTCCATTACCGATCAAATTTTTATCAAAGCTCAACGCATCCGCAACATTGAGGACAAAGGTACTCAAAAAATTTCTGAAGATATCCGTTCCGAATACATCGGTATTGTAAATTATTCCATTATTGGATTAATTCAATTGGATCTAAAAAATGATGCTCGATTGGAGCTTCCTGCAAAGGAAGTTAGTATTTTGTTTGATAAATATGCAAATGAGGCAAAGAGTTTGATGGAGAATAAGAATCACGACTATGGAGAAGCATGGCGTGATATGCGAGTGAGTTCATTGACTGATTTGATTTTAGTAAAATTATTACGTGTAAAACAAATAGAAGATAATAAAGGCGAAACCATTATTTCAGAAGGGATTGATGCCAACTTCCATGATATGATTAATTATGCTATTTTTGCTTTGATCAAACTGTCTGAATTGTAATCTGCATATTGTTAAACTAAATTTTTTCAATTATGAAAATTACTACCAATATTGTTCGAATTGTAACAGGTATACTGTTTATTATTTCAGGTTTAATAAAAGCTAACGATTCGCTTGGCTTTGCTTATAAACTAGATGAATATTTTGAAGTTTTCGGGACCAATTTTTTAGTTCCATTATCTTTACCACTCGCGATGTTCGTTTGCATTTTTGAAATTGCTCTTGGTTTTGCTTTGTTACTTGGTGCCCGAACCAAATTAACACTTTGGTTACTTCTCTTAATGATCGTGTTTTTCACCTTTTTAACTTTTTATTCGGCATACTTCAACAAGGTTACTGATTGTGGATGCTTTGGTGATGCATTTAAGGCTATATTCGGAAGAAGCTTTTCACCATGGGAATCATTCGGTAAAGACATCTTTTTCCTTGTATTGATTATTATTTTATTTATCGGGCGGCAATATATCAATCCGATTGTTGGTCCACGTTTCGAAAACGTATTATTAATCATCATCCTTGCAGGAACAACAGCATTCCCTCTTTATACTTATAACTATCTTCCTGTAATTGATTTTCGTCCTTTCGCAATAGGGAAAAATATCCCAGAACAAACAAAAGGAGTTCCCGATGAATTAAAATATTTTTATAAATTAAAGGATAAGAAAACCGGAGAAATAAAAGAGTTTGATAAATTCCCTGCCGATTATGAAAAAGATTACGATTATATCGATAGCAGAACAGAAATAACTAAAAAAGGTATTGATCCTAAAATAAAAGATTTTGCTATTTCTGATCTCAACGGTTCTGATTACACGGAGGATATTATTGGAAATCCGAATTACAATTTTTTATTGATCTGCTATGATTTGGATAAAACAGATAAAGCAATTTTTGGGAAGTTAAATGATTTTGTGGCTTTGTGTAAACAAGATAGTGTAACATTTATAGCGCTTACCTCGTCTTCAAAAGAAACAATAGATAAATTCAAGCTGGAAGCAAAAACCAATATTGATTTTTACAATTCGGATGGAACCGTTTTAAAAACAATGATTCGTTCAAATCCAGGGTTAATGATGTTAAAAGGCGGAACAGTGGTTGATATGTGGCATTTTCACACTATTCCTTCATTTAATGATGTAAAAGAAAAATATTTTAAGAAATAAAAGCTTGTGGTAAAATTTATAGTTAAGCGTTTGTTTTATGGCTTCCTTGTTCTACTGGGAGTTATTACTGTAGTATTTTTATTGTTTAATGTTTTGCCTGGCGATCCTGCCCGTATGATGTTAGGGCAAAGAGCCGATCAAGCTTCTATTGATGCAATCAATAAAGATTTGGGTCGTGATAAGCCGATGACAACACAGTTTCTTATGTATCTGAATGATCTTTCACCAGTATCCATTCATGATCCTGAAAATAAAGAACATTTTTTGTATTTGAGTCCGGATAAATATTCTACTTATTTAAAATTATTTCCCATTTCAAAAACAAAGATTGTTGTCTTGAAATATCCTTATTTACGAAGGTCATATATTACAAAAAGAAAAGTATCAGATATAATTAAAGAAACACTTCCTGCTACAACTGTACTTGCATTTTCAGCAATATTGTTCGGTTCATTTTTTGGGATATTGTTGGGTATTTTTTCTGCGATAAAGAAAAATTCATTCTTCGATAAATTTTCTTTAATCTTTGCAATCTTCGGTATGGCATTACCATCCTTTTTTGTGGGGTTGATCATTGCATGGTTCTTCGGTTTTATTTTGCGTGATTACACAGGATTGAATCATGTAGGCTCTTTATACCATACCGATGATTTTGGGGATGAACATCTGGTATTGAAAAATTTAATATTACCAACAATTACTCTTGGTTTGCGGCCATTAGCAGTTATTATCCAGCTAACACGTAGTTCATTATTAGATGTGTTATCACAAGACTACATTAGAACAGCAACAGCAAAAGGCTTAAGTTTTTACAGAGTGGTATTCAAACACGCGTTGAAAAATGCACTGAATCCCGTAATTACTGCGATTTCTGGTTGGTTTGCAGGATTGATGGCAGGTGCTGTATTTGTTGAAATCATATTTAATTGGAAAGGAATCGGTTATGAAGTTGTTGATGCATTAAATAAAAACGATTTGCCAGTTGTTATGGGGGCTACTTTGGTTTTTGCTGTTGTATTTGTAGTAATTAATATTGCCGTTGATATTATTTATGGAATATTAGATCCTCGAGTGAGAGTTCAATAGTTTGTCGTTAAAATAGTTGAAATATTAAAAAGATGAGAAAAAAAATAGTTGCCGGTAATTGGAAGATGAACAAATCTCTTTCTCAAGGATTGCAATTAATTGATGAAATAATTGCTGCAACATCTGATCTCCCCTCCAATTCTGTTTTAAAAATTATTGCACCTCCTTATACACATTTAGCTTCTGTAAGTGAAAAATTAAAATCAGTTACTGGTTTTGCAGTTGCTGCTCAGAATTGCCATCATATGCCAAATGGTGCTTTTACAGGAGAGGTTTCTGCAGAAATGATAAAATCAACTGGCGCTAACTATGTTATAATTGGGCATTCAGAACGTAGACAATATTTTGGAGAAAATGATACGTTGTTAGCTCAAAAGGTAAATGTTGCATTGGCAAATAATTTAATTCCAATTTTTTGCATTGGCGAAAATGGGGATGAACGTAAAACAAATCAGCATTTGGAAGTAGTAAAAAAACAACTAAAGGAAGCATTGTTTCATTTAACTCCTATTGATTTTTCGAAATTAGTAATTGCCTATGAACCCGTTTGGGCTATTGGAACAGGAGTTACTGCCACAAGTCACCAGGCACAAGGAATGCATAATTACATACGCTCAGAGATCAATAAAAAATACGGAAAAGATATTTCCGAAAATACATCCATCCTTTATGGTGGAAGTTGTAACCCTCAAAATGCTCAGGAACTATTTGCTTGTTTGGATGTGGATGGCGGTCTTATTGGTGGCGCCTCATTAAAAACAACAGATTTTGTTTCAATCATCAATTCTTTTGCTAATTAGTAGCACTAATATTTTACTTGTTTTTCATGAACTATATTGAACTTTCTATTGAAGTAAGCCCCAAAGAACAGGGGTGTGATGTTTTAATTGCTCAATTATCAGAACTGAATTTTGAAAGTTTTGTTGAATCAGAACTTGGTTGTACTGCTTATATTCAAGAGGACCAATTTCATGAGGAAGATGTAAAACAACTTTTTTTATCATATTCTGAAATTTTTAAAATAAAGTATTCTTCAAAAATTATTCAACAGCAAAATTGGAATAAAGAATGGGAAAGCAGCTTTCAGCCGATTGAAGTTGATGGTAAATGTTATATACGAGCTCCGTTTCATGATGCGCCAAAAGTTTTTTTGTATGATGTAATTATCGAACCTAAAATGTCATTTGGAACCGGGCATCATAATACCACTCAATTAATGATTCAAAAATTAATGTCATTAAATGTTGGTAATAAATCATTGCTAGACATGGGGTGTGGTACAGGTGTTTTAGCAATAGTTGCTTCTATGATGGGAGCAAACCCTATCACAGCTATCGATACCGATGAGTGGAGCTATGAAAATACGATAGAGAATTTGCAGAAAAATAATATTAACAACGTTCTTGTTCATAAAGGAGATGCTCGAATTTTGGATGGAAATATATTTCATACTATTTTAGCGAACATCAATAAAAATGTCTTGTTGATGGATATGGAAAAATACGTAGGATCACTTGAACAAAATGGTAATTTAATATTGTCTGGTTTTTTTGAAACTGATGTTCAAGAAATTTCTTCAAGAGCAGAAGGTTTAGGTTTGAAATTTGAATCAAAAGTAGTAAATGACCAATGGACAATGTTGCATTTTATTAATACAAACAAATAAATGAGAAAATTAAAACTCTTAACATTC
>CAIXIP010000070.1 GCA_903919535.1 uncultured Bacteroidota bacterium | reverse complement strand
GAAATAAAATCATCCCTTCGGGATTCTCTCAATGCGATTTAATAAAATATTATAATAATCTCAGCCCTTCGGGCTTATATATTTCATAAAAAACAATGCTGTTTTTAAATTAAACGCATTAAGAATAGATTTTCCATAGCATATAGTTTGATGCAAGATAAAAATATATATCTAAAAGTTTACGAAGCAAAAATGTGGTCTAAAATAATCCCGAAGGGATGCTATGATTATAAAAACAATCATCAATGAAAATTAAAACTCCGAAGGAGTGAAATAATATCATCCCTTCGGGATTCTCTCAATGCGATTTAATAAAATATTATAATAATCTCAGCCCTTCGGGCTTATATATTTCATAAAAAAAAGGCTGTTTTAAAATTATATACCTGCCTCGTAGAGGCAAAATATTGGTAACAAAAAAAAGGATAAAAAGAGAAAGTCCCGTCAGGGACGAAATAATATTAAGCACCTTTTCTTCTGGCAACTTCTTTTGAGATCAGTCGCAACTCGCGACCTGCTTGTCCTTTAGCCGAAGTATTTTCCTGTGCTCGTCTGAACAAATAAGGCAATACTGCTTTAATTGGTCCGTATGGCAAATATTTTACAACATTATATTTATCATGTGCAAGATTGAAACTGATATGATCGCTCATTCCAAGTAATTGCGAAAAGAAAATGCGTTCATCATTTTTCGCGATACCTTTTTCAGCCATTAATTGTGCTAGCAAATAGCAACTTTCTTCGTTATGAGTTCCTGCACAAATATTTATTCTGTCGAGATGTTCCATACAAAAACGAAGTCCATCATCATACGATTTATCTGAAGCTTCTTTGGTAGCACAAATCGGACTTTGGTAACCCATTTGCTCCGCACGTTCGCGTTCTTTTTCCATATAAGCACCACGCACCAATTTCTGCCCGATGATATAATTATTTGCTACGGCATGCTCATATAATTTTTTCAAATAATCCACTCTATCATGACGGTACATTTGTAACGTATTATATACAATGCATTTTTCTTTATTGAATTTCATCATCATCTGAGTGATGATTTCATCAAGTGTTCCCTGAATCCATGTTTGCTCAGCATCGATAAAAATTCTTACATTATTTTCGTAAGCAGTTCTGCAAACTTTTTCAATTCTTGCAACTGTTCTATCGTATTCAGTTTGCTCAGCATCAGTAAGTTTTTCTTTTGCTTCAACTTTTGTAAGAAGTTCCAAACGAGCTAATCCTGTAGGTTTAAAAACACAGAAAGGAATTAAACTTCTTTCGTTTTTAGATTTATGAATAGTTCTGATAACTTCATCCGCAGTTTCATCAAATTCCTCTTGTTTTGTTTTTCCTTCAATTGAATAATCGAGAATAGAACCAACGTCATAGGAATGCAATTGCTTCATTTTCCATTCGCATTCGTTCATGCTTTCACCTCCACAAAATTGTCTGAATACAGTAGCTTTAATTAAACCTTTGATGGGCAATCCAATATCAAAACTAAATTTAACCAACCCAG
>CAIXIP010000069.1 GCA_903919535.1 uncultured Bacteroidota bacterium | reverse complement strand
GCATAAATATCTTCTCGTCCTTTAAATAGGGATTTAAAAATATTTAGCGTTTCCTTCAATGGTGTAATTTATGTTTTATAATCAATTTTTCATCCGCCATATCCGCCAAGTAACCGCCATTTATTAGCCAAAACTTAGAACACAATAGCGATTAAAAAATAATTATTTTAAAAGAGCTTGTCCTTTTTTGGTAGTGTAATATTTTTGTTTGCTGCTTTGAGGTTTGTCCGGTATTGCTAATGCTAAAAATCCCGCATCTATTAAAGGCTTTATAACTTCATTCCTAAACCGCGATCTGTTGGTATATTGAGCAAGCTCCAAAAGTGTTTTTAATGAGCATTTTTCTTTTCCTTTATCTAAAATTAAGGCAAATGTTTGACTTGGGACAACTTGGGACAGACTTGGGACAACTTGGGACAGACTTGGGACAATTTTACCTTTTCCTGCTTTTTGTTTCTGTTTAATTACCAATGATTTAGCGGCATTTAATTCTTTTAAAAATTCAGGGTGAATAGGTAATGTTGTAAGGAAATAGACCTTATCCTTATCGGTTTCAAATACAGCTTCCAGAGAGCCATTTTGTGCCATAGCTTTTCTGATCTTTGGAATACCTGTACTGCGCCCTTCAGTAAGATGCAACTCCTTTAAAAAATCACCAATTCTGCGGTTCCGATAATCTCTTGCAACTACTCGTGATTTCTTTAACTGTTCGTTATCAACAGGCGGGATCGGCCCGGGGAAGGATAATATTTCAATGCAGTCTGGACGGATGTTAACCTCAATAGCATTTTGATTTTCGTAACTTCTGTGATATACTGCATTAGCCAATGATTCTTCAATTGCTTCATAAGGGTAATTATAAAAACGGATAGCTTCTGCCTGCCCTGATATTTTTTTGACCCTTTCTTTTATTACAATGTTTTTGATGTACTGAAGAGCATCTCGGAGTTGTTGATGTATTGGGCCTATGAAGGATTTTTCAGTAAAATTATCTCCTACTTCATCTATATACTCTATTACTTCAATTTTTGCTCCTCTGAAATATTTGTCAGGTTTCTCATTAAACAGTAGCAATCCTGCATTTAGTGGTTTTAAATATTCTTTCGGGCCTCTTGCAATTTGCATCTGAATGCAAAGCTCTGCAAATGGAATCTTTTCGGATGTTTCAAATAAATCACTTCCTATTTCTTTTAGAAAAGATTGCATCAAATGTAATTTCAAATCATCAAGCTTTGCCTGATGGTTGATTCTATCGTCAAAAGGCACTTTCGCAGCAAGTTGTAACAATTGTTGTTCTTCTGCATGGCTCGCTTTAACTGAACTGGAGAAACGTCTTATGTAATACGCTTTCTGACTTTTTTCTCCAAGGCTTACCGGTGCTGAGTAAGGACGGGTATCGCCTCCTGGAATCCATAAAATCAATATGTGTTTTTTCTGGAATACAACTGGAACAGCTACCGGAAAATAATTTGGAGTAATTTTATGACAGAGTTCGATCAGTTTCTTTTGAAAAGCATCAATCTGATTAGCATTTAACCCTTTGGGAGGCAATACAGGTTTGCCATTTTCTTCCTTTATGCCAATAATTACATAACCTCCTCCCCAATTATTAATGTCATTTGCAAACGCACAAATGGAATGAATAATATCCTCAGGATTCCACCCCTCTTTGAACTCAAGCCGTTCCCACTCAACAATTTTACCGTTGAGTAGTTCTTTTATATTTATTGGCAATGGCATTATTTCCGTCTTGAAATTTAATTACCTGTATTTATCAACAATATCCTTAGATGCCTTTAGTCCTAATTGCAAAACTTTTTGCACCAACGATATAGCTTCTACAATTTTATTTTCTTTTACTAAAGCAATTATTTTTGCTTCTAACTCTTTGTTTAGAGTTTCCATATACTGACAAAAATATAAAAATATAAATCTTGCTTTACAGAAAATTCAGAAACTTATCAAAATAATAAATGTCAAGTATTTTGCTCAATTTACTTGACATTTTATTTGCATTGAGCACTGCTTCTTTTTTACATCCCGAAGACCTTCGCCATCTCATCGGACTTAAGCGAATCGACCACTTTATAATATCGTTTTGCTGTTTTAAAATCTTTATTCCCTGTAATTGACATTGCAGTTAGCAAGCTGCCACCTTTTGCTAAAAAGTTTGTCATAAACGTTTTTTTGCTGATATGAAAGGTAATGATCTCACTCAATGGTGCTGTAATTTTGGTAGTTTTCGCACCTTGGAAACTCACCTTTTGAACTTTTCTATTTAGTTTAACTTTTTTAAAGAGCTCTTTTAAATAGTCATTCGTATTTTGCTCTGATATTACAGGAAGGCTTTTTTCTCCGATCTTCCCTTTGTATCTATTAATAATTGTTTTTGAATATTTGTTTAATGGGATCATATTACTTTGCCCCGTTTTCACCACTCGGTAACGTATAAAATCACCTTGTATATTTTCAGATTTCAATGCCAATATATCAGAATAACGCATTCCGGTAAAGCAACCAAAACAAAATACATCTCTTACTTGCTGCAAGCGTTCAATACCATCCACCTTGTGATTGTATAATTGAAGCAATTCATCATAGGTTAGAAAAATTATTTCAGGTTCTTCTGTTAATTTTTTAAAACTTTTCTTTTTAAAATCAAGATGCGTGTTATAATCTCTTTCGGTTGCCCAGTTTAAAAATGCTTTTAGATCTTTTATCAACTTTCCGGTATAACCATTCTTATAATCCTTTTCATTAAAACAATAATCCAATAAAGCATCATAAAAATCTTGAGTAATATTTTTAAACTCTAATTTAATTCCTGTCGATTCTGAAAAATCTGCCAAAATGCTAAATGTTGATTTGATAGCTCTCATTGTCCCTGCTCCTTTAGTTAAAGAAGAACTTGCATAGTATTCATCCAAACAAATTGAGAAGTTTTTTTTGCTTTTAATTGTTGATCCATTTCCTTTCAGCCTTTCTCTAAAGTATTCCACCGATAGTTCTTCATCTAATGCTTTCGCTTTACTGTGTATATCTTCAACCTTTGATTTTAATTTACCCAATTCCCTATTAATTTCCGATGCATCTGCATAGCCTTTGGATACTTTCATGTTTTCTTCATCCCATTTAGAAGCATCTATTCGCATACCAGTATAGTACTGCAAGCGCTTTCCATTAAAACTATAAAACAAAATGATGGGAACATTCTGTTCATTTATCTCGCCTGTTGCACTATCCTTGCGCTTTTCCAAGTAAAATTTAATTTCTGCCATAATTATATGTGTTATTCACGGGCAAAGTTACATACAATTTACATACAGTTTTACATACACTTTTAGATTTATTGAAATAAATTCGTTTATTGTTAATTGGGCTAATAAATGCCTTATATGTTACTATTATAGGCACTTTCAGGTAAAAAGAAATCAAAACACTTTATCTTGATTTAGCATTAAGTTTAATCCCAGCGGGATCACAGAGTAATTCATAAAAAAGCCCTCAAATCAATCGATTTGAGGGCTTTTTTATTTAAGAAACTTCCGCTAAAAGCCACTTTCACCCAATTTTAGTTCACCAGAATTTCACCAAATCTTAGGATTTTCAATTTTAATCGTATCAGAAATTTTAAATGCTCTTCAATAGAGCAAATATTATAATTCTAAATTAAGTTTGTCTTTGGTATATCAAAGTTTTCAATTTAGAAAAACTGAAAAATTGATTGCAACAATGGATATACAATTATTGAGTTTAACCTCACTGACTTTAACCTGCAGAATTTAAAGTCACTTCAATTAACTACAAATCCCTTGTTTCAAAAAACAGTCAATTCTTGCTGCTATTGAACTTCTTTTAACTTTATGAGCAAATAATTTTTCTTCAAAAAAATTATAATAGTATCTGTATTTGTCGACTTCAAGAAAACCAAACACTTCAACTTTTTTTACAAATTTCGAGAAATTCTTACAGGTGTATACTAAAACTCTCATTCGGTTATTTTTTTTAAATATTACAAATTACGTTTGCTCCAGAAATTATCGATCAACCTAAATCTCCTATTTTATGAAAAAAACAACTACCCATTGGTTAAAGTTTATAACGGAAACTTGGCCAGCAAAAAAATTACTGATGATAACGATGTTAGCTTTGCTATTTCCGTTAATATCATTTTCTGCATACACTGACGCTACAGGTGGATGGAATGGTGGAGGTAATGGAAGTAATGCCTGGGCTCTGTATTATAGTGGTGGAGGCGGAGGGGCTTCTGATATTCGTATTGGGGGTAATGCTCTTACCAACAGAGTAATAGTAGCTGGTGGTGGTGGTGGTGGTGGCTACAATGCTTCAATTGAACACGGGGGTAATGGAGGTGGGACAACTGGTGGAGACGGAATTGTTTCAGGAGCTACTGGTTTTGGGGGAGGAGGAACCCAGTCTTCGGGGGGAGTTGCTTCTGCATATTCCGGCTATAATTCAGGAACTGTCGGGATTCTTGGAATCGGAGGGAATGGAGGCATAGGAACTTGCGGAGGTGGTGGAGGCGGAGGTTATTATGGTGGAGGAGGTGGCTCTTGGGGTGGTGGTGGAGGTGGATCAAGCTATGCCTCAGGAATTTGCACAAGCGTAGTACATACTCAAGGATTTCAAACAGGGGATGGAGAAGTTATAATTTCAGGCTCAGGTTTTGCAACACAAACTTTTAATTATACCGGTGCAGCGCAAAGTTTTGTTGTGCCAGCTGGTGTAACCTCGGTAACTGTTGATGTTAAAGGAGGTAAAGGAGGCGGACCATTTTATGGCCCAAGTACTTTTTGGGATTTTGGCGGTCTTGGCGGTAGAGTAACTGCCAACATTACCGTCTCTGCCGGACAGACCTTAAATATATATGTTGGTCGTAGAGGGGAAAATGGGGGGCAGTATTGCAATATTGCAAGTTCAGTATCATCGCAAACAAATCTGTTATGTAACGGGGATGCTAATGGAGCAGCTACAATCAGTGCATCTGGTGAAACTACGCCTTATACATATTCATGGTCACCTAGTGGAGGAACCGCTTCGACAGCAACTGGTTTAGCCGCAGGAACTTATACTTGTACTATTACAGCTGCAAATTCATGCACAAAAGCACAAACGGTTACTATTACCGAACCATCTATAATAACAGCAACAACCAGTCAAGTAAATAACACATGTTCAACAGGGAGCGTAGGCTCTGCAACAGTCGTTGCTTCTGGAGGCTCTCCAGGTTATACGTATTCTTGGTCACCAAGTGGAGGAACAGCTGCAACAGCATCAAGTTTAGCTGTTGGAACATATGTTTGTACTATCAAAGATGTAAATTTATGCTCTATTACAAAATCATTTACAATTACTTCAACTGATGCAGTTAATCCAACTATCACTGCACCTGCAACAGTTAATGTTACTACAAATACTGCTTGTACTGCAACTGGTGTTGCTCTTGGAACTCCGGTAACAGCAGATAATTGTTCAGTAGCAACGGTAACAAACAACCACGCTTCTACTACTTATCCATTAGGTGCTACTATAGTAACATGGACGGTGACGGACGGAAGTGGTAATACTGCAACCGCAACACAAACAGTAAATGTTACTGATAATGTGAATCCTACAATCACTGCACCAAGTAATGTTTCCACAACGGTTACTGCAGGGACTTGCACAAAATCGGTCGTAACAACAAATCCTACAACCGCAGATAATTGTTCGGTTACAAAATTAACTTGGGCTATGACAGGAGCTACTACCGCTACATCTGCTGCGACAGGTATCAATAATGTTGGAACTTATACTTTTAATTTAGGTGTTACTACAGTTGCTTATACTGTTTATGATGCTGCAGGTAATTCTGCTACTGCTTCATCAACAGTTACCGTAACAGATAATATAGTTCCAACAATTACTGCACCTGCAACAGTTAATGTTACAACAAATACTGCTTGTACTGCAACTGGAGTTGCTTTAGGAACTCCGGTAACAGCTGACAATTGTACAGTTGCAACAGTAACAAATAACCATGCTTCTACTACTTATCCTTTAGGTGCTACTACAGTTACCTGGACTGTAACTGATGGAAGTGGTAATACTGCTACTGCAACACAAACAGTTAATGTTACTGATAATGTTAATCCAACTATAACTGCACCAGCAACAGTTAATGTTACAACAAATACTGCTTGTACTGCAACTGGAGTTGCTCTTGGAACTCCGGTAACCGCTGATAATTGTACAGTTGCAACGGCAACCAACAACCACGCTTCTACTACTTATCCTTTAGGTGCTACTACAGTTACCTGGACAGTAACTGATGGAAGTGGAAGAACTGCAACTGCAACACAAACTGTTAATGTTACTGATAATGTAAATCCAACTATCACTGCACCGGCAACAGTTAATGTTACTACAAATACTGCTTGTACTGCAACTGGAGTTGCTCTTGGAACTCCGGTAACAGCTGACAATTGTACAGTTGCAACAGTAACAAATAACCACGCTTCTACTACTTATCCTTTGGGTGCTACTACGGTAACCTGGACAGTAACTGATGGAAGTGGCAATACTGCTGCTGCAACTCAAACGGTTAATGTTTCTGATAATGTTAATCCAACTATAACTGCACCGGGCAATGTTTCCACAACGGTTACTGCAGGTACTTGCACAAAATCGGTCGTAACAACAAATCCTACAACCGCAGATAATTGTTCGGTTACAAAATTAACTTGGGCTATGACAGGAGCTACTACTGCGACATCTGCTGCTACAGGTATCAATAATGCGGGAACTTATACTTTTAATTTAGGTGTTACTACAGTTGCTTATACTGTTTATGATGCTGCAGGCAACTCTGCTACTGCTTCATCTACAGTTACTGTAACAGATAATATTATCCCAACGATCACTGCACCTGCAACAGTTAATGTTACTACAAATACTGCTTGTACTGCAACTGGTGTTGCTCTTGGAACTCCGGTAACTGCTGATAATTGTACAGTTGCAACAGTAACAAACAACCATGCTTCTACTACTTATCCTTTAGGTGCTACTACAGTTACCTGGACAGTAACTGATGGAAGTGGTAATACTGCTACTGCAACTCAAACGGTTAATGT
>CAIXIP010000068.1 GCA_903919535.1 uncultured Bacteroidota bacterium | reverse complement strand
GTCCATCATATTTTTCTTCACCAGTGATTGCAAAATATCTATCAGCCTTGTCCCCCAATTCTTTTATTCTGTCTTTTAATATATCAACAAGGTATTGAAAGCCCATTTCATGAATGGTATGGTGTTGATCTTTTCGCATTATCGATCCATATGGATCAAGATTAAGATTAATGTATGGAAAAGCGCCAGGATTCACCAATGCATCACCATTATTGGCGCCTTGTATCCATAATACTTCTGGTCCTTTTAATGATAAATAAAGTTTGCGGGGTGAAGTTTGTAATTTTACTTTAGATTCTGTTTTTTGCAATTTACCTTTTATCCGTTCATGGCACTGAAGGCTATAACGCAACGTTTTGATGTTAGCAATAGATTCAAATATCTTATTTATCAAATCCCGGTTACCGATTTCCGTCTTTTTCTGTTGAAAGGAAAGCAATGTAATGCTGAAAGCAATAAGTGTAAATAATAGAAAAAAATATCGTGCTTTAAATCTCATTTTGGTGTTTAATATAGTTTGCAAAGATAGTCTCATTTTTAATCGAATGTTAATTAATTTTCTTTCATTATTCTTTAAAAACCATATCCTTTATAACTTTTCAGAAACTCATCTGATTCGAATGTACGATTGATACGCATGTTCTTAAACTCATAAGCTTCAAATAATCCTTCATCATCATATACAGTGACATTTATTGGAATATAGGTTCTTTTATCTATATACATCACTACTTTGTTACAGTAAGGTATAGGAATAATAAGCTTTTTGCCTTCCTTAATAGACCCAAAGTAACTGGAAAGCTCATTTTTATACCGAATTTTATAATCGCTTGTATTAAGCTTATGTGCTATGCTTGTTACTGTTTCTCCTTTTTTTGTAATGTATTCGATGTAGTTATATTCGGGATAATTTATAATTATCTGATAACATTCTTTATTATCCCATGTAATTGAGCCTGAATAGGAAAAATGTTTGTCAAATTCCTTTGGGGACTTTAAAATAGTATTGGCAATCGTTTTTCCAATAAAAGAAGAGCCTAAATCAAAAATGGTATGATGTTGATCCTTTCTTACAATGCTTCCAAACGGATCGAGATCCAAATTCATTAGCGGAAAGGATTGGGAATGAATTGTTGCATTTCCTTTGTTGGTGCCTTCTACCCATAATAATTCAATGCCTTTTGCCGGACTGAAAAAATAAATTTTTTTCGGATTTACATTTATCTTAATGTGTGATTCGGCATTTAAAAAGTGGTTCCCGATACGCTCAGTTGCTTTTACGTTGAAGCTTTGGGTTCTTATGTTTTTGATGCTATCTAAGGTGTGCAGAATTATCTCTCTGCATGTTAGAGTTTTCTTGTCTTTTGTACCGCTGATGAATAAAGAAGATATTAAAAGAATAGCTATAGCTATATATTTTTTCACGCAGCGAAATTAATAAAAATTGCCGCCCAAATTCTAATATTTCAATATGCAACAGGTGAAATTATTTCTGTAAATTCGTACAAATAAATCATTTTATGAAAATCATCGGAATAATTCCAGCTCGTTATGCATCTACCCGTTTCCCGGCCAAACCATTAGTTGATATTGGAGGGAAATCAATGATCCAGCGAGTATATGAGCAGGCAAAAAAGGCCAAATCATTGGCCGATGTTATTGTTGCTACTGATGATGAACGGATTCTGCAACATGTAAAAGCGTTTAATGGAAAAGTTGTGATGACAAGTATAAATCATCAGAGTGGCACCGATCGTTGCTTTGAAGCGATTCAAGCATATTCCCCTTCTGCTGATGTGGTAATAAATATTCAGGGTGATGAACCTTTTATTCATCCTGAACAGATCGATCTTGTTGCTTCTTGTTTTAATTCTGATACGGTACAGATTGCTACATTAATAAAAAAAATAATCATCAACGAGGAATTATTCAATGTAAATATTCCTAAAGTATTGATCAATAAAAGCAAAGAAGCAATTTGTTTTAGTCGTCAAACATTACCATTCATAAGAGGAAAGGAGCAGTCAGAGTGGCTAACAAATTATACTTTTTACAAACATATTGGCATTTATGCATACACAACAAACGTTTTGGCAGAAATTACAGCGTTGAAACAATCTTCCTTGGAGTTGGCAGAAGCATTGGAGCAACTGCGATGGATTGAAAATGGATACAAAATAAATGTCGAAATAACTGATTTTGAAAGTGTTGCAGTTGACTCCCCTGAAGATTTGAAAAAATTGACAAAATTTATGTAATTTAGCAGTTCGATTAATGCAGAAAATAGACATACATATTAGCAACTTACTATACGATCATGATTGTGTGATCATACCTGAATTAGGAGGTTTTGTTGCTAATTATTCTTCTGCAAAAGTTCATCCTGCTCAACATTCTTTTTTACCACCTTCAAAAAATATTGTTTTTAATAAAAACCTTAAAAATAATGACGGTCTTTTAGCAAATCAAATTTCTACCGCAGAAAACATTAATTATTCAAGTGCATTGCAGCATATCAGTGCTTTTGTAAATGATTCAAATTTACAATTGAAAAAGGGAGAAAAAGTTAAGATCTCTGAAGTAGGAACATTGTTTTTAGACGTTGAAAAGAACATTCAATTTGAAGCGGATACCACCAATTTTTTATTAGAAGCTTTTGGTCTATCTCAATTTCAATCCCCGGCTATTAAGCGTGATAATATTAGTAAAAGAATTGAAAAAGAGTTTAAAGATAGAGGTGCTATTCCTGCAGAAAAAAGAAAGATCAATATTAAACGATATGTTGCCTTAGCAATAGTAGCTCCTTTGGTTTTTGCTATGGTATGGATTCCTTTGAAAACAGATCTTTTAAAAAATATTAATTATTCGAATTTAAATCCTTTTGCCACTAAGGAAACATTAAAACCTGATGTTAAGGTTGAATCAAAAGATTCAAATACGCTTCCTGTAACAATAACTAGTAATGATACTTCCGCAATAAAAGCATTACACTCACAATCGTTACCTGTTACTGCTAATTTAGTTGAATCGGTGAAAGCCGATACTACAGCAGTTGTAAAACAAATAAATGGCAACCTGGAATTCAAATTTCATTTGGTCACCGGTTGCTTTCAAATACAGGAAAATGCAGAGAAATTTGTTGTAGAACTCCAAAACCAAAACATTTCTGCTTCAATTATTGGTCAAAATGAAAGAGGTTTGTATGTTGTGAGCTGTGGAAATTTTGCTTCTCGTAACGAAGCAAACAATGAACTAGAAAACCTGCGTAAACTTCAACCTAACGCCTGGTTGTTTAAAAAATAAATCAGAGTCCTTCCTGAAAATATTTTCTTTATCCTTTTTCTTCTTCGTTTTTTTCTTCTAATGTATTGTCATTTTTATCTCTGCTTTTTTTATAAATTTTTATCGCAAGGATTAGAGTTAGAGAAAAAATTATAAGTCCAAGTAGTCCCCAAACAAAACCACTGCTGCTTCTTAATACAATTAAAAAAACAATAGATACTAAAAAAAGCGTAGCTACTTCATTCCATAATCGTAATTTAAATGATGTATGTTTTACAAAATCTCTCTGTAATTGTTTGAACATAACATGGCACTCCATGTGGTAAAGTATTAATCCACCAACAAAACATAATTTTAGAATAAAATAGGGTTGAAATAAATAGGTTTCAATCGGCCAGTTAAAAAGTATCCAGCTTCCGAAGGTTATTGTTAGAATCATTGAAGGCCAAGTGATACCGTACCATAAGCGTTTTTCCATTAACTTATATTGTTTCTGCAGAATGCTTCTTTCTGGTTCAGGTTTTGATTCGGCTTCACTATGATAAATGAATAAACGAACTATGTAGAATAACCCTGCAAACCAAGTTACCACAAATATTATGTGTAATGCCTTTAAATATGAGAAATCCATGATATAATTGAAATGTTTATTATACAAAGGTAAAAGGAAATTACACATAATTAGTGATTAAATGCAGGTTTCGAAATGCGAGTTATCGTATGTAAAATGAGTGCATATCAATCATCAAACGAAAAAATTCTCATTACCTTTGTAAAAAAAATTCTCATGAAACCGAAAACAGCAAAAGAATCGCTAACTATACAAACTCAAATTGTAATGCCAAATGATACCAACACATTAGGTAATTTGTTTGGTGGAAGATTGCTACAATGGATGGATATAGTAGCATCAATTACTGCACATCGTCATTGTAAGCGAGTGGTTGTTACTGCATCTGTAAACAGTGTTGCTTTTAATAATCCAATCAATCATTCAAGTATCGTTACATTAGAATCAAAAGTTTCACGCGCATTTACTTCATCTATGGAGATCTTTATTGATGTATGGGTGGAAGATGCCGTTACAGGAAAAAAAATGAAATGTAATGAAGCTATTTATACGTTTGTTGCTGTTGACCAAAATGGCTCTCCCTTGCCTGTACCAGAATTAATTCCTGAAACAGAAGAAGAGAAACAAAGATTCAATAGTGCATTGCGTAGACGACAATTAAGTTTAATATTGGCAGGCAAGATGAAAGCAGAGGATGCAACAGAATTAAAAGCATTGTTTGCTCCTGATTTGAAGTAAAGTTTTAATTTTTTTTTAGAAAGTACTGTAAATTTTTAGAAGTGATTTATTGAAATTTATATGTAAAGTTTATTGCTTCAGGCTTTCCATTGGTAATGTCATGGTTTTCTTCTCTTATTTTATTGCCTTTACTGTCGTACTGAAAAGTTTTTCTGGAATTACTTGCATTATCATCAAAAAACCAGGCTTCTTCTATTATTTCTTGCGAATTATTATATTGGAAAGTTCTTTTATAACCTTGACTTCCATTCGATTTTTCGCAAGTTTCCCGGATAATATTCCCATTTTCTGAATAGCCGTAAGTTATAGTTTCTTCTATAGTGTTTTCAGCTGTATGGCGTATTTCATTTACAAGTTTTCCGATTTCATTGTATTCAAATTCAATGTATCCTGCACTTACTGAAAAACTCTGCATGTCATTAACCTTAATAAGATTTCCTCTTTCGTCATAATCCGTTCTGTTAATTGCAAATATAGTTTGATGATCTCTGTATTCTTTTGTTTCTATTGTGTTCCCCTTATCATCAAACTTAAATGTTAGCCGTTGAATAATGCTGCCATCAGTGTTGTAAGAAGTTTTTTCAATTTGCTCCCTTTTCTCATTGTATTTATATGTTGTTCTGTTGAAGATGCTTCCATCTGAATTCATGATCTCTAGTTCAGCTGAGTTGTGACTTTCATCGAATGATTGGCCGCTAAATGTATTTCCTGAAGTGAATGACTTTTCTTCGATCTTATTGTTTTTTTCATCGTATATGTACTGTTTTTCAGCATCGATAGAATAGAAGCGAAGTAGTGCGGTTTCGGATAAATTTCCATCAATATTGTACTTGTTATTTTTTTTGGAAAACACAGTACTGTCTGAATTGGCATTTATTTCTAAGAGAAGTTTTCCTGAATTAGTATATTCGTAAATCAATCTACTTTTTATTTCATCTTCAGCATTATATTTAATGTTTTCAATTATATTTCCTTTCTTATCGTAAACCAACTTGTTTCTATAATTTACTATTAGATTACTTAGGTCAAGAAAGGTTTTTTTTTCTTTGTTTTTATCATAATAAAAGATCTGATTTTTTGCCTTCGGTGGAAGTTTATAATTTACTTCTTCAGTTAGATTTCCTGCATCATTATATGAATATGTAATGCGCTCACTAAAACTGCCATCAGAATTGTAATTTTCTGTTACTATTTTGTTTCCTTCTTTATTAAATTCG
>CAIXIP010000067.1 GCA_903919535.1 uncultured Bacteroidota bacterium | reverse complement strand
TCGATTTTACAAATTATAAAATTAATGATACCATCCCGTTAACATTTGTGTTAGACGGTTTGATATATCCATCATATGTAAGGTATATGGGAAAAGAAATTATTAATACAGAACTTTTTGGTAAGATCCGTTGTATAAAGCTTAAACCCAAATTAATTGAAGGAACCATTTTTAAAAAAGGTGAAGGAATGACAATCTGGATAACCGATGATTTGAATAGATTACCTGTTTATTTAGAAACGCCTATCATTATTGGCGATGTACGAATAAAATTAGTGAAATATTATGGACTGCGTAATAAAGTAGATTGTTTTGCTCCAAAATAAAACAGCCATGCAATTTTATAATTGCACAGCTGTAAAAATAGTTTAGAGAGACTATTTACTATCGTACAATCAATTTTTGTTTGAATACATTATCATTTGCTGCCGCAGAAATTAGATAAACACCTGCAGGTAATTTTTTTCCATCGGTAGAAAGCGTGAATAAAAAACCACCATTTTCCATAAGTTCCACTTTCGAATATATTTCGCGACCTAACATGTCATAAACTACAACCAGTAGGTCATTTGCTTTAAACCCTTGCAAACTTACATATGTATCATAATCACGTTCTGTTGGATTTGGAAAAATTCTAAAGTCTGGACTTTCAGATGGGATCATACTATTTTGAGCACCAGCGGTGTAACTATTCATCATGCAGCCAAAACATAATGCAATAATTGATATTTTTTGAAATGCCTTCATAATTAATATTTTTAATTATTACGAGCAAATAGAATCTAAAAAATTTACAAAAACAAAATGTGCATAGTTAACTTATTAACAGATAAATGTGCGCTACTAACACAGTTTTCTACCAAAATGAAAATATCATCGACAAAATAGCCGTATATACGACCTAAATAAGATAATATGCATTTTTTCCAAAACTTTCAACTCCAAGGTAGTATCGAAAAAATTCAGATATTTGTTCAATAATTATAAAATAATTCGAAAATTTAGAATTCATAATGGACAAGAAGGAAAATAAAGATGAAGTAAAAAAGTATTTTAATCCCGAAGAATACGTAACAAAAATTGTTGGACCTACTGATGATTCTGATAAAGATGATATTTTTGAGGATAAGGTTTCTGCTATTGTTTCCCTTCTAACTGATCCGGAAAATAAGGAACTAAAAGAAGAAACATTACTTACATTAAAAAAAGAAAAAGCTGGTGATCTTATTATAACTGCTATTTCCAATCTGAAAGCAAAACCGAAAAAACATATTCTCGTTGCTGCATGTTGGGAGTCAGAAATAAATTTCAGCGACAAACTTCCATTTTTCATTAATCTTGCTCTTGATACAGATTATTTAGTTTCTTTAGAAGCAATCACCGTAATTGAAAACATGGAAGGCCCATTTAATATTTCGGACGTAAGCGAGGCGATAAAAAAAGTGAAAGCTTTTCAAAAAAGTATAACTAACGAAAAGGCAGTGTTATTGAATGATCTGGTAATAAAATTAGAATCGTTTTTAAAAGATTAAGCCAAATACTTATTTATAATATTTCAAAGCTTCTAATAAAAGCTTTGAAAATTCATTATTCTATTTCCGCAGTTAAGCCTCTTTCTAACAAGGCCGTACAATATTTTTCTAAAACCTCGTATGACCCTTTTTTTACAGAGCATTTCCCCTTATAATGCACCAAAAAAGTGCACTGTTCAGCCTGAATAGCATCGTGCTTACATACCTTGATCAATGATTCTATTACAAAATCGAAGGTATTGAAATCATCATTATAAAGTATTATTTGTTTGCCCGCAACTTCAACTTCATCAGGTGCTAATAGAACATCTGTTCCGGTATCCATTTCGTGATGTATCTTATCAAAATTTTTGGTATCCATCATTTATTTATTAAAGTTTTTGCTTCATCAATGCTGATTTTTTTACCATTATTATATGCTACGATAAATGCATCTGGAATACCTTCTCCTGCAACTTTTAATTTTATAGTAGCAGCTTCATCATAGCTTTTAAAACTACCAATAGTATAAATAGTTAAACCTTTCTCATCCTTATAATTTTTTATTCCTTCATTTGCAATACTTAAAAATTTATTAGCAATTTGCAAAGGAACCTCATTTGAAAATGCTCCTATCTGCACTTTATAAACAACACCTGACTCAAGAGGTTGCGTATTATTTTGATCTATTATCGTATTCAATTGTTGGTTACCGTTTGAATTAAGTTTTTCCTTTGCAATCGGCTGAGCTATACTTGTATTTACTACGGGTGTTTCATTCACTGCTGTGCTAAAACTTGGCATTGCATTAATATTCGATGACGTTGAAAAGACAGAATTCCCTTGCGTTTCAATTTGTTTTGCTTCAGGTAGTGAAATACGCTTTCCTTGAAAATAAGCAGTAACATACGCATCTTTTAACCCTTTACTCACAACCATATCTTTTGCGTCTGTTGCTCTCTGCACACTGTTATAAACTCCTGTATTATAACGCAAATTCCCATTAGGTGCAATTTCAGTATACAATGGTTGAATATTAAAAAGCTTTTCAGATGAAACAGGTTGAGAAAATACACCAACCTGAACAGTGTAAAATAAACCACTCACAACAGCAATGTTTTCGGCATGAGCTATTGCCGGTTGTTGGGAACTAGTTGATTGTTTTTGATTGTTCGCAATGAGTTGTGTGTTGTCAGGTACAACTGCATTTTGAGTTTGATTAGCAGCAATTTGATTATTCGTCTGCGAAAATTCAGCAGGATTAACCCCAGCCATTGTTAAAGCTTCATTCATCGAGATACGTTTTCCATTTAAAAATGCAACCACAAAAGCATCTTTATATCCAAGGTCTCTAATCTCTTTTTTTACTTTATCGGCAGTACCAAACTTAACAAACACACCAGCTGTATATCTAATAAACCCTTGTGGTGTTGTTTCCCCGGTAATCGGACTCATTCCTTGAAATAGATCTTGTGGGATAGGATTTTTAAATGCCCCAATCTGAACTTTAAAAATCAAGCCTTCAGGTAATTTTTCATTTACAGGAATAGGTTTCTTAATAGAATAAACAGGAACTGATTTTCGTTCATATTTTTCATTTACCTCAAGTGAAATACCTGAAGGTTGTGTTGAATTTACTATCGGTTGAGTTGTGTTAGTTAATGGTTGTGTTGAACTCGCAATAGTTTGTGTTGTGTTATCAGGAGATTTAGTCGAGTTTGTTACCAGTTGATTATTTACATCCACTATATTATTAGTTGATGAATTGGCTAAAGCAATATTTGCTGTTCCAGCTGTATCATATTTTTTATAAATTTCTATTCCTCTTTTTTGTTTGTCTAAGGCTATCAACTCATTTTTATAAGCCTCATCAGTTGAGGATTCTTTTTCATAATATAGATTTGATGAATCAGCTTTAGCACGCATTTTTTGCGCTTTCTCAAAAAATATTTTGGATTCATCATTCATCATTTCGGCAATAGAAATATCATCCGCTTCATTTTTTTCGAACAGACTAACGTATCTATTCAACACGTTTTGATTTTCAAAAAACTGAGACTTATTAGATGCGGCAATAAGCTGCGATGCTTCCATTTTTTTATCTTTCGATTGTTTGATGAGATCTTCAGATTGAGCGTATAAGGAATTTTTTGTTTCTTCATTGGTTTGCTCAACCGCCTGAGATTTTAACTCAACAGATCGTGCAATTAGATCATCAGCTTGCTTATTTATTGTATTCGCTTTTTCGATTTGTTCAGTTACAGCACTTGAACTATATGGTGTTTGATTCTCATTTGTAGATGAATTAACTGATTTTACATTTGTAGCGACATTGGTTTCATTAGTATTTTTTGCAACTGATGTATCAGGAGGAGTTATTGTATTTGTTTGAACAACAACAGGGTTTTTGATTGATTCAACTTTTGCCAACGACTCGTTTGCTAAGCGCAATTTTTCTTCAGAAAAATCATTTCCTTCTGTAATTTTTTCAGAAAGCAGTTTTTTCTTTTCAGGATCATTACTTGTAATAAATGCATGTTTCTGTTTTGCAACATCTGAATCAATGGCTTGTGACCAACTTTTCAACACATCGGCTTTTGCTTTTTCACGTTCTGTATCATCGGTAATTTTTTCAGCATCAGCCAACTTATCCGAATACATTTTATAATCAGACGCAACAACTGGTTGCTCATTATTTGTTTCTGATGTATTAGTATTTGCATCAGTAGTATTTTTCTGCTGAATGTATTCTGCTTTGGCTAAACTATTGTTTGCTCGAATTTGTTTCTCTTTTGATAATTGTTCAGCTTCAGCAATATTTTTAGTCAATAAGGCTTTTTGATCGCTATCTGTTGTCGTTTCCAAACTTTGTTTTTGTTTTGCAACATCAGCATCAATTGATTCTGACCATTTTTTCAATACATCAGCTTTTGTTTTTTCACGTTCAACTTCATTAGTGATTTTTTCTGCATCAGCTAAATTCGCCTCATATTGTTTATAATCGGGAGTAATTGCAGTCGGATTATTATTTGTTATTGAAGTATTATTTGTTTCATTTTTTACCGCAATTGCTTGCTCTTGTTTCAATGATTCTAACTTAGCTGAACTAACATCCGATTGTGTTTGTTTTTCATTCGACAACTTTTCTTCATCAGCAATTTTTTTAGCTATCACCTCTTTTTGTCCCGAATCTGTGGTTGATGCCAAATCTTGCTTTTGTTTTGCGATATCAGCATCTAAAGCCTGTGACCACATTAAATACAGATCAGCCTTTGTTTTTTCACGCTGTGTTGCATCTGTTATTTTTTCTGCATCAGCTAAATTTGTTTCAAATTTGGTAAATTCAGGATTTGTTTCCGGATGTTGATTTAAGGAAGCTGAACTTTCATTTGTTGTTACAGTATTATTTTTATTAGCTGCAAGAGTTTGTTTTAGTGTTTCCACTTTTGCAAGGCTTATATCAGACTGCGTTTGTTTTTCATTTGACAGTTTTTCAGAATCAGCTATTTTTTGATTGATTATCTTTTTTTCTTCTGGCGTTGCAGAAACTAAATTTTGTTTTTGTTTTACAACATCCGCATCAATAGCTTCTGACCAGTTTTTCAAAACATCAGCTTTTGTTTTTTCACGTTCAACCTCATCTGTGATTTTTTCAGCATTAACCAAATCGGTAGAATATTTATCATAATTTGCTGAAGGTTGTATATTACTATTTGCTTTTTGTTGGTTATTGTCAGTTGCAGTTGATGCAATCGAATTCGTATTCGAATTCTTAATATTATTTACTTGTTCCTCTAACTTATTTTTATCAATTGAAGCTACGCTTGCTGCAGCAGTTTCACTTGTTCCTGTTTTAGATTGATCGATAACTGAATTTACTAAAGCATTTTCATTTTTAATACCTGCAAGGTCTTTTTGCAACTTTGCAATTAACAGTTCATTCTGATCAAATTGTTTTTGTTTCTCAACAATATCTTTATTTAACTCGTCAATCTGATTGTTTAAGCCTTTTTTTAGATCTTCATTTTTTGTATTATCCACATCACTTCCCAAATTAGTTATGATGGTTTCATTATCAGAAATCTCTGTTTTCAGATCTGAAGATTCTTGAATAGCTTTATCTAATTCCTTCTGCTTATTATCTTGATCAATTTTTAAACTATTTGTAATGGAAGATGTTGCGGTATTTTTCTGACTCAACTCTTCCAATTTTTTTTCCTGAGCATCTAATTTTGCCAATGCTTCTGTTGCATTTTTAGATTTCACCGCAGACTCCAGGTCCTGAGCATATTTTTGTGACAGATCAGCTTCTTCTTGTTTCGATTTTGCAGCAATATCTAATTTTTTTGCAAGATTAAAAGCAGACACCGTTTCCTGATTTAACTGAGCAGCCATATCTGAAGCATCATTAGCTTTTTCTGTTAATGCCTGTTTTTTTATGTTATCATCTGTTTTGGCCGCTTCTTCCTGTAATCCACTTGCTTCTTTTGTTTTGTCCTGAGCTTGTTCATTTTTTTGATTCGCAAAGTTTAACGCTATATCAGCTTGCTCCTGAAGATCTTTTGCTTCTTTCGCAACATCTTTTGCATCATTATAGGCAATTTTTACAATATCATCATTCGTTAAACTTGTATTTGTTTTTGCTGTAGTTGTTGTTTTATTACTTACAACTTCCTGTGTTGTTTCCGTTTCTTTTGATGCTTCATTTGTGACAGCCTCAACTGGAGAAACATCCATTTTTGATTTTTCCTTGATATACTGCATCGCTAACAAGTAGTTGGAATCATCAATTTCCTGATCAAACGAATTTTTTATTTGCAATTTATCAGAAGCAGCATCATAAGTGATTTCCTGCTTCATTGGTTTGAATTCATTCTGTACAGGCAGAGTTACCATTTCTGATTGAGTGGCAAATCCATCTGATTCAACAGTATATAAAAACCTTCCACTGCTTGGTAAATTCACAACATAAATTCCCGTTTCCGGATTTGCATTATAGATTCCAACAATTGTATTATCTGTTAGATCCTTAACAGTAATTTTCGCATCCAGCTTTTGATTATCTCGGGTTTTTAATACAGCACCTTTTATGATCGCAAAATCAATCGGTTTGCGCTCTACATTAATGTGATATACTGCTGTGCTTCCTGATTTGCTTGATCGGGCTGATGAAAAATATGCTTCTTTTTCATTTCCATCTGTAACATATAAAATATCATCATCTGGTGTATTGATAGGAAAATCAAGGTTTACGGGAGCATTCCAAGAATTTGTTTCAGAACTAAAAGTGGATTTAAAGATATCGTATCCTCCCATTGAGTTATGCCCTTTTGAACAGAAGTACAATACTTTTCCATTTGGATGCAGGAACGGATAATCCTCATCGTAATCTGTATTAATAGGACTTCCCAGTGTTTGAGCCTGGCTCCATTCACCATTTGGTAATTTCTTAACCAGGTAAATATCTTTGCCATGTTTGCCATCAGCGCCATAACTAGCAAAATATATTTGATTATTGTTTGAAGCTAAATAGATGATGGAATTATCTTTTTTCTTTTTATCGAGTGGTGTTTTAAACTCTTTTTCATCGGGTTTTGAAAGCAATTTTCCTCCAAGACCGGAAATGTCATATGAACGATAAAAATCTTCCCTACTCATTTCTTTTTTGTCAATCACAACCAAATCAGTAAGATTACGGAGCAATGACTTTCCGTTTTTACACATTTCGATTTGATGGTCGACCATTAGCCTTTGTGCATTTGAATTAGATGCTACTTTTTTGTAAGCAAAATAAGAAGCAATAGCTTCATCAAAACGATAATTAAGATGATATGCTTTTCCTAAATAATAAAAAACTTCTTTGTCGACATCTTTGCTATGAGAAGCAAATTCTAAAAAAGGGATTGGTCTTTCTTTATCATCACTTGCAAAAAGCATGCAAACACCCAAGCGATAGTTTAGATTGGGATCTTTAGGATAAAGACTTACTAATTGCGAATACAATGGAAATGCTTGCTCAAATTCCTCATCAGAAAATAGTTTCTGAGCCTGTTTTTTCATGTCATCTTCTGAAGCAAAGGAAGTTTGAGCAAAAGCCAAATGAGTTCCCAAACCCAAATGCAGAAATAGAATATAGATGATCCTTAAAGTTTTACTCATATAGAATAGCCCAATAGATTGGGAATTGCGTCTTTTTTAATATTAAAACTAAGCTAAACATTCCTTCATTTTAATCTCTCCAAGCTTAGTTATTACCTTAACATACAAATTTATGTTTTTTTATTGATTGATGCTATTCTTTATGAAATTCCATAAACAGTTCCGATTTTTCAAAATCATAATAGAAATATAATATTTCTATATAATTATCGTTTACAAATCGCCAAACTATATATTTGTAAAATGAAATTATTCAAAGGACTATTTTTTTTATTATCTATTTCGTTTCTTTTCTTTTCTTCCTGTAAAAAGGACCAGTTGTTGACAGACTCTAGCGCAAAGCTCGAATTCTCGACTGATTCTGTTTTGTTTGATACCGTTTTTAAGTATGCAGGTTCTACAACCAAATTATTTACGATTCACAATCGACATAAACAAACTATGAATATTTCGAAGATATTTTTAGCATCAGGAAGTAATTCGGCTTATACATTAAATGTGGATGGAATATCCGGTAAATCACTTACAGATATTGAAATACTGGGTAACGACAGCCTTTATGTTTTCGTTCAGGTTCATGTTACCCCTTCACAAAGCGCTCCTTTATTGATAAAAGATTCCATAATTTTTGAAACCAATGGAAATACACAAGATGTTAAACTTACTGCTATAGGACAAAATGTGCATCTTATAAAACCTGATCATTTCCCAACCAATGGATTTCCTCCATACAGTATTATTGGAAGAAGCGGCTTTGACACCACTTTAATTAATGATTTGCCTTACTTGGTTTTTGGTTATGCTGTGGTTGATTCTGCTTGCAAATTAACAATTAGTCCTGGTGTTCATATGTATTTCCATAATTACGCATGTTTGTTTGTTTATAAAGAAGGAACATTGATAGTAGATGGAATTACAAAAGGGAATGAAGTCACTTTTCAAGGTGATCGCTTAGAAATTGACTACAAAGAACTTCCTGGCCAATGGCGAGGAATATGGCTTTCTGCCTTGAGCAAAAACAATTTTATCAATTGGTCGATCATAAAAAATGCAACAATTGGGATTCAATCTGATACCGTGAGTTCAACAACTGCAGCAACCTTAAAATTGACAAATACTATTGTTAAAAATATGCAGGTAGCTGCATTATACGGACAAGGAACTCGCATCTGGAGTAGTAATTGTTTATTCGCTAATTGCGGACAATACGTTGCTGCACTTACCATTGGGGGAAGTTACAAGTTTGAACAATGTACGTTTGCAAATTATTGGACCGGCAGCCAAAGAACTACTTCTACTCTCGCGCTAAATAATTATTATTCGAGCGGAGGTACCACTTATATCAGACCATTGGATAGTTGTTATTTCGGAAATTGTATTATTTACGGTGATATTGCTGATGAAATAGGTTTAGATTCTGCTTCCGGAGCGGGAGTCCCTCCAAATATTTTTTCCTTTAAATTTAATCATTGTATCATCAAGTCGAGCTTGAATACGAATAGTTCTCTTCACTATAATACTGTTTATAAAAACACATATAACCCTGACTTTAAAGACATTAGCTTAAATAACTATGAGCTAAAAAGTTCATCTCAAGCTATCGATAAAGGAGATACAGGAATTGTAATTCCATTTGATTTAAATGGTGTTCAGCGCCCGAATACAAGCACATCAATTCCAGACCTTGGGGCTTATGAATTTTATTAACGTTTTTCTAATCAATATCTTGATTCTTCACAATTTTCGTCAAAACACCTGTCCTTTATAATTACATAATTAATATTTACATTTGCCAGCTAAGTTTTAGGACCTTTAATTTATGGTGAGTAAAAGTTATAAAATCAACTATTTTTATTTAATACTGTTTTCATTATTTATTGTGAATTCAGTAAGTGCTCAACTGTCTGTTAACGCTGGTGCTGACCAAACAATTTGTCCTTCAGGAAGTGCCAATATTGGTGGTTCTCCCGCAGCGATGGGCGGTCTTGCTCCTTATACATATTCATGGTCTCCTACTATTGGCTTAAACCAAACCAATGGAGCAAACCCGATTGCTTCACCTACAGCCACAACAAGCTACACATTAACAGTAACAGATGATACAGGTGCTGTTAAAACAGATGTTGTAATAATTGCGATGAGCCCTATTTATTACATTAATGCAGGAAGAGATACTAGTATATGTGTTGCTTCATTTGCTGGCATTGGTGGTAACAATAATGTAACATGGGCCGGCATCAATTATTCTTGGTCACCTGGTGCCGAATTAAATGATTCTACCCTTAACAATCCTGTTGCTTCTCCCACACAAACTACTACTTATACATTAACAGCTACAATTGCCGGCTGTCCGGCAAAAACAGATTTTGTCACTGTCGTAATAATTCCGACACCATTAATTAATGCGGGAAACGATACAACAATAAATGAAGGAGAAACAGCTATTTTATGTGGCAGTGGCGGCTTCAATTATATCTGGACACCACAAAACACACTTACATATCCGTATACAGCAAATCCTGATGCTGAGCCTATTGTAACAACTACCTATTATCTGTATGGAACAGATGCAAGCAATAAATGTCCGGCTTATGATGAAGTAACAGTTTATATTATCCCGAATAATGCAGTTGTTTTTTACAACACATTCACCCCAAATGGCGATGGAAATAATGATACATGGTATATTGGAAATATTTATAAATACCCTAATAATAAATTGGAAGTATTTAATCGTTATGGCAAGTTAGTTTATAAAGCAAGTAGCTATATAAATAATTGGGAGGGAAAAGCATTTGGGGAGGACCTTCCTTCAGCAACCTATTTTTATATAATGGATCTGGGTGATGGAAGCAAAACATTTCATGGTACAGTTACCATTGTGAGATAGTATTTTAAAAAAATAAATTATAAATAAGGCATTGATGCAAATTAAAAAAAACATAATTTCTCTTTTTATTGTACTGAATTCTATTGTGACATTTGCACAACAGATGCCATATTATTCTCAATTTACAAGTAATAATTTTATGCTTAATCCTGGTATTACAGGAACAAAACGTTTGGTGGATGCCCGCATGAATTATCGAATGCAATGGTTAGGATACGATGAAGCACCACGAACCGAATCAGTGAGTTTGCATAGCAGGTTTTATAAAGGCAAGATGGGTGCAGGACTTTATTTATTACAGGATAAAGTTGGCCCAGCAAAACAAACAAATTTAGGTGCTAGTTATGCCTTTCATTTTCGTTTTCCGGATGTAGAATTATCAGCGGGTTTAGCTGGAAATTTCACGAAATATACTTTAATAGGAAATAAAATTTCAATTCATAATTCACAAGACCCATCAATCAATCAATACATTACAAATAGCACCTGGGTTTCGGATGCTGCAGCTGGAATTTATATGTATAACGACCGATTTCATGTTGGATTAGGAGTTCTACATGCACTGCAGTCAGAAGCTGAATTTTATAAAGCTGATACCACAAAAAAAGGCATCATACGTTATGTGAATCATTTGAATTTTACATTGGGATATAATTTTTCGGAAAATAAAGATTATGTTTTTGAAAATACACTTTACGGCAATTATGTTGTTGGTGCACCGTTTAACTTAAATTACACATTGCTGGTGCATTATAAAGAGAAAATATTTGCAGGTCTGTCATTGCGATTGCACGATGCTGTGGCTATTCATGTTGGAGCAGTATTCTTAAAAGATTTCCAGGTAAGTTATTCGTATGATCTACTAATAGGGAAGATTAGAAATTATAGTAGTGGCTCCCATGAAATTATGATTGTTTATAGTTCAAATCTATTTAAAAGTAAACACTCTGGAATAAACGAAAAATTTCTGCATCAGAAGTATGGCTATTTGTTTTAAGATGCCACTATTCAATAATTTTATACATAGCATTCGCCTCCACTCTATTGCAAGAATTGAAATGCCACCATTCTGTTGTTGCCACAAAAAAACCTGATTTTCCCATTACTTCTCGCAATAATTCCCTATTGAATAATTGAGTGTAATTGAGCTTCCCTTCTTTTTTTAATATTTCTTCTTTTCTTGGATAAGCCAACTCGCCAAAATAATCATACTTAGTACCCATGTCCAACAGATTGCCCTTATCATCAATAATACTTATATCAACGGCTGCACCATAATTATGTAAAGAACCATTTGCAGGATTGGCTAAATATTGAGAGCGAATTTTTAAAGGAATATTAATTGTGTCCCACATTTTTACCTGTATACTTCTTGGACGCACAGCATCAAAAACTACTAGTCTGTAGTATGGATATTTTGATCTTAAATAAAAGGATGCCATTTTTAGTTTTTCTGCTACATCCTTTTGCAAATAGCATTTATCAAAATCGCCATAAACATCTATTCCCAAAAAATTATCATTTGTTGAATATTTCAGATCCACCACAATACTGCTATCAATTGTTTGCATATTTATTAAACCAGCATCAATAATATGCTGCTCAATCTCTCCAATGGCAGATAATGGCTTAACAGAATTTTTAATACTTGAATCTACAGGTGTTTTTACAGAAATCGTATGTAAGGATTCCGAAAGTGATTTTGAATTTGCATTTTTAGTTTGCGTAAAGTAATCGCAACCTGATAAAATGCAACAGAAAACAATAATTGCAGCAGCTTTATGAAGGGGATTTAATCTAAACATTTGAACAAAGTTAGTGAATATTAATTTCTTGATTTACTTTTGCTGAATATGCAAAAGATGTCATCCAGAATATTAATGATCAAGCCATTGCAGTTTGGATTCAATGAACAAACTGCAGTAAGCAATTCCTTTCAAGTTAATACTGGTAGCATAAGTTCAAACGAAATTCAACAAAAAGCCTTAAATGAATTTAATTCCTTTTCAGATCTTTTAATTTCAAAAGGAATTGAAGTGATCGTTTTTGAGGATACAAAATCACCGGCAACCCCCGACTCTATTTTCCCGAACAACTGGATCTCTTTTCATGATAACAAGACTATTGTTTTATATCCTATGTTAGCCGAAAACAGAAGATTAGAAAGAAGAAGTGATATTATTGATTTTTTCAAAAAAGAATATTCAAATGTAATTGACCTTTCAAATTTTGAAAAACAAGGTCAAATTCTGGAAGGAACAGGCAGCATTGTTTTCGATTATACAAATCAAATTGCATACGCAAATTGTTCTCCCCGAACAGATAAAAAATTGTTGGAACAACTCTGCGAAAAATTAAATTACAAAACAATCACATTCAAAGCCATTGATAACAAAGGGAAAGATATATACCACACCAATGTTTTAATGTGTATCGGAGAAGGATTTGCAGTGCTTTGCCCTGATTGCATTCCTAACAAAGAAGAATTAAAACAAGTCATCCAATCACTTGAAAATACAGGACATGAAATTATTCAGATCACATACCAGCAAATGAACTCCTTTGCAGGGAATATGTATCAGTTGTTTAATAACTCTGAAAAAAGTTATATCGTATTATCAGAACAAGCATACAATTCTTTAAATAACGAACAAATAGAAAAACTTGAGAAATATGGCGAATTACTTTACTCACCACTAAACACAATTGAAAAAAATGGCGGAGGAAGTGCCAGGTGCATGATTGCAGATATAAGACAAAAATAAAAACTTAAATAATATTTAATTAAAATTCTAAACCTTCAAAAAATGGCTTCACTTGATATCGTAAACAAAGTTGACATTCAATTACTCGACAATGCTGTTAATATTGCTAAAAAAGAAATCCTTAATCGATTTGATTTTCATGGATCTAAAAGCGAAATCGACTTGGATAAAAAAGCTATGCTTATCAAAATTCTGACAGAAAACGATATGCGGATGGAATCGATAATTGATGTTATTCGAAACAGGATGATCAAACAAAAACTCGACCCACAATGTCTTGACCTTGGTAAAGAACAAGCTGCATCCGGCTTTATGGTAAGGAAAGAAATTAAAGTACGCGAAGGAATTGATAAAGAAGTTGCAAAAAAGATCATTAAAGACATCAAAGATTCTAAACTTAAAGTACAGGCACAAATGATGGATGATCAAGTGCGTGTAACAGGCAAAAAAATTGACGATCTGCAGGCAATTATGTCTTTAATGCGACAAGGAACATACGACCTGCCATTACAGTTTGTGAATTTTAAATAGAAAAAATAGATTTTCGATACAACAAATAAGGCTTTTCATCATTTTCGAAATAACTACACCATAAATTATTTATCATTTGGCGTTTGCCGAAGTGTTCTAAACACTTCTTCAAACGCCAAATCACAACCTCTATCAAATTAAAGTAAACTAACGCCTTCTAAAACCATTTTTTGTTTTACTGCGTCCGGCCAAATTCCAACTTGCACTTCACCAATATGTGATTTTTTTAACAGGAACATACAAACTCTTGATTGACCAATACCGCCACCAATGCTTTGTGGTAAGGAATCAGAAAGCAACATACTGTGAAACAAAAGTTGAGTTCTTTCCAAACAATCTTTCTCTTTAAGTTGACGTAATAATGCTTCTTTATCAACTCTGATTCCCATTGATGAAACTTCAAAAGCACATTTCAAAACTGGATGCCACAAAATAATATCTCCGTTCAAACCTTTTAAACCTAACTCTGTTAAAGTGCTCCAGTCATCATAATCCGCAGCGCGGCCGTCATGTGCTTCACCACCAGAGAGCTCCCCTCCAATACCAATAATAAATACGGCACCATATTCTTTTGCTATCGCTGCTTCTCTTTCTTTCACTGAAAGAGTTGGATATAGTTGAAGCAATTCTTCAGCATGAATAAATTTAATGCTCTCCGGCAATACTGGTTTAATTTCTAAATATTGTTTTTGGACAACTTTCTCTGTTTCTTTTAATGCCTCATAAATTTTCAAAACGGTTTCTTTCAAGTAAGGAATCGTTCTTTCAACAGGTAGCATATGTTTTTCCCAATCCCATTGGTCTACATAAATAGAATGTAAAGGGCTATAATCCTCATCAGGTCTCAATGCACGCATGTCGGTTAAAATACCTTTACCTGCTTCGATACCAAGTTCTTTCAAACGTAAGCGTTTCCATTTTGCAAGTGAATGAACGACAACTGCTTTTTTTTCGCTCAGTGATTTTACAGGAAAAGCCACTGGTCGTTCAATTCCATTCAAATCATCGTTGATCCCTGTTCCGTCAAGCACAGCTATCGGAGCAGACACTTTAACCAAGTGTAATTGTTTTGATAATTCTTTCGCGAAAGTTTCTTTTACAAGTGTTATCGCTTCTTCTGTTTTTAGCATTTCCTGGTACTTCATTTTTTTGTTTTTATTTAGGTTTTATTGTTAAAGATTTCTATAAATAAAAAAGCTCGCTATTAATTGGCGAGCTTTGTTTGCGTATAAGAGCATTCGCCTAGGGTGGAGATTTATTAGTGTTATTATTATTTATTCTGAATTGTAACATGTTTATGGTTTTATTAAATAAAAAAAGCCTCTCGGTACTCGAGAGGCTTCTATAAATTATAAGATTTTATATCCTTAATAAAATAGCCTCTCTGCCCGAATATTGTTATTCGAGTTATAATTAAAGAAGTTATTTTTAAGTGATTTCATTATTCCTTTTTTTTATTTGATGATGCAAACGTACAATATTGTTTTTCAATCCAAGTAAATAATCACTACTATTTTTTGTTTAAAAACTTAATTTTGTCCTATTAGATTTTCAAAATCACTCTCGCTATCTCAACAAAGTAATATGTCCGTTCCTTCTTATGATTTTATCATTAGCATCTTTGGCTTCAATAATAAAAACATAAATCCCTTCAGCTACATCTTGATTCTTATATTTCCCATCCCATTTTTCATCAATGGTATTGAGTGTCGCTATTTTTTCTCCCCACCTGTTGAAAATATAACATTTATATTCCATGATACAATACCCTTTAGAAACCCACTCATCATTGATTGCATCTGAATTTGGCGTAAAGCAATTAGGTGTAAACAATGCGGCTTCATCGGATGATCTAGGAACAATCAAACTAAAAACATTATTGCAACCAATATCATCTTTTACTATTATTGAATATTCTCCGGAGCTTAATCCTTCATAAGATAGAATGTTTGTATATAAAGAACTATTGAAACTATAAGTATACGGACTAGTACCTCCAGTAACTGTTATAATCTCTATCGACCCATCATTGTTCACACAAGATGGTTCTTTGATAGTAGTTACAAGATTAAATGATGAAGGAGAATTAGTAATAGTTACAGAAGTCGAATAAGTACAACCGTTATTATCCTGAACAACTAATGAATAATTGCCTGCAGCTAGACTAGAATAGTTTGTTACAGATAAAAATCCTTGGCCATTAAAATTGTATTGATATGGGACAACACCACCTGTAACAACTCCTAATGCTACTGATCCATTAGTCTGCCCACAAGCTGAGCTTGTCGGAGTCATTACAATTGCTGTTGGGGCATTTGTATTATTAACAACAATATTAGCAGGTGTATAAGTACAACCATTATTATCTTGAACAACTAATGTATAATTACCTGCAGCAAGATTGCTATAACTTGTTGCTGAAGACAATCCTTGACCATTGAAATTATACTGGTAAGGAGCACTTCCACCTGTTACGGCTCCTATCGTCACAGAACCATTAGTTTGTCCGCATGAGGCATTTACAGGTGTTGTTACAATTGATGTTGGAGCGTTCGTATTACTAACAATAATATTAGCAGCTGTATATGTACAACCATTATTATCCTGAACAACTAATGTATAATTACCTGCACCAAGATTACTATAACTTGTTGCCGAAGACAAACCTTGACCATTAAAATTATATTGGTAAGGAGCACTTCCACCTGTTACGTTTCCTAGAGATACAGAACCGTTTGTTTGTCCACATGATGCATTTACAGGAGTTGTTACAATTGATGTCGGGGCGTTTGTATTACTAATTATTATGTTTGGCGCACTGTACGAACAACCGTTATTATCTTGCACAACTAATGTGTAATTACCTGCTGCAAGATTACTATAACTTGTAATTGAAGACAATCCCTGACCATTGAAATTATATTGGTAAGGAGCACTTCCACCTGTTACGTTCCCAATAGATACAGAACCGTTAGTTTGTCCGCATGAGGCATTTACAGGTGTTGTTACAATTGATGTCGGGGCGTTTGTATTACTAATTATAATATTGGACGCGCTGTATGTGCAACCATTATTATCTTGTACAACTAATGTGTAATTACCTGCTGCAAGACTACTATAACTTGTAGTTGAAGACAATCCTTGACCATTGAAATTGTACTGGTAAGGTGCTATTCCACCCGTTACGTTTCCAATAGATACAGAACCATTTGTTTGTCCGCATGAGGCATTTACAGGAGTTGTTATAACTGATGTTGGGCCATTACCAGAATTTAAAGTTATTGTTGTATCCTTTTGACACCCCCCTGCTGAAGTTATAGAAACGGAGTAGGTTCCAGATGCTAAGTTTGAGGCGGAAGAAGTTGTTGAGGAACTAGGAGTCCATGTATAATTATATGTCCCTGAAGGAGAAGGTATTATTGATATTGAACCATTACTCCCGTTACATGAAGGCTGAGTTACTGTTGCTGTAATATGAATTGAATTCGAAGTAACACAGTTTCCGCCATTGCAATTACCAACTGTCAAATTATTAATAGATGGTGCCACACCACCCTGCCAATTTCCACCATCAGGCATTCTGCTGAAAGTTTGATTTTGTGACGGATTAGGACCAGCATACTTTAATATGCCAGGAAAAGATGTATTTATTTGCTGAGCACTCTTCAATATAACACCAGCGGGACTGCCTCCTGGCACACAAGGTGTTGGTCCAAAATCAGAAGTATTTGAATTTATATTATTAACACTTGCACTCCAGTAAAGTGCGTCAATAGGAGTACCTAAAGCATTATAAAGAGCTATCCAACCATCAGCATTTGCTAAAATAAAATTTTTTCCAACCGTATTTTGACAATAATTTGAGGTGTAAGTAGGTAATTTAATATCAACACTATTAACGTCAGCTGTTGAAGTTGAAGTACCCAAAACTATATGTCCATTTGGAGGTATGATTGCAGCTGCAACATTTGGAATTCTGAATCCTCCACCACTAACAAAACCTGCAAAATCTTGCCCATCACCAATGAAATATCCTGAAACATCAATTGGACTGCAAGAAGGATTATATAATTCAATATATTCATTCCCGGAATTTCCATTAAACACGATCATTCCTTGATTACCTGAAGGATACACCATCACTTCATTAATTACTACCTGAGCGTTTATTTTTGAGCATGTTATTAAAAACAATAAAACACCCTTAATTATTCCTTTTTTCATGTTGCAAACATTTATGTTTGATTACGTGGTAAAGGAAGCTACAGTAGTTGGAAATACCAAATAGCGATTTAAATATTTGTCCTATTCGTTTTTATTTTTCAGAAAAATCGTGAAGAATAAAATGAAATCAAGAAAATTATTTCAAAAATCAAATAAGAATAAAAAGAAGAATTTCTTTATAGCAAAAGCAAATAGCTAAAAAGCAAGATGGACAATGGTAAGAAGAGCCAAAACAATATGATCTGAAAATCATTAACTGTTGATATACGAAATCCCTTAATATTTTTAATAAGTTCGGCCACTTTGTTTGTTTATAAAATTAAAATTTCCTAAAAAAAGAGATGGGTAATGTATTTTTTTTATCAAATACAAAAAAATGCTAAACCCAAAAACTGAAGCACTATTCCCCACCCTTTTTTTGAACGCAATTCTGAATAGTAATCTCTCCAAACTAAATATTACAGAAGAGGCTTTGTAAAATTATTTCTCAATTACAAATTTCATAACAGGAATAGCTATTTTGTTTGTAACATCATTTATTTTCAAGAAATAAATACCATTCGATAATTCATCCGTAAAAATTGAGATGTCATTATTTACACTTTTAAAATAATTGATTGTTTTTATTTCCTGACCTAAAACATTTCGAATAGAAATGAAATATTTCCCTTCAATTGTAAGACCAAGATTGATATTCAATTGATTGTTTGTAGGATTTGGATATAGATTAATATTTGAATAAACAGGTAATTCCCCGCTGCATTCTAC
>CAIXIP010000066.1 GCA_903919535.1 uncultured Bacteroidota bacterium | reverse complement strand
TTAGATTTGTACTTCAATTAACTATGGTAGTTATAATATTAATTTGTTTTTAATGTTTTTCATATGAAGCTATTTTTTTCTATTTGCATTTCAGTTATCGTATTAGTTTTATTTTCCTGTTCTCAAGAAAATAAAACTGTTACAGAAACTTCTTCTAACATTGAAAAGGTTGTTAATAATGATACACTGGCTACTCCTGATGTGAAAAATATTTCTGATGGAGAAATAATATATCATAAAGATTGCTTAACGTGTCATGGAGCTGATGGGAAAAAGAAACATAGTGGAGCAAAAGACTTATCAATTTCTGTCTTAAATATCAATGAAATAATTAAACTGATATCTTCAGCGCAAACTATTGGAGATAAGTTGCATTCGCCAAGATTTCCAGAAGTTTTATCGGATGATCAAATTAAAGAAGTTGGTCAATATATTATTACTCTAAGAAAATAGTATTTTAATTTCTTCAGATAAAGATATTCAAGCCCAATAGAAATAGTTAGAATTTTAAGAGCTCCTCATATAATTCCCTGACAGGCAAGCCCATCACATTAAAATAGGATCCTTCTATTTTCTCAACTGCAATATAACCTATCCATTCTTGCGCACCATAAGCACCAGCTTTGTCGTACGGAGAGTAATTAGTTATATAATATTCAATTTCCTGATCAGATAATTCTTTAAAATAAACTTTTGTGCTCGCGTAAAATATTTTTGTTTTTATTTTAGATCTTAAACAAACACCAGTAAATACTTCATGCATTTTTCCTGAAAGTAATTTTAACATTCTTACCGCATCATCATAGTTTTCCGGTTTATTCAACACCTGATTTTCGATCCATACAATTGTATCTGCAGTAATTACGATGGTGTTGTCAGTTAGCTCCTCATCAAACGCTTTAGCTTTTTTCTCACATAGATAAAGCGGGATTTCTTGGGCTTTCAAATTTGCAGGAAAATTTTCATCAACATCTTTAATGCGTACTTCAAAATTTAACCCAAGTTCATTAATTAAGTATTGCCTCCGTGGTGATTTGGAAGCTAATATCAATTGAATTTTTTTAAGATCTTCAAAATGCATGGATATAAGATAGGAGCGTGTAGGCAAAAATAAACAGGAAGCAGACACCCATTAACATAATAACTTTAGCTGTGTTGGCCGCCAAACGAAAATCTTTTTTTGTGTTCGCAGTAAAGGTTTTGTAAATTAAATATACAAATGGAAGTTGAAGTGCAACTACAAAATAAAAAAAAGCGAGCCAATCATTTGATTTTAATTGTAAAAACTGCAAATAACCTAAACAAATCATACACAAAAAAGCAATGAATGCAACTACAATTTTTGCATTTTGTTTACCAATAACTATTGGCAAGGTCTGGCATCCATATTCTTTATCTCCCTGAAAATCTTCAATATCTTTAATTATCTCGCGAAGCAGAGTGGTAATAAACGCAAAAAAGGAAACCGCAAAAACATAAAGCCAAACACCTTTAAAACTTATTTCTTCACCTATGATCATATATGTTTTGTAACAAGGATATAATTCGTAGATACCCACTATTAAAGGAACTAATGCTGTAAAAAATGCAACAATCAAATTGCCAATTAAAAACTGTCGTTTAAAATGTGTTGAATAAAACCAAAGAGTGAATGTGCAAAAAATATGAATAATAGATAATTTCCATAATCCAATTGCATAAGAAACATAGAAACCAATAAGTATTGCAAGTATATTAATAAATGTATGAGCGCCCATTGCAACTCTTCTTTTAACACCTTTGTCAATTACCAAACGTTCAGGTTTGTTTACTTTGTCAATTCTTACATCGAAATAATCATTTATAATATAACCTGCAGCAGCTAACATTACTGTAGAAAGGACAAGTAGAAAGAAATTGAAATTGCTTAACTGAAGATCGTAATTCCGTAATTTTAAAATAGGGAAAACCAAGCACCATCTTACCATATATTGCGTAAAAGCAATGATAAGTAGATTCTGGATTCGTATTAATTTTAAAAATGAAAACATAAATTTTATATTCTTAAAAGGGAATTTACCAAACAAATCCTTCTTTATCAAACCAATTATTTTGCACTCTCATCACTTGCTCTAATACATCTCTTACAGCACCTTTTCCACCTTTTTTATCCGAAATATACAAACAGATTTCTTTGATTTCAGGAGCAGAATCAGCAGGGCAAGTGGGTACTCCAATTTGTTTCATTACTTCATAATCAGGAATGTCATCACCCATATAAAGTATTTCTTCAGGATGAATCAAGTATGTTTCAATAAACTCTTTGTAAGTATCTATTTTTGTATGACAACCTAAATAAACATCAAAAATTCCCAAGCCATTCAATCGTTTTCTAACCATTTCGGATTTTCCGCCTGAAATGATCGCAACTTTATACCCTTTTTTTACAGCTAATTGAAGAGCATAGCCGTCTTTAATATTCATTACACGAACTTGTTCTCCATCAGGCATTAAAGTAACTGAGCCATCTGTAAGCACCCCGTCAACATCAAATATAAAAGCTTTGATCCGGGTAAGTTTTGATTTGAAGTTTTCCATTAAATTTTTTCTCTAATGATGCTAATTTACAATTTATTCTGTTTACTCGAATCAATTATACTTTGGCTCATTAATTTATAAATCGTTTGTAGTTTTTTGTCTTTCGAAAGTAATTTCAAATGCTGATCCATAATTTTTTTATCACCTCTTATTGCAGGACCTGTTTGCATTTGAGATGGATGATTGTTTTTTATTTTCAAAGCAGTTTCTTCAATCAAAGGCTTTAAAATATCAAATGAAAGTTTATTATTCTCTAAAATTTCTGAAGCAATCGTATATAAATGATTGCTGAAATTGCATGCAAAAACAGCTGCTAAATGAATCGTTTTCCTTTGTTCTGAATTTATTTTATTCACATTATCGCTAATGCTTTTTGCAAGTTTTTGCAATGTTTTTAAGGTTACATTATCACTAGCTTCCAAACAAATTGGAATGTTCCTAAAATTTGCATTCTTGTTTTTTGAGAAGGTTTGTAATGGATAAAACACTCCATATTTTTTTGAAATAGGTTTTAAAGCATCCATTGATATGCTACCAGAAGTATGGACCACAATTTTGTTTGGAAGGGTTAGTGTTTTTGAAATTTCTTCAATCGCGTCATCCTTAATTGCAATAATAAAAATGTCAGAATTTACATTGATATCATTTACTGATGTTACAAAATCGCAGTTCAATAATTTACCCAATTGCGCTGCTGAATGTTTTCGTTTACTGAATACCTGAACAACTTGGTGAGATTTATTGAGCGCTAACCCCAATTGAGTTGCTACATTACCAGCGCCAATAAGAGTTATTTTTAATTGCTTACTTGATTTTAATTGCATTTAGAATATTTTAAAATTCTGAAATTCAAAACCAGTGATTAAAATCAATTTTTACTTTTTTTTATTCGTTCCCATATCGCCAGAAAGGTGCCAATCCCCATTATTATACATCCAATCCAAAGAATGTTTATAAAAGGAAATACCATTGCCTGCATGACAATAAAATCTTTAATATTCGATTTTTTTTCTTGTATCGCAAGTTCGATTTTTTTTGTTTCTGGATTAATTTTTCCAAATACAAATTGTAATCCTAATTCATTAATAGTAGAAGGGATGGGCTCTACCATATTGTTTCGAATAACATAAATAGGATTTGTTTCCATTTTTTTATTTGTGGAAACAACACTAATATGAGCATTTACTGCTACGTCATTTTCTCCTAATTTGTATTTTTCTTTATCAATTTCTGTTGTAAGTGAATCGAAAATGATAATCGCATTTGAAGAAAAAGCTGTATCGCCTTTTGATAATTCATGAATCTTAGCTGGTGAATATTCGTCCGGATTCTGACTTGGACTTTCATTCATATTTTCCAAATTTGCATAGGTTACATGAGTATAAACATCAAAAGTTAGATAATGGCGAGTATCAGGCTCTGCAACATTTCCCATCTTCGGATTTGTTTGCAAAATAGGAGCTAAGGAAAATTCTTTGGTATAAGCTCCATTTGCGTTTTTTGAAAAATAATCTACATCAAAATAAATATTGACACCTTCTTTTCTTTTTCCAATGTAGCTAACAAAATATTTCCCCATTGGCAATGTATCTCCTTGACTGAGCAAAATATTGTCATTGTTTGAAAATGACTTTCCTAAACTCTCAACACTTTTCCCTGATGTGTTTTGTGAGATGAAATCTTTTTTAGAAGTGGAAATTAATGCCCCTAATAAAACCAAGGCAAATCCAATATGAGCAATTGATGCTCCAGCGCTTTTAATTTTCCCTTTTAGTACACGAATAAAATAATCTGCATTTGCGATTGCTGCAAAAAGAGAAGTAAAGAGAAGTAAAGCATTGACTTTTTGAGAATAATTCAAGATGTACATAAATACTGCTGACAGAATAATTGAAATCAGTAAGGATGCAGATATCTTCTTGATAAAAATTTTGATATCCGTATTTTTATATTTGAAAAATTGGCCTACTGCGATTAATAAGGATACTAAAATTGCAAAAGGTACTTGCCACGAATTGTAGAATGCTATAACATCGGTTGCAGGTGCTTTATTAGAGTCAAATAACTTATTCCATACAGGCATTGAAGTGTAAAACATTATCTGGAATGAAGCTACTAGCAAAATGATAGCCCCTACAAACATCCAGAATTCACGAGACCAAATACCTTCTTCCTCTTCTGTCGGTTTCGGGAAAAATTTCATTTGACTCATAACTAAAAACACAATACTAGCAGCAAATCCAGCCATTAGAAAATAAGCACCATGACCAATAAAAATTGCAAGAAGAACTAGTGTTGCGGTAATTAGTGAATAGTAAATTTTGAATTTTTTATCTATTAGTAAAAGATAAATACCTAAGAAAAGGAAAAACAATAGATAAATCAATAACTGTCCAGTCATTCCTAAATCAGTAAATGCATGAACTGATGATTCACCTAATATGCCGCTACGGGTAAGAAACGTAGAATACAGGACAAGTACAAAGGTCACTATAGCCATTAAATAAGTCGTGAACAATGATTGTCCTTTTGATTTATTAATAAGCATTAAATGTCCTGTACCAACCAAAGTAAGCCAAGGAACCAAGGATGAGTTTTCTACTGGATCCCATGCCCAGAAACCTCCAAAGCTTAAAGCTTCATATGCCCAAGCACCACCCATCAAAACACCAATCCCTAAAATCATTACGCCAAAAAATGTCCAAGGAAGTGCTGGTTTAATCCATTCTGAATATTTTTTTCTCATTAACCCTGCTAGTGCGTATGCAAAAGGAACAGCAGTTAATGCGAACCCCAAGAATAGAGTAGGAGGGTGGATTGTCATCCAATAGTTTTGTAATAATGGATTTAAACCTCTGCCATCCAGTTTTTCTAAATAATTCGGATTTGAAAACAATGGAATACTTGAATAGTCAGGATGTTGGCGAAGCAATACTGTAAATGGATTGCTACCAATTCTTTTTTCGTAAACAAAAATACCTAAAAGCATTGTTGCTAGAAAAACCTGCACCAATGAAATGGTCATCATAACATGGTTTTCCCACTCTTTTGCTGTTCGTTGTAAAATTAATCCGATTACAACATGCCAAAAACTCCAAAGTAAAAAACTTCCTTCCTGACCTTCCCAGAAACAAGAAAGAATGTATTTCATTTCCATTCCTTTGCTGCTGTGATGCCATACATATTCATATTCAAAATAATGATTTTGAAGCATGAAAAACAAAGTAATCACAATGCCGAAAACAGAAATACTATGTAGGCGGAACGTTATTCTTGCCATTCGTTTCCATGATGCAGCCTCAATATTTTCTTTAGTTGCAAAGAAATAACTAATCGTAGAAATCAATGCAAAAATTAAGGAGAGTATTACAAATACATTTCCAACTTTACCATACCAAATGTGTTCTCCTATGTATTCCATATCTATGAATAACGAATCAATATTATTTAAATGAAAAAAATAATTCTTTATGAATCTAAAAAGATGCTATTTAGAATGAATTAGCTTCCCGCTTGTGGTTTTCCATCATTGTATTTTGATGGGCATTTCATTAAGATATCTGAAGCGTGAAATTCACTTCCTTGCATTTTCCCTATCAAAACAATCTGTTCAGAGCGTTCAAAATCTTGAGGTTTATTTTTGTGTAAAACAACTTTTGATTCTACCCCTTTATTATCAATCATGTAAAAGGTAAATAAATTGGCATCTACTTTCGGGTTGTAAATTGCATCTTTTTGTTTGTCTAATTTCCCGACAACGTGAAATTCACTTCCCGCGTCTTTTGTAGCCTCTGAAAAACCAGCATAAGTACTTGTATTATTTAAAGTTGTAAATATGGCACCAATTGCAATTGCAATAATAACGATACCAACAATGTGTATTTTTTTCATTCTATTTGTTTTTTATTTCTTTTTCAAGTTTACTAATTTTTCTATCTAACATAATTAAGTACGTTGTTATACCAATAAAAATAATGGAAAGCACAACAACTACTACGTATATTTTTCCGGATTGATTAAGTCCGTCAGCCATTTCAATTGGCTGATTTTGTTGAGCGAAAGCGCCTGCTGAAAAGATTGATAATGCAACGGATAGCATTGCTTTTTTTAACATATTATTCATCTATTAATGTTTTACGTTTTAATTTTTCAAGTCGAACTCTTAATGTAAAGATCCATACAACCAATAATATCCAGCCAAGAACAGCAGGATAGAACACCAATCTCATATTGCTATCCAGATCATATTTGTTAAACCCCGGATTACCACCATTCCCAGGATGCAAGGAATCGTTCATGCGCGGCAGAATCATAAGGAAAACAATTAACATTACGTAAGCTAAAATATTATATACTGCACCTATACGAGCTCGTTTTTGTTCTTCGTCAATCGAGCCACGTAAAACAAAATAAGCCATGTAAATAAGCATTGTAATTGCGGCACCATTAAGTTTTGTATCAGCAACCCACCATGCTCCCCAAGTGAATCTTGCCCAAACAGAACCGGTTATAAGCCCTAAAGCGCCTACCAACATACCAGTATGAGCAGCTTGAGATGCAAGGATATCGCTATCAAAATTTGATTTATTCAAATATTTAATGCTATGCCATACTGAAACAAAAAGAATCACCATCATAGCAAACCACATTGGAACATGAAAATACAGATTTCTGATCGTTTCATGCAAAATAGGTTGTGCTGGCACTTTAAAAAGGAAACCAGCAATAATGGTATAAAGCACAAAAACAACTGCAATTATCTTCCACCAATTTTTTTTCATTACTAAAATTTTTTATTTCAAGTCTCCGAATCGCCTTATATTTATTGCTAAGAAAGATTCTAAACAAGATATTACAACCAAATAAAACACTACTCTGTGGCTTAGTCGCGCCAAAGGTAACGAAATAATAAATATGATAAAGCGACAATTATCACATTTAAGAAAAGCAAAACTAACAAATAATTATAGTCCCAATGCTCAAGTCCATCAATCGCATTTTTTGAGAGTTTTAATAGCACCATCAACAAGGGAATCATAATAGGGAAGCTTAAAATAGCCATCAATGTAAAGTTATTGCTTGATTTTGATGCAATAGCTGAAACCATTGTTAAGAGCGATGAAAAGCCGAAACTACCCAACAAAAGGGTAACAAAAAACAGTTGAATATCCTGAATGATATTTCCAACGAATAGCGTGTAAACAAATAAACAGAGAGATGATAAGACGATAAGCAATATTGAATTATAAATAATTTTTGAAAGTATTACAGCTTGAGGAGAAACTAAAGTGTATAAATAAAGTAATTTCCCTCTAGTTTCGCTGATAAAGCTTTTTGCAACCGCATTAATTGATGCAAACAATAGTATGATGATGTAAAAAATCGAATTATATCAATTATGCATGGCTAATTTTTATTAATATTATCATTTTTGCATTTGTTTTATGACTAACCTTCGTATGAC
>CAIXIP010000065.1 GCA_903919535.1 uncultured Bacteroidota bacterium | reverse complement strand
TGCTTAATTGTTCAAGTCGGATGATAGTTTCTGAAGCTTCAATTTTAGCTTTCAGATTTTTTATTTTTTCAGAATGTAAATTTTCCATTATTGTAGTTTTTTTTGAATTTGATAAACGATATCATTTATATCATCCGGAATGGAATCTGTAATGTTTAGTGGAATATTAAATTCTTCTTCGATTTCCATTTCCAGTTCCATCAAATCAAGTGAATCAATTCCCAGATCACTGATCCTTGTGTTCGATTCAAGTTCAACTTCCAGTATTTGAGTTTTAAGAGAAATAATTTTAATTACGCGGATAAATATTTCAGAATAGTTCATATATTAGGATTTAGAAATTATTAATTGAGTGTAGCTGCATGGTAGGAAGGATTTAAAAAAGTAACAAAATGTACTACTTCAATAAAACCTGTTTCGCGAGCAATAGCAACTTCCTTTTTAGCTCCTTTAGATAATTCCCAATCTTTAAGCGTAACAACTACATGTGCGTATGGTAATGATGCTAAACAAACCCGCATACATGCTTCCCAGTATAATTCGGGTTTTAAATAATCGGATGGGTTAATAAATCTGCATAGTTCATGTGGATTTAAAACACGGAAACCCATTGCTTCAATTTTTTCTTGCATATGCGCAAATTCTTGAAAGCTTGTTGATTTATATCCGGTTATCGGACCTGATAGGTAAATTACTTTTTTCATGGTTTTTAGTTTAGGTTAGGTTTATTGCTCCGGGCGGAGAGGTTTATTTTTTATTGGTAAGCTGATCTTTAAACAAAATATGTTCGGGAGTTTTAAAAATATCGGAAATAACTACACGACATAATTTCGGAATAGGAGTTATTCCCTGGCACCAGTTAAAAAATGTAGTAGCTGAAACATCGCATTCATCCATTACCTTTTGTTTAACAATTGGGGCATCTATACGGGAAAGCAACATGTATTTTTCTTTCAGTTTAGTTTCAAATTGATGCTTTTCACTATTTTTCTTAATTTTTGTCATTGTATTTATATGATTGTTTTGTAAATTTATAGTGCAATAGTATTCAAAAAAGATATACACTATCCATAATGGATAGTAATAGATATTAACAATACTTTGTTGAAAATGGTTAAACACTTAGGCAGTCGCATAAAAAGCCTTGTTGATAACAATTACAAAGGCACAAAAAAAGAGTTTGCAGAAGCCATTGGTTTTGAGCAGCCCAATAATCTTTTTAAGATGTTTTTAAAAGAAGATCTTAATACAAGTTTGCTTCGTAAGGTGTCAGAAGTTTTAGGAATATCTATTTTGGATATTATTAGTGAAAATGAGATAGCATCTATATTGGCTGAACCAAAAGAAGATTATGGTAAGCAGCCTGAAATTATAAAAACTTTAAAAAAGACAATAAAAGCGCAGGAAATAGCAATTGAAGCAATGCAGGTAACGATAAACATACTTCAAAAACCTGATGCTCCGAAAATGACTTATATTAAAAAGAAATAAATAAAGAATTGAATTTATACAGCGTTAGCTGATCTTGTCCGTTTAAAACCGCGAAATTTAAAATCACACAAGAAGAGGCCCAACGCTCACGCAAAGCGTGGGCAGGCTTATTTGTGTGTGATGCGTGCTTCGCGGTACGTAAACGGCATGGGTATAGTTCTAGTCCACGCTGATTTTTTAAAAACGTTTATGCGTATATGTAAAGGATGTGAATTGCTTGATTTACTAAATAAACTTAATGATACACAACGTAAAACCATAAAAAAACAACAGCAAGCAATTAAAACATTATCTGAAAATAGGCAATTAAAAATTGAATTTGTTCAGAATTAGAAATTAACTATGGAACTTGAAATTATTATTAAAAAATCAAACTCTCAAACTGAGCGCTAACTGTATAGGAGTCTGCCTTAAGGTGAACGTAGGAGCTTCTAAAGAACTGAGGCATAGTGTAGAACGCCTTCTCTATAGTCTGGTAAGGGTTAGCCTGGGTC
>CAIXIP010000064.1 GCA_903919535.1 uncultured Bacteroidota bacterium | reverse complement strand
GATTGATTTTTTTAAAGTATTCAAGTCACTACTTTTTGCCAACTTATCAACTTTAATATCAATATTTACTCCATTCAGTTTCACATTTTGTGATTTCAATGAATTTTGAAAAAAAACATTCCCGTCAGTAATAGCAATCTTGTCTGATTCAAAATAAGTTCCCATTGCATTAATTTTCTTAAACAAAAACTCACTATATGCCCCAATATCAAATTTCTCTTTGTTTTTTGCTTTTTCATTATCAATTTTGATTCTTGGATTATCGATGGTAATGGTTTTAGCAATAAGTTTCTTATCAATCAACGCATTCAAGTCAACATTTATAAGATTCATCTTCCCGACAAGGATTTCATTTGTTGCATTTTCCTTCTCAAATATTATATGAGGAGATAAAATTGATAGGTCATTATTATGAAAGGAAAATTGATCCATTTGAAGCGCTAATTGCTTTTCTTCAATATTGATAATAGTGTGGGAATTTAACAACTTGACATTAGAACATTGAATTCCATTTTCTTTAGTTATTGAAAGTGTATCCAGTTTGAAAGTGGAATTACTGACATAAGCTTTCTTATTCAATGCTATTCTATTGGCAAACTCAAAATCCAATGAGTCAACAAATGCATAATTTAGTTGAATATTACTCACAATTTCCAATATACTATTCAATTCTTTTTTAAGATCGAATTTCTTTTTTTCTTTCGCTATTTCTTGATGCTTATTAATAAAGACAAATGGGTTTTTCAATATTAAAGAATCCACAAATAAAGTTGGAGATTGAAAGGAGAAAGATTTGGATGCAATTTTCAAATTTAGATGATCAACAAACAACGTATCATCAATAGTTTTTTCTTTCAGATCAAGATATTTAACGAAAGATAAGGAATCAACGAAAAGTCCGGTATTTCGAGAAATGGAAATTTTACTAAATGAAACAAATTTTTGTTTGGGCAAAACTACATTCTGCTTTCCGATATTAAGAGAGTAATTTAAGTTTGTAAAAGAAGTATCATTTTTTGAACTTAAATTACTTATTCGTAAATCTATCTGCCCTACTTTAATAGGTTCATTATCAGAAAGCAGCGTAATATTAAAATTATTTAACTCAAGATGAGTTAATTCTATATTCTTTAATACCTTATTTAGCGATTGCTCTATATTACTGAGCAGTAATTTAACATCTAAAGGTTTTTTTCTTTTCTTTAGTTTGATCACTAATTCTGTTTGTCCGATTGTAATATTTTTTACAATTAATTTTTTTTCAGTCAGCAATCTGGATATCGATTCTAATTCAATATTTAAACTTTTAACATTTATATCTTGCAGTGCAGATTGACTATCTGAGGATAATATGTGAACGTCATTTAAAACTACAGCATGCTTAAACAAATCAATGCTATTGTCTCCTATGGTTAAATTATATGTCCCATGAGTTTCCTTATTTATGATATAGGCACACGTTTTATTTAAGTTATATTTGACCAAAACAACAAATAACACAATGAGAATAACACTAATGGAGAGTATAGTTAACATTGCCCATTTTAGTAATCGAATGGGAATGTGTTTTTTTTCGATTTTAATATTTTTGTCAGAAGTCATGATCCAAAGTATTTAGTTAAAATAAATGCTTAAAAACTACAAAACATCAATCAATCAGATTCAATCTTTTTAAAAACTTTCTCTCATGTTTAACAATATTTACACGATAACGTAAAGCAATCCCAAAAGTATAATGGCTAAATGAAACAGAAACAGGAGAGAAATGAGACGAATTATAATCTTCAAAGTTTGCAAAAATGGAAGATCTAAATCGCTCATTATCAAACCCCAGTATTAAAGATCCATTTGTTGCGTTTGAAAATTTTAAACCAAATTTATTATGAATACTGTTAGCTAAAGTATATGAAAACTTAGACGATCCGCCCCCTTCCATAAGTAAAATACCGACATACCAATTTTTCTTAATTACAAACGTGTATTTATATCCAAGACTTAATCCGAATTTATGCGATGACACTTTTTTTACGTTTGCATATTCTCCAAACTGATTTCTAATTTCATTAGGCAGGATACAAGTATCCGAATCAATAAACAATGCAGAATAATAGGCATTGGCGACAGCACTTCCCGAACTTTTTATTTGCTTTTCACTAAATCCAATTGTGTTTTTGAATGAATTTTTTTTACTGTTGAAGTAATAGGTTGTGTTGTAATTAAAGTTGAAAGCGGTTAAATCTTTTCTGATTTTATTACTTGAATCTATCTTCACATTATCCTTATCACTTTTTATTGAAGATGTATAAAAACCCGTATAATCCTGAACATTAAAATGCGTTACGGTTCTATTGCCCATAATGAATATTGAATAATCGTAATATTTTGTCTTTCCATAAATATGGTCATCTTTATTTAATAATGCTAAGCCTGTTTTGGCATGTATCCTGAACCAACGGGAATCAAAACCTAATCCGATACCTAAATTCGAATTTGGAATAAAACTTATCGTTGCTTTTGAAAAGTTATCTATAATCCCAAAATTTAAAAACTTAGATTCGATAGGGATACTTAAAACATAAGATTGATTAAAGGATTTAATATATGTAGTATCAACAAAAACTTTTTTTTCAATAATTCGAAAAACTCCCCTTCGCAATAAGCGAAGGGAAGAACTATGCTTGTTATTAGAATCAGAATATAACTTTTGAGGATATAATTTAAAACTAATAAGCAGCATTAATATAAAAAGAAAATTGATATTTCGAATTTTATTCTCCATAACACTTTTAATATTCTCTATATTAAAACCTAATTTTCACTCCCATATTGGAATAAAACATATTTGCTTTTGAGCTATTACTTCCACTCATTACAGGGGCTAAGCCAATTCGGTACCCTGCATCCACGAATAAGAAAAACACATCAACCCCCATACCCAAATCAGCATATGTAATCATACTGTTAAAATCTGATTTTTTTAACGGAGTAACTAAGCCTGATGTCTTTTTTTCTGAAACATTGGTAACAAATTGGCCGTCAATCCCTCCAAATATTCGAAGATTTATTTTTTTATCCGCTTCACGTAATTTGAATCCAACTTTTAATGGAACTGTAATCATTTTTAGTGTTACTTCATCCAAATACTCTTTAGCAGTAGTACCAACAACCGGTGTAGTTTCGATAAAAGTTTTTTGAATATTAACAGCTTGAGATGTAAACCCTGGTTGTATAAAAAATCTACCCCCAAAAGTTGCAGCTAATCCTGCTTGAAACAATACGGAAGCTTTAGTTTTCGCATTAAAATTTTCACCTTTTGCAAATATTACCGCACTATCATTAGAAAGAGCAAGTATACCAATTCCAAAATGCAATCGTATATCATTTTGTTTCTTCGAGGAAGATTTTTCAGGTTTTTCATCCTCAAAAAATGAAACTGAATTATTTTTTAATGCATTAGTTTTAGCTAAATAAGAATTAATTTCATTCAAATTGCTAGTGGATTGTAGTCCATTTTGTGCATTGCTTCTACAGGATACTATTGTACATCCTATTAAAATTGGGAGAATTATTTTCATAACATTTTAGTTTTACTTCCCTACTCTTATGGCTTTTCGGTAACGCCCCGTTTTGAAAGTTTCTAGACTCTTTATATATTTTATGGTGAATAACTCAAGCATAGATTTCTATTGTAAAAATAATCTAACTACTAATTGAGGATTTATCTTTATAAATCGAATTCTTACCGATGTAAGAAAAATGCAAAATTTGTAAATTTTAAATTTTACGATTTTTTAATTTTGGTTAAGCATTAGTGATAGACATAAACTAAAAACAAAACTTATGAAACCACGCCTAACTAGTTTTAAAT
>CAIXIP010000063.1 GCA_903919535.1 uncultured Bacteroidota bacterium | reverse complement strand
TTGAAGCCATAATGCAAGTATGTTGCATTATGGCTTCTATATATATTACTTTGATCCTTGTGAAAAAATATTTTAAATATCTATTGCCTATTGCCTATTGCCTATTACCTATTATTTCCTTTTATCAAATTAACCTCGTACCCAACCCAAGTTTTGAAGATACTTTATCTAACTGCCCAAGTGGTCCTGTATTAGTCAATCAAAGTCCTCCTTGGATTAACCCAACTCTAGGTTCTCCCGACTATTTTAATTCGTGTAATTCATTCGCTCCCTTTAGTACTCCTACGAATCAACTTGGGTTTGAGAATGCTCATACAGGTAAGGCTTATTGTGATTTTGGAGCCATCACTCTCGCCCCAGGCTGGTCAAATAATAGAGAATATATTCAAGTACAACTTATCACTCCACTTATTCTTGGTGAAATCTATTGTGTCGAATTTTATGTGAGCCTAACCGATAGCTCATCAGAATATGCGGTCAACAATATAGGAGTATATTTTTCTACGAATGCAATTTCCATTGCTACTCATGGAACTTTGCCATATACACCGCAAATTACAAATCCCTCTTCTAACCCACTAACAAATACGATAGGATGGACAAAAGTTAGCGGAGTTTTTATTGCACAGGGTGGAGAGCAGTATATAACAATTGGTAACTTTAATGACGATAATCATAGTGATACAGTATTTGTTCGGCAGCCATCCAATATATATCAACAGAAAGAGTGCATTTACTACCTAGACGATGTCTCCGTCATCCATTTAGATGACGATGCAGGGCAAGATACAGCAATATGCCAAGGTGGTAGCGTAATGCTAGGCAGGCCAAGCCACCCTTGGTTAAGCTATAGCTGGTACCCAAGCATAGGCTTAAGTAATGATACCATTGCACAACCCATAGCTACACCAACCGTAACAACCACTTATTATTTAACAGCAACATTAAATGGTGGTTGCAGTAAATTGGATACGGTTACTGTAACAGTTGTAAATGCCCATGCAGGCAATGATACCACACTGTGTTATAATAGCAGCGCAACAATTGGTGCGGCAGCACAAAACAATGTAAATTACACCTGGCAACCTGCAACAGGTTTAAGCAATGCAAACACAGCACAACCCATTGCTACACCATTAAACACTGCAACTTATACGGTAACAGCAGCTACAAATGGTTGCACCATTTCAGATAGTATTACCATTAATGTATTACAAAACATTGCCGCTAATGCAGGAAACGATGTAACCATTATGTTGGGCACTAACACAACACTTACTGGCTCAACACTTACTGGCGCATCATTTAATTGGTCGCCACCAACCTATTTAAGTTGTGATACCTGTGCTACAACTTTAGCATCACCAACAAACACTACCACTTATGTTTTAACTGCATCCCAAAACTCCTGCTCATCAACTGATACAGTTACCGTTTATGTAGATACTGATTGTGGTGAATTGTTTGTACCCAATGTGTTTTCACCAAATGGTGATGGAGCAAACGATTTTTTAAATGTATACGGCAATTGTATTACAGCAATCGATTTTTTAATTTTTGATCGCTGGGGTGAATTGGTTTTTGAATCAACCGACATCAACCAAGGTTGGGATGGTACTTACAAAGGACAAAAATTAGATGAAGCCGTTTTTGTTTACAAACTTACTGCTACAGTTAATGGAAAAATTGTGGAGAAAAAGGGGAATGTTTCATTGGTGAAATAATGGACAGTTGACAATTTAGAGCGTCATTGCGATTGCAAGGAGCGAGCAAGAAGCAATCTCACGAAACATATGAGTTTGCTTCAGACGTAAAGCCTTTGCAATGACGCACCAAATATTTTTTTGATTAAAAAACATTTTAACTTGTATAAAGTCTAACATAATTTTATGGTGAATGAAAATTTGTCGTACACCACACACGATTTAAATTTTGTAGAAATTAAAAGTTTTGCAGAGATTCGCAGTACAGTTTAACAATCACAAAAATAAAATTTAATTTGTGAATCAGTAGCAACTATTTATGATGATAAACAGAACACAAACAGCCGATTTATTAAAAGGGATTGCTGTTCTTCTGATGATACAAGTTCACATCATTGAGTTGTTTGCGAGCGAAGAAATTTATAACAGCAGCATTGGAAAATTTTTGCTTTTCTTAGGCGGACCTCCTGTAGCACCTTTATTCATGGTTATTTTCGGATACTTTATTGCAGCTTCCAATAAATCGATGTGGCAATTGATTGCTAGAGGCGTTAAAATTATTGCGTTGGGAATGTTTCTAAATATTGCATTGAATCTGAATTTAATTCTACACGTTAACAGAGGCGAGCTTCAAATTGATTTATGGCCTTATATTTTTGGTGTTGACATATTGCAATTTGCAGGGCTCGCAATCATTATAATTGCGCTTATCAAAAAGGTAATTGAAAACAATTTGTTTGCCTTGTTTATGTGTATTCTGATTTCAACATTTTTGGGAAATTTCTTAAGTAACATAACTCCCGACACAAAAGTTTCACAATACATCTTTTCGTTTTTCTATGGCTGTAGCAAATGGTCTTACTTCCCCATATTTCCTTGGATAGCTTACCCTTTAAGTGGCATTGCCTTGTATCAATTTCAAAAGAAAAATGGTTTGAGTGATAATAACAAATCCATACTCGACCTTTTTATCAAGCAAGATTCACAGCGGTTTTTTAAACAAATAGCAGGAGCGGTATTTTTCGCTTTTATAGTGTACACCCTCAAAAATGCCATTTTCATTGCATCCAATCTGCCTTTATACTATCATCATGAATTTGTTTTTGCAATGTGGACATTGATTTTTCTTGCATTTTATAGTTTTGTGCTGAATGAAATAAATCAATTTGCTGGAGAATTTATTTTATTCAGATACATTAAATGGCTGGGAAAAAATGTGACCATCATTTATATTCTGCAATGGTTACTTATCGGTAATACTGCAACAGAAATATACAAAACAGTTACATCGCCAATGTATTTATTAATTTACTTTTTTGCAGTTTTAGGAATTGCGAGTGGAATCTGTTATGCGTTATTAATGATTAAAGCGCGTTTGATCCAGAATGCTACATCATCTTAAACCCATCCGCGGCATACAATTCATTTATATCCAATGTTCCGGGATCAACAATTGTGGCTCTGTATTGTTCTCTTATCGCTTTGATCCAACGTTTGCCCCGTTCAGAAAGTTCAAATTCATCTGACATCAAACGACCTCTTAATACAAGAATCCCAAGATCGGCACCTTCATAAAAATAATTATCTTTTTGTGTGATTTGCATATAAAAAGCTTCGTTATCTCCAACAACAGATTGACGGTGAGCATCCATTTTTTTGAATTTAATTTTTTCATTTTTTCGCATTTCCCAAATTCCGGAAGCTGGTGCTTGTGTTACAATTTCCAACGTATTTCTGGTATGCTTAATAACAAGCTGACTCCAACTGTCCATATTTTCCGCTTTTGACCAACGGTCCGTCAATTCCTGAACATTAATTTCATAAGGAACATCCATCCATTCCAACATATGGAATAGAAACAAAGGAACATCTGTCATTGCAAATTTTGCATGATTAGTTAATGAACTTACTCCTGAAATTCGTGGATTTAATTCCCCTAAATAAATTTCTCCATTGTCTTTGTCAATTAAAAAATCAAGTTCAAAATACCCCTTGTAACCTTCTTTTCGAAGCTGATCACCAAATTGTTGAGTATATTTTTTTGCTTTTTCTCTGATATCAGCATTAAATGCATTACCATAAATTTCATTCCCACACCAACCTCCTTTATAAGGTGTTAACTCCTGAAATCCCACCAACTCAGTCATTAGAGGGGCAACCAATGTCCCATGTTTTGTAACGCACCCTTCGATGGCGGTTCCAAAACAATTGATGCGCTTCATAATTTTCACTTCTTTCTCACTTAATATTTCCTCTTTGTGAAGATCAAAATCAGCTTCATCTGAAATAAAAAATGTGGTATGTCCCGAGTCTCCAAAAGGAGTTTGAACGACAAGATCTCTTCCCAGTTTTTTAGATACGCTACGTAGATGAGTATAATCTTCCACAGCTGAAAGCACATATGGAACACATGCTACACGGGCCTTTTCCGCGATTCGATTTGTATTTACTTTATTATCCAAAAATGTTCTTAGTGTGGCTGAAGGGAAACATACATCTAAACCAAGAGCTTTTGCATTCTCCTCCGTTTTTTCATCAAACATTAGAAATAGCGCTTTTCCCGCTTCACCGTTTACACTCCTTGATTTTACATAATCAACAACTTCTGGATGAACAAGCAAATAATTATTAATGTCTTCGATGCTTTGAAATTCATCATGAGGCACTTCTTCTTTTGGAGAAAACAAATTTGGATGCAACCCTTCAAAACTATCAATATGACTTATATATTTGAAATTACTTATCCATTCATCAATACCTAATAAATTAAAATTGGTAGCACTAATAAAATAGATTGGTGTTTTGTTAGATTTGAAATATTGTTTTATCTCTTCTATTCCGTTTAATGTTTTTTTCGATTTAGCTTCCATATGAATCTAATTTATTTTTTCGATTTAGTTTTATTAATTGTTGGTTGCATTACAGGCATTGCACCCATTGCAGAAAGCGTATTCTTGCGATTTAATGCTCCTATAGTAAAAACTTTCAACCCAAGTTCCGCTCTGTAACCATGCACTTCTTTAACATCAAGTGCTATCATAAACCGTATAATTTCTGGGCTTACAACTTGGCCGGGAACTAATATTGGGAATCCGGGAGGATAAGGAATTACAAAGGATGTAGAAACCAATTCTTTATTTTTACTTAAGGCATTCAAACATTCACTTAAAGGAATATATTCGCACATATCTTCATCGTAAGCCAAAAAGAATGCTTCTCGTAAATTACCGCCAGGAACCCCAGGTGATGCCTGAAATGAACGATGGAAATAACTAAAATCCGGTAATGGGGGCACATCTTTTATCAATGAGTGAATATGTTTCTTCGAAATTTCTGCTTCACGTTTATTCAACGAACGATTACTTTCATCTAATTCGTCTGCAATCTGAAGTAAGGCATTTATTAAAAAGGTTACACTACCACGAGTTGTTCCTATATTGGTCATTAACAATACCGTATTGCGGGAGGTTTTATTTACCTGTATATTGAAACGATCCATTAGATACATATTTTTAAATGCATCACCTGTAATACCAGCCTTACCAACTGAAAGAGTAATTTTTGTTGGGTCTAAAACAAACTCATCCTTTTCCCATGATTCCTCCATTCTATCCCAACCATCTTTGACAGTATAATATTCGCTATGTCCATGTTTGCGAAAAGCTTGGGGTATCAAATCTTTAACTGAAAGAATATGAAAATACTTACTTAATTTCGGGTGCTCTTCCACCTTAGACCGCAATACCATAGCCATCTCAATTGCTTTTTCAACCAACTCATAACCTTCCAATTCCACTTGCCTGCGACCTGCATCCAGCGATGCCAAAATTTGATAATTGGGAGATGTTGTTGTATGAGTCATATAAGATTCCTGAAAATTATCAGCTACCCTGCGACTGAACTCTTCATCCCAAATATGTATCATCGATCCCTGTCGAAAACTGGAAACTGTTTTATGGGTACTCTGAGTTGCATACACTCTGATCTTAACTTTTTCAGGATCAGGAAGAGATGAAATTTCCCCTGGTTTTAATCCCGCAATATGCTTTTTATACTGCTCTTTGTATTCGTCACTTCTGTATTTATGAAATAATTTTTGTGCCACATACATTCCTGTTCTCTGTTTGAAAGTATAGGTAAAACTAGCAAATGCAAACCAGGCTTCATCCCATAAAAAAACCATATCGGGCTTAATTGCAAGTACTTCTTCCATTACTTTTTCAACATTATAAACCAAACCATCGAACGTACAATTTGTGAGCAACAGCATTTTAGCATGATCCAATCGTCCTGCCTTTTTTAATGCAATCAATTTTTCTTTAATGACACTTAATGGAACTGCCCCATACATCGAATATTCATCAATCGGATAGGAATCCAAATATGCTGGAAACGCACCTGCTAAAACTAATCCATAATGATGTGATTTATGACAATCTCTATCAACAAGAACCACGTCACCCGGTTTAATTAATGCCTGTTGTACTATTTTATTTGCGGTTGATGTTCCATTTGTAACAAAAAAAGTATGTTCGGCACCATATGCTTTAGCTGCTTTTTCCTGTGCTTTTTTCAGTGGCCCTTTCGGTTGTAAAAGCGAATCCAGCCCACCATTTGTTGCTGATGTTTCAGCTAAAAAAACATTTCTGCCATAAAAATCTCCGAAATCTGACAGCCACCTAGACTTAAATACAGAGTTCCCTCTTGATATTGGCATAGCATGAAACACACTTGTTGGCCTTTTGCTATATTCTGTTAATGCCGTAAAGAATGGGGTTTCAAATCGTTCATTGATTCCGCTGATAATTGTCAAATGAAGCTCTTGTAAATCTTCCATCTGATAAAATATGCGTCTAAATGATTTGAGAGTACTGTCTTCAAGGTGAGTTAAGGAAGTATCAGTAATATAATAAATGTCTAACTCAGGTCTGAATTGATGAATATATTTTCCTAAAAGCGGACCTAATTCAGCATCTGACACATTTTTCAAATCAATTTTTAACACATTTTGAATAAAAGGCTTAATGAGTTTTGAAATGTTTGTTGATAGATGCAATGGCGCATAACGTATACAAGCTGCTTGTATATTATAATTAAAAAACAAACATATCAATGCATCTTGAAAGGATCGCTGTACAACTATATCATAGGTTAATGAACCATGAGGATTTATAAGATCTTTAACTTTACTTTTGAGAATAGCTTCTTCTTTTGCAGACATATCTTCTACATATAGCACTTCAAAGTAATTTTTTTTCGTGCTATTGGGAAGTTCTTCCTTATTGCTATCTATTGCATATCCCTCATTAAATTTTTCGCTCAATACATCAGTATGAGTTCTAAAATTATCACTTACTAGAATAGAAACAATTTCAGCAACCTGATTACTAACAGCTTTGAGTTCAGCCTTTTTAACAGATTTAATTATTCTGTCCACTAGAGATGCCCCAGGAAATGAAAAATATTGCTCAATACTCAATAAGTCCTGAAGTACTTCATTCATTGCGCCTATGCGGGCATCAAAATTTTTCTCCTTGGGATTTATTTGAGTAATCTGATTACTTTTTTCTTTCAGTTCATTCCACAAATCAATTCTTAATTGATTTATATTATAATGTTTCGAATTCATAAGTGTTTTATTAAACTAATTAATGTTTCGAATGAAGAGCAAGCCTGTTGCCTTCAGAATCTATAAATAAAGCGAAGTACCCTGCAGTTTCACTTAGAAAACTTTTTTCCATAACAACTCTTCCCCCTGCTTCATTTACTTTTGATAATACATTATTCAAATCATCACCACCATTTAAATAAATTAATGGGCCCACTTCGCTTGGAACACAACCATGGCCAGTAACTATTGCCCCTCCAATTCCATTTTCGGCAGGAAAAAAGCCCATAGCAAAACCATTTAGCTCTACCGTTGTTATTTCAATTCCATAGATATAATTAAAAAAAGCAACCGACCTATAGTGATTATATGCAGGAATCTCAAACCATGTTACATAATTTTTAAACACTGATTGCTCTTTCAGTTGTTGCAATTTGGCTTCTTTTATTTTACTTTTTAAATTAACTGTTGATCCCATAATTGTTAAATGATTTATTTAATTTTTTTATTTCAGGTAAAATTAAAAATACGGAATAAAAATTACCTTTTAAAAAGGTTAACGTTTATTGTAATTATTATAACTACAAATATCCATTTTCTATATACAACCACTTCATTAATTTTTGAAATTTTAGCTCTATATCAAAAAAAATAGGTGAACAATGTATTTATTAAGGTGTATAGGGAACTACTACCCACATTATTAATTACTATTACTTCAAATAAATCTTTAATTTTATCCCATAATAATAAACATGATTAAACCTTTATATTTTATACTGGTCCATAAATATTAATCGACAATTTAAAGAAGCATTTTGAATACGATACTCGACAAAATAAAAACAAATTATTGGCTTCAATGTATTTTAAACAGCTATAGTTTAATGCTGTTTTCATTAGACAATGTTTTTGCGCTTATTATTCTGATTGTAACATTCTTTTCTCCAATCATTGGTTTGTGCGGCTTTATGGCAATCGTATTAATAAATGTATTTGCCTACATTATTGGATTTAACAGAGACGAGATACAAAAAGGAATTTTTGGTTTTAACGCTTTATTCCTTGGGCTTGCAATAGGTTACGAGTATTCATTTAATTCCACATTTGTTGTTTTATTTGTTACCGGAGTTTTAATATTACTATTAATCACTGTTTGGTTGAAAGGATTATTCGCTGTTTATAATTTACCATTTTTATCATTCCCTTTCATTATCACCTACTGGATCATTTCATTAGCGGCAACAAATTTTACGAATATCCATTTGGATGAAACTCACATTTACACCATTAACGAGTTAACTCGTAATGAAGCTTCACAATTCTATTTATTCATTCATTCATTCGACAACATTAATATATTTTCATTCGCCTTAATTTACTTTAAAACTCTTGCAGGCACTTTTTTTCAAACAAGTGTTTTAGGTGGAATGCTGCTTGCATTAGGGTTGTTGTATTTTTCGCGTATCGCTTTTTCGCTTAGCCTTATCGGATTCACATGTGCTTACTTTTTTTATTCAATTTTTGGTGCCGATGTGAATGATCTGAATTATTATTTACAAGGCGCAAATTATATTTTCCTGGCGATTGCGATCGGTTGCTTTTTTCTAATCCCAAACACTTATAGTTACATCACCGTTATAATATTAACGCCTGTATTAATGTTGATTCTTTTATCGATCGGTAAAATACTCGGAACATTCCAATTGAAGGCTTATTCTTTTTCCTTTAGTGTTGTTTGTACAGCATTTCTCTTTGCCTTAAACCAAAGATGGCTGCATAAATATTTACAGGTTGTTACTATTCAATATTTTTCTGCCGAAAAAACAATCTATAAATACCTTAACTCTATTCAACGTTTCAAAAACGAACATCTTTATAAGATCATTCTTCCGTTTTCGGGTGAGTGGAATGTGAGTCAGGGCTACGATGGAAAAATAACTCACTTGGGTGATTGGAGCAAAGCACTGGATTTTGTGATTGTCGATTCAAAAGGCAATACTTACCGCGACCCTGCTAATGTAAGAGATTTTTCTAGAGAATATTTTTACTGTTATAACAGAGAAATTCTAGCTCCATATGATGGTTATGTCTATGATATCATTAACACAGTTGAGGAAAATGATATTGGTGACGTTGACACTGAAAACAACTGGGGTAACACCGTAATTCTGAATCACCTTAATGGATTATTCTCACAAATAAGTCACGTAAAAAAAGATTCATTTAATATTTTTATCGGGCAATACATCACCAAAGGAACATTAATAGCTACATGTGGAAATTCCGGCCGTTCACCTGAGCCACATATTCATTTTCAACTACAAACAATACCTACAGTTGGCGCAAAAACAATTGAATATCCTATTTCCTATTTCATTGAGAGAAATGGATTAGAAAAGACTTTGAAAATTTCAGAGGTTCCCAAAGAAGGTTCTTTCATTAGTAATATTCAAGTGAATGAATTATTGATCACTAGCTTTTCATTCTTACCTGGGCAAAAAATATCCTTTCAAAAAGAACATAGTAACACAATTATTCATTGGGAAATATTTACTGATGCTTATAATCGAAGATATTTGTATTGTGAAGCAAGCAAATCATATGCATACTTCGTGAACGATGGAACCATGATATATTTTACAGATTTTGAAGGAGATAGAAATTCGTTACTATTTAATTTTTATTTGGCAGCATACCGTCAATTACTCGGTTATTATGAGAATATTAAAATAGAAGATAACGTACCATTGATTCATTTCAACAATAAATTGATTCAATTTTTTCAAGATTTTGTTGCTCCATTTTACTTATTCACCAAAGCTAATCACACCTCAACTTTTACTTATGCAGATAATATTTATGCTCCGCAAAAGTTAATTATCAGCACTGAAGTTGAAACAAAACTTGTCAACTATACATTCAAAAAAATTAATTTCGAATTGGAATTAAAGGACAATAAAATGCATCGATTTACTATTCACAATAAAAACAAAACCGAATCGTATTTTCATGTATCATCATAATTTTTCATTAAAACATTAATCATTAAAAAAATAATTTATGAAACTATTTAAAAAATCTCTCGCTGTTATTATAATTTTAACTGCTTTAAACGTTAAGGCACAAGACAAAACATTAATGAATGCATTTAGTCAATCATACGACTATGAAGCAATAAAAAAATACGATGCAGCAATATCATCTCTCAACACAGTTTATAATGCAACTTCATATGAGATCAACCTACGTTTAGGATGGCTAAATTATGCAGCTGGAAAAAACAAAGAATCTGTGTCGTTTTATCAAAAAGCTATTTCACTAATGCCAGCTGCTTCAGAACCATTGTGGGCTATAATTAATCCGCTTACTAAATTGGAAAACTGGAATGAGGTAGAAAAAACCTATTTATCAATATTAAAATTAGATTCCAAAAACTCTACTGCAAATTATAATTTGGGCTTAATTTATTATTACAGAAAAGATTATTTAAATGCGAAAAAATATTTTGATATTTCTCTAAACCTTTATCCATTTGATTATAATAATATGTTGATGAGTGCATGGACAAATTACTTCCTTGGTAATAAAAATGAAGCAAAAACTTTATTCAATAAAGTATTATTATACAGTCCGAACGATAAATCAGCTTTAGAAGGTTTAGGGCTGATTAAATAACATCATACATTTTTTAGATTTTTTGAATACATAATTTTTATTACACTTTTACAGGAACGATCAATGTTGTTAGGCAGGATTTATAAAATCATTATTTTTATTTTTTTATTTCAAGTTACAAAAGGTATCGCTCAGGATACCTTAAACTCAGCTATTGTAGAACAAAAAAGCTACCAACTTTACACAGATAAAAACTGGACAGAGCTTATTAAATTCGGGAACAAGTCAATTGATAAGGATTACGATTATTTTTATTTACGCATGAGGGTTGCGATTGCTTATTACGAAAAGAAAAATTATTGTCTTGCCGAATTTAATTTCAGAAAAGCATTAGCATATAATTCAACCGATGACCTGGCTTTGGAGTATTTATACTATTGTTATGTATTTACGGGACGAATGGAAGACTCAAGAAAGTTAAGCAAAACATTCAGTAAAGCACTCGCAGAAAAAATTGGAACAAAAAAATCATCTTCTATTGGATTTATCAATCTCGAAGGAGGGACTAAGATCAATAATAACAGTACCTTTTTTGACCCAAAAACAAATACAAATCAAAATTATTTTAATCCTGCAACTTATTTTCAATTATCTCTGAATCACTATGTAAAAAATAAGTTTTCGTTATTACATGCATTTAGTTCTTATGGGCAACAATATAATTCCGCTAATCCGGAATTTAATAACCCTCAGATATACGCGAGCAATGACATTAAACAATTGCAATATTATTTAAAGGCAACGATTCCTATCAAAGACAATTGGATGATATCGCCTTCTGTCCATGTAATACATTTAAAAAAAACACCTGATAATTCGGCATATGCAGAAGAAGAAAAGCGCTTATCACAGCAACAACAAACTTTAACTCAGCAACAACAAGCGTTAACTCAGCAACAACAAGCGATAACTCAGCAGCAACAAACATTAAATCAACAGCAACAAACATTAAATCAACAACAATTGCAATGGCAACAACAAGCAAATGGTTTGCAGCAACAAATTAATTATTTGCAGTCGTTACCGCAACCTTTGCCGCCTATGCAACAAAACCAATTGATGTTAGCTCAAGGGGACCTTGCTAATGTTCAGCAATTATTAAATCAAAATCAGCAAAATTTAAATAACAATCAACTACAGCTTAATAATAATCAACAACAGTTTGATAACAACCAACAACAAATAAGCAATAATCAACAGCAAATCGATGCTTTGAATGATCCTATTAAAAAGGCGCAAGATGCTCAAAAAGCCAGTTCTGTCAAGAAAAATTACTTTGTTGGTTCATTAACAATTCAAAAAACATATAAAAAATTAGCATTGTCAATCGGAACTACATTTTCTAATTTTGATAATACAACTCAACTTAATCACTTCGGAAGCGTTTCTTATTCTGTTTTTGGAAACAGTAAACTTGTTTTAGGAGGCACTGCTTATTTTCATACTAGCGACAGTTATAAAACAACCTATTCTTCGTTTTCACCGTTTATTTATCTCCAACCAATAAACCGCTTTTCATTAACAGCTTCGTATCTATACAATAATGGACAAAATATTATGGAAGACAATGGTGCTTTGGTAAACAACTCAGTCGACCTAACTACTTCCAAATGGTCATTTATTGCCAATGTCAATATCAGCAAACATGTTTCCATGTATGGGTTATATCAAATGGAATACAAAACAGAAAAGATTGAAAAGTTTAATTATCACTACAACACATTTCTAGTTGGACTAAAAATAATTCCATAAAAATTACAATCATGAAAACAATAAAAATTATTTTAATTGGAACAATATTATTCTTAAATATTAACAACGGATTTTCCCAAACTGATAAGATAGTTGCGGCCTTTTCAAAAAGTTATTCAGAAGAAAAGAATGCAGATTATGTAGGTGCTATCATGACTATAAAAGAAGTTTATGATGCTAAATCCTATGAATTAAATCTTCGCCTTGGATGGCTCTATTATGAAGTTGGGCAAAACAAAGAATCGATATCATTCTATCAACTGGCAATGAATCTAATACCTAATTCAATTGAGGCAAAATTGGCATATGTTTATCCGGCTGCGGCTTTAGGAAACATGGATCAAGTAATTGCACAATACAAAAAAGTATTGGAAATAGATCCTCAAAATACAACTGCCAATTACAAAATGGGAATGATCTATTATTACAAGAAAGATTACCCCACAGCATATAACTATTTCGAAAAAGTGGTAAACATTTATCCTTTCGGATATGATGCCCTATTAATGTATGCTTGGTCAAACTATCAAACTGGTAAAACTGCCGAAGCAAAAGTTTTGTTCAACAAAGTATTAATGCTTTCACCAAACGACACCTCTGCGCTCGAAGGCTTAGCTTTAATAAAATAAAAATATTACGTAGAATTCTTTGTAAATTTGCCCTTCAAATAATTACAAAGAAATGAGCAAACCATCTTTTGATGAAATTTACATGGAGTTGGCAGAGAACCTAGCCAAACGATCACATTGCGTAAAAGCTAAAGTAGGTGCCGTACTTACAAAAGATACTAGGATAATTTCCTTAGGTTATAATGGACCACCAGCAGGAACAAACAATTGCGATGAAGAGTGGCCTGAGGTTGGTTGTCCGCGTGATAGTAAAGGAAGCTGCTCTTTAGCACTTCATGCAGAGCAAAATGCCATTTTGTATGCAGCAAAAAATAATTTTTCTGTTGAAGGCTCAACACTCTATGTAACATTATCACCTTGCATTTCATGTGCACGTGTAATTTTTACTACCGGTATTAAAAAAATATATTACTTAAATTCTTATGCGGACTTTAAAGGTTTGCCAACAGATGAAGGAGTTGATTTTTTAAGAAAATTTGGAGTAGAAGTAGTTCGATACGTTAAAAAATAATTTACAAAAAATTAAAATTATTACACCAAAAATTCAATTATTTTTCAATGAACCGTCCTAAATTTTATATTTATTTACCCATTGTATTTGCTCTTATTTTAATTCTTGGAATTTTTATTGGCAACACCTTTCAGCTCCACAACAATTTTGGAACACTTAACATTGATTCCAAAAACAAGTTCAGTAAGATTGATGAAATTTTACGTTATGTAAATGACGAATATGTTGATACCATAAAAGCTGATCAATTAGTTGATAAAACAATTGTTGCAATGCTTCAAAATCTTGACCCCCATTCAGCGTACATATCTGCAGATGAATTGGCATCCACAAACGAACCATTGCAAGGCAATTTTGAAGGAGTAGGAATAGAGTTTAATATTGTAGATGACACTATTCGTGTTGTTGCGTCTATTCCCGGTGGGCCTGCAGAATCAGTGGGTGTGCAAGCCGGAGACAAGCTAATAAAAGTAGAAGGGAAAAAAGTTGCGGGAATCAAAATCACTAATAAACAAGTGATGGAGAATTTGAAAGGGAAAGGCGGAACAAAAGTAAAAGTGAGCATCATGCGGAAAGGGAAACCAAACCTTATTGACTTTACAATAACACGTGGAAAAATCCCAATTTATAGCGTAGATGTTGCTTACATGGTTAATTCTAAAACAGGTTACATTAAAATAAGCCGATTTGCTGCAACAACTTTTGATGAATACAAAACAGCATTCGAAAAACTACAGCTTCAAAGAATGCAACAGTTAATTATTGATCTTCGTGGAAATGGTGGAGGATATTTAAATACAGCTGTTGATCTTGCTGATGAATTTTTGAGTGATGGAAAAGAAATTGTTTATACACAAGGGAAAGCGCGCAATAGAAAAGATTACAAAGCCACAAAAAAAGGAGAATTTGAGAACGGAAAATTAATTATTCTTATTGACGATGGATCAGCATCTGCAAGTGAAATATTATCTGGTGCTTTGCAGGACAATGATAGAGCAACAATAGTTGGAAGACGGTCATTCGGAAAAGGCTTGGTTCAAGAACAAAGTGAATTTTCTGATGGGTCCGCAATACGACTCACAATTGCTCGCTATTACACTCCTACTGGCAGATGTATCCAAAAACCATATACCGACAATTTAGAAGCGTATTATGATGAAGAATACAAACGTTTTACAAGCGGAGAACTTGAAAGTGCTGATAGTATTAAGATTTCAGATTCCTTAAAATTTAAAACCCCTGCAGGCAAAATTGTATATGGTGGTGGCGGAATTACTCCTGATGTATTTGTTTCTTTGGATACTTCCGGTCGTTCACATTATTTAAGTGAAGTAGCATTCAATGGATTGATCAATGATTTTGCTTTTGATTATGCGGATAAAGAAAGACAAAAATTAAAAGCATTTAAAACAATTCAAAACTTCAATAAATCATTTGTTATTACACCCGATGTTTTTGAGGCATTTATTGTTTATGCCGAAAAAAATAAAATTCCTCGTAATGAAAAACAAATTAATACCTCACAGGAAATTATTAAAACACAACTGAAAGCACTAATTGCGAGGAATATTTGGAATAGTGAAGGGTATTATCCAGTAATACAAAGTCAGGATAACATATTGAAAAAAGCAATTCAGTTAATGAAATAATACGGTTGTATTATTTAGATGAAGTTTTTAATAAAAAAAGCGTCCTTCCGAAATCGGAAGGACGCTTTTAATTTTCCGTGAAACAAAAACTATTTTGTTGCAGCAGGAGCTGTTGCTGTTGAATCAACTGTTGTTGCAACAGAATCCAAAGCAGTTGAAATGCTTTGGCTAGCAGAATTGAATAAAGAATCCATTTTTGCTTTTGCTTCAGCTTCCATTTTTGCTTTTTCTTCAGCGCTTGGTCCGCAAGCCACTATGCTCATTGCACCTGCAATGAACAAAACTGTAAATAATTTTTTCATGTTTTGATTTTTGTTTGTTTTGTTAATAATAGTATCTGAACGCAAAGATAACCAAAAATCAATATCAATCAATTTGATAATCAGTCAATAAGAAAATTCTTTAAACAATACTATGTTAAAAACCAGACAAAGTGGTGATTCATTATTCCTGTTTTTTATGACAAAGAGCATAATATTTCATACCTTTGAACTTCTAAAAAAATAAAAATTAATCATTAAAATCTATAAAAATGGCTTTTGAATTACCAAAATTAACTTATGAGTATACCTCATTAGAGCCTCATATTGATGCTCGTACAATGGAAATACATCATACAAAACACCACCAAGCATATGTTACTAATTTAAACAATGCACTTGCTGGTACCGATGCTGAGAAATTAAGTATCGAAGAAATCTGTAAAAACATTTCAAAATACCCTATGCCTGTTCGTAACAATGGTGGTGGACATTTTAATCACTCCATGTTTTGGACAGTAATGGCACCAAATGCAGGTGGTGAACCTACTGGCGATGTTGCAACAGGAATCAATGCAGCATTCGGTTCTTTTGCTGAATTTAAAACACAATTTGCAACTGCTGCTGCTACACGTTTTGGTTCAGGCTGGGCATGGTTACTTGTAAAAGATGGAAAATTTGTTGTTAGCTCTACACCTAACCAAGACAACCCGTTGATGGATATTGCTGATGTAAAAGGATCTCCAATACTAGGAATCGATGTTTGGGAACATGCTTATTATTTGCATTATCAAAACAGACGTCCGGATTATGTTGCAGCTTTTTGGAATGTGATCAACTGGAACGAAGTAGCAAAACGCTTAAAAGAAGTAAAATAAAAACAAGTAAAGGGGATGAATTTAATCATCCCCTTTTTTAGGCTTTTAAAATGAGCAAATTCAAATCCTTTTTCATTTTTCCCTTTCTATTAATTGCTCATTCATTGATTGCCTCTGCTTCAGAATCGACAATTTCAAATAATCTTCCAAAGGATTCTACACAACTTACAAATGATTCAATTAAAGTTGAAACTTCCCTAGCAGTATCTGACTCTACGATTTTAAAAAAAGTATCCTCAAATAAATCTAACCGTAATAAGAAAATCATTTCTGCACTTTGTGCATTTCCTTTTCCTCTTGGTTTTGTTGGAGCGCACCGTGTGATGTTAGGAACAAAACCTTGGGTGCCGGTTGTTTATGTGGCTACATTTGGCGGATGTTTTGGACTACTCCCATTAATTGATTTTTGTGTAATCGTTTTCAGTAAAGACATCGAGCAATATGAAAACAATCCCAATATTTTTATGTGGGTGAAATAAAATGTTGAAATTAAGAACAGCATAATTTTAAAATCTCTATTCGTATATTCGTATCCTATTCGTAATTCTTTACTAAATGAAGGTTGGTTTATTTTTCGGCTCCTTTAATCCTATCCATATCGGTCACATGGTATTGGCAAATTATATGCTAGAGTTTACTGATCTGGATCGCATTTGGTTTGTTGTTTCACCACACAATCCATTAAAAAATAAAAACACTCTACTGGACGAAAAACAACGATTGCATTTAGTGAATTTAGCAATTGGAGATAATAATAAATTAAAGGCGAGTAATATTGAATTCAAACTTCCCCAACCATCATACACAATCAATACACTTACATATTTGAATGAAAAATATCCTCAGCATAAATTTGCACTTATTATGGGAGCAGATAATCTGGAGAGTTTTCATAAATGGAAAAACTTTGAGGAGATATTAAAACACTACGAATTATATGTGTATCCGCGCCCAAATTGTGATGGAGGAAAACTGAAAGATAATGAAAAGGTAATATGGGTGGATGCCCCTTTGATGGAAATCTCATCAACACAAATTCGTCAGGCCATTAAGGACAAAAAAGATCTACGTTATTTTATGCCCGATGAGGCTTGGCAATACGCCAAAGAAATGCATTTTTACAAAAAACAGGATTAGCTCTTCACCAAATTAAGAATCGATTCAAAGATCAATCGTCCATCAATATTGCTAAGATCCCCATCAGCTGCACGCTCAGGATGTGGCATCATTCCAAATACATTTTTACCTGCATTACAAACACCTGCAATATTTTCAGTTGAACCATTTGGATTCGATTCATCCGTTACGTTTCCATTTGCATCACAATAACGGAAAAGTATTTGTCCGTTTTCATTCATCTGCTTTAATGTTTCAGCATCAGCATAATATTTTCCTTCGCCATGAGCAATAGGAATCTTCAGTGCTTTTTCTTTTGGAATAGATGAGGTAACTAATGTATCGTTGTTTTGAGCTTTTATAAAAACATTTTTACAAATAAATTTACGTTCGTTATTATGTAATAATGCACCCGGGACCAATCCCGCTTCACATAAAATTTGAAATCCGTTACAAATACCCATCACATATCCTCCTTTATGAGCAAACTCTATCACCTTTTCCATAATCGGAGAAAAACGCGCAATAGCTCCCGAACGTAAATAATCTCCGTATGAAAACCCTCCTGGAAGAACAATAAAATCACAACCTTTCAGATCGGTATCTTTATGCCATAGTTCAACCACTTCCTGCCCCATCATGTTTCTTAACGCGTAGATCATATCTTGGTCACAATTAGACCCCGGAAAAATAACAACTCCAAATTTGCTCATATCTATATCTGAATTTTAGATTGCAAAGTTAAAAATAAAAACCCTGAATAGATGCTAATTAACGAATTGTTCAAAAAAAATGAACAAGTAAATTAATGATGATAGAAGAGAAAAACAAGAAGAATAAAAGTTCAGCCCACCAATGCTTTTTAATATTCAAAAAATAATTTGCACAAAATACAGAAGCTGGTATTGCAAAGGCGGAGAATGATCGTGTGTTAATTTCAGGCGCAAGAAGCACTGAACCTACCGAAAAAACAAACAGCCATATCATTAAAATAATACTCTTTTTGCTTTTTTGGGCTCCTCCTGATAGTCCACCAAACAAGCTTCCGAAGGACAATAACAGAATCGCCCAGCCTATTATCATTGTGAAGTAAAAACTATTCGAAGAATTGAATTTAGGTTGCTCACGAAGAATCGTGTAAAACATGTTTTTATGCCAGAAAGCACTTAAACAATCATTCCAGAAATAATAAGTTATCACGAAAAAGTATGGCAAAAGAACGCCCATTATCGATATGATCCATTCGCGCCAAATAAACGGGCGAAGCAAAACAAAAGCTATCCCTAAAACGGGAATAAAAACTATATATGGAAAATAAAAAAGGGAAGCAATTGAAACTAAAAAACCTGCATTAAATGCTTCAGCAAAAGCTTTGTCTTTACGATAAGCATTTAAAAGCTGATCAATTGCAAATATCATAAATAAATTTGCGAACAATAGCGGATGAATGGTAAGCATTGCATTATTATTGCTCATAAACAGAACATAAAACAACGCAGGCAGGTAAGATTGTTTTGCAAACAAGGCATTTTCACTAATGATGTAATTCAATAAAAAAGCTTCACTTAGCACTAAAATCAATGCAATTAAAACATTTAACCAATGAAATTTTGAGATAGCATTACTGATCAAATCATAAAAAGGCATAGTATGCCCTATGGGCTGAATCGGAGGTAAAAAAAAGGCAAAACCCCATATTGTCAATGCAAGTAGAGGCAAAAAAATTAATGCTGCTGCATTATTGGACTTAAAAAATCGTATAAACATAATTTATGAGTCTAAAAATAGCACAAAATAATTTGTAATATTAATAAAATTTGTAATTTTGACTTCAATCAAAAAATTACAATAATGAATATGACAGATGTTTTTTATGGTCTTGGACATTTTTTCCAGTGGACATTTACTTTTATGAAGGGCTTAGGCAACAAACCAAATATGTTCTTTTGGTTCGCAATTGTTGTTCTAATAATCATTTGGTTAACCATGCAAGCAAGATTTAACAAAGAAGCTAAGAAGAATAACACCTTACAATAATATTTAATTTTTTTAAGCGAAATCCCCAAACTGTATATACAGTTTGGGGATTTCGTTTATATTGTTTTCACTATTTCAAATCGTTACCAATGTCTCTCCGGTAATATTTCCCTTTGTATTGAATTTTCTCTGCGTTAGCGAATGATCTTTTTAATGCTTCTTCCATTGTATCACCATAAGACGTAATAGCAATAACTCTTCCGCCATTTGTTGCTACATTGCTTCCTTCTTGTTTTGTTCCTGCATGAAAAGCAAAACTTCCCTCCACCAACTCTAACCCTGTAATCACATCTCCTTTTTCATATTCTTCGGGATAACCGCCTGCTACAAGCATTACGGTGGTTGCAAAACGGGAATCTACTTCAAAGGTTTTATCATGCAAATTTCCATTTGCAACCCCTTCAAATAAGTCCAACAGATCAGATTTTATTCTTGGAATTACTGTTTCTGTCTCCGGGTCCCCCATTCGCACGTTGTATTCTATCACTTGGGGGTTTCCATTTACATTCATCAGACCAATAAAAATAAATCCCTTATATCGTATTCCTTCTTTTTTTAATCCATTAATTGTTGGGACAATAACACGTTGTTCAACTTTTTTAAGAAATGTTTCGTCAGCAAAAGGAACAGGCGAAACGGCTCCCATACCACCCGTATTTAAACCAGTATCTCCCTCACCAATTCTCTTATAATCTTTCGCGGAAGGTAATATTTTATATGAATTACCATCGGTTAAAACAAAAACAGAAAGTTCGATTCCTTTTAAAAATTCTTCAATCACCACTTTCGCGGAAGCATTACCAAATTTAGCATTAGCAAGCATTTCTGTTAATTCCTTTTTTGCATCATCTAATGTGGTAGGAATCACAACTCCTTTACCTGCAGCTAATCCATCGGCTTTTAAAACATAAGGAGGGTGAAGCGTTTCCAAAAATTTCAACCCTTCATTAAGGGTTTCTTTCGTAAATGTTTCATAACGAGCAGTAGGTATGTTATGACGGATCATGAATTTTTTAGAGAAATCTTTGCTCCCTTCCAGCTGCGCACCATCTTTTTGTGGACCGATAACAGGGATGTTTTTTAGCAAGTCGTCCGCCAAAAAGAAATCGTGAACACCATTCACCAGAGGGTCTTCGGGTCCAACAATCACCATATTGATCTTGTTTTTCAAGACAATGTTTTTTATTGCTTCGAAATCAGTTACCGAAACAGGAATATTTGTTCCTACTAATGCAGTACCTGCATTGCCGGGTGCAATAAACAGTTTACTTGTTTTTTTACTTTGAGATAATTTCCATGCAAACGCATGTTCACGACCACCAGAACCAAGAATTAAAATATTCATGAAATAATTTTTTTTGCAAAGAAACGAAATTTCTGTCTTACAGATATTCCTATTTTTGCAATATGATCATTCTGCCAAAAATTTTTAATACTTCAATAGTTATTGCAGTCCAAAGCACTCGCCTTGGTGGAATAAGTCCGGTGCCTTTTAGTTCAATGAATTTAGGTTTATCGGTAAATGATGACGAAAGTAATGTATGGAAGAACAGGGAAATATTTTTCGGGAAGATTGGTGCTGAACTATCGCAGGTTTCAAGGTGTTATCAAGTTCATGGAAATGATGTATTGATTGTGAACGAGCCTGTTACCAATGAAAAATTTGATGCCCAGATTACCAATAAGCCAAATGTATATTTAGCCGTTTCGGTTGCCGACTGCACCCCAATTTTAATTCACGATGAAAAAGAAAATGCGATAGCAGCGATACATGCAGGATGGAAAGGAACTGTCGGAAAAATTGTAAGTAATACCTTACAAAAAATGCAAGAAAATTTTGGAACAAAAGGAGAAAACTGCAAAGCTTATATTGGTACCTGCATCAGTTATGAAAATTTTGAAGTTGGTGATGAAGTAGCAGAACATTTTGATGATACACTCAAACGATTTGACACACAAAAGCAAAAATATTTTGTCGATTTAAAAGCTGCCAATAAAAAGCAATTGCTTGATTTTGGTGTTCTTTCTAAAAATATTGAAATCTCAACTTATTGTACAGTAAATAATAATGATCTCTTTTTTTCACATCGAAAAGAAAAGGGAGTTACAGGAAGGATGATGGCCGTGATAGGGATGAAAAAATAAAAAAATGCAATCAAAATTGATTGCATTTTTTTATTAAATGAACTAACAGATTTCTACAATGGTATATTTCCGTGTTTCTTCTTAGGTAGTTTTGCTACTTTATTTTTCAGCATGTTAAATGCTTTAATTAATTTTTCGCGAGTATCTTCCGGTTTAATAACTTCATCTACATAACCTCTTTCTGCTGCACGGTATGGGTTAGCGAAATGTAAAATATATTCTTTTTCCTTTTCAGCTAGTTTTGCTGCAGGATCTTTTGCTGCGGCAATTTCATTTTTGAAAATAATTTCGGCAGCACCTTTCGCGCCCATAACCGCTATTTCTGCTGATGGCCAAGCATAATTCATATCTGCGCCAATGTGTTTGCTGTTCATCACATCGTATGCTCCACCGTATGCTTTACGAGTGATAACAGTGATTCTTGGAACGGTTGCTTCACAGAAAGCATATAATAATTTTGCTCCGTTTGTGATGATGCCGTGCCACTCCTGATCAGTACCAGGCAAGAATCCCGGAACATCTTCAAATACCAACAATGGAATATTAAAACTGTCGCAAAAGCGCACAAAACGCGCTGCTTTTGTTGATGAGTTGATATCCAACACTCCTGCTAAAAATGCAGGTTGATTTGCAACAATACCAATACTTTTACCAGCTAATCGTGCAAAACCAACAACAATATTTTCAGCAAAATTTTTGTGAACTTCTAAGAATGTATCCGTATCAATTACTCCTGCAATAACTTCACGTATATCGTAAGGTTGGTTAGGATTTTCAGGGATAATATTATTTAACTCGGGACGTTTTTCGTTTTCTTTTTTCTCATACGGAACAGATGGCGCATCATCTTCACAATTTTGAGGCATATAGCTCAATAATGCTTTAATGTTATTGATACATTCTATTTCATTCGCGCAAGAGAAATGAGTAACACCCGATTTTGTTGAATGTGTGGAGGCTCCACCTAACTCTTCACTTGTTACTTCCTCATGAGTTACTGTTTTTACAACATTTGGTCCGGTAACAAACATATAAGAAGTGTTTTCCACCATCATTATGAAATCCGTTATAGCTGGAGAATAAACTGCACCTCCTGCACAAGGTCCCATGATAGCTGATAACTGAGGGACAACTCCTGAAGCTAACGTATTGCGATAAAAGATATCGGCATATCCACCTAATGAAACTACACCTTCCTGAATACGAGCTCCACCGCTATCATTCAAGCCGATAACAGGTGCTCCATTTTGCATGGCCAAATCCATGATACGGCAAATTTTTTCAGCATGAGTTTCACTTAATGAACCACCAAACACCGTAAAATCTTGTGAAAATACATATACCAAACGTCCATTAATGGTTCCAAATCCGGTTATTACGCCATCGCCTAAATACTTTTCACGTTCTAAGCCAAATTCAGATGAACGATGCGTTACGAGCATACTCACCTCTTCAAAACTACCTTCGTCCATTAAAAAATGTAGACGTTCACGTGCAGTTAATTTACCTTTTTTATGTTGAGATTCGATTCGTTTTGCGCCACCACCTAAATGTGCTTCAACGATCTTTTTTTCTAATTCCTGGAGTTTATCTTTCATAGCAATATTGTATTAAAATCTAAGGTTTCAAAAATAGTTAAATTATTCTTGGTTTTGGATAAAAAAACGAGTAAAAATAGATACTAATTCCTACTTTTGAAAGAAAGAAAACGCTGTTTATCACTTCTGTTTTATAATAAAAAATATGAATATTGAAGAGTTAAGAGAATATTGTCTTTCATTAAAAAATGCAGAAGAAGCAATGCCTTTCGGACCGGATATCTTACTTTTCAAGATAGGAGGGAAAATCTTTCTACTGGTTGGTTTAGATAATAATCCATTACAATTTAATGTGAAATGTGATCCGGAAAAAGCTGTTGAATTGAGAGAGCGCTATGACTGTGTAATACCTGGCTATCATATGAGCAAAAAACACTGGAATACCATTATTATAAATGGGGTAATCCCTGAAAAACTTATCCGCCAATGGATCACCGATTCATACAACCTTGTAATATCAGGACTTTCAAAGGCTGAACAGAAAAGATTAAAAGAAATGTAAACCTCCCCAATAATTATTTAAGTAATTTTGCTCCATCTAAAATTAAAAAATGAAAACCGGATTAAGGTATTTTTTTCAAGGCTTACTTATTACTGTTCCCGTAGTTATTACAGCTATTGTTGTCTATAAATTGTTTTATCTGGTTGTTTCCTTGTTTAGCATTTTTGGAACAATAATAAGTCCAGCAGTAGATCCATTTATTGAAATAGCTATTTCTCTACTTATAATTTTCTTAATGGGGATGTTGGGATCATCGATTATTTTGCGACCACTTTTTAACATGTTTGATTACGCGCTGGAGCACACACCATTTGTTAAGATTGTTTATTCATCGATCAAGGATCTTTTATCTGCTTTTGTTGGAAGCAAAAAAAGGTTTAATAAACCTGTATTAATTACTATCAATAAAGAAAATAATATTCAGCAATTAGGTTTTATTACCAAAGAAGATCTAGGCGAAATCCATATTAAGAAGGGTACCGTTGCTGTATATGTTCCACTTTCGTATTCTTTTTCAGGAAATTTGTTAATCGTTCCATCTGATAGCGTCACACCCGTGGATGCTTCCTCTCCGGAGGTAATGAAATTTATTGTTTCGGGAGGTGTAACCGATATTGATGATTAAAATTTGCAAATATTTTTGTATCTTGTAATTCAAATTATAATTCTCTCATATGAAAAAACTATTCGTTCTTGCCTTTGCTATTTCAGTTAGCTTTTCAGTATCGGCACAAAAAATAAAAGTAAAAGAAGCAAATGAAAATATTGGTGGCGGCAATCACAATGCAATAACAGTAACGCTATACGACATTAGTCCATCCGATGCTGTAGATGCATTCCGCTCATTCATAAAAAAATATGACGGCAAAAGATCCTCACTCGATGGAGGTGTTTTTTCTGATAATGCCACTATTAAAGATATGGGTAACAACACCATTGACATTTATGGGAAAGCGCAAGGAAAAAAGGGAGATAAAGAAATTACATTTGTAATTGCTTTTGATTTAGGTGGCGCGTTTTTAAGCTCTTCTGAACATAAAGATCAATATAAAGTGGCTGAAAAAATAGCTAAAGAATTTGCGGTTAACACATGTAAAGACATTGTTGAACAAAAATTAAAGGATGCACAAAAAAAACAATCCGGGTTTGAAGATGAACAAAAAGATCTAGAAAAAGAGAGTAAAAATTTAAATAGCGACATTGAAGATTACAAGGCGAAAATAAAAAAAGCAGAAGACAATATTGTTACCAATAAATCAAATCAAGAGAAGAAAAAAGCAGAAATAGAGGCTCAGAAAAAAGTTGTTTCTGAAGTTGAAGCAACATTAAAATCTATAGAATAAAACATTCTGCTTCTTTCAATAATTCAATACGTTTTAGGATAATCTATCTGTGAGCAATTTCATTTCAATTGCCGGTGAAATTTTTTCGTAAATTATGTTATAAACAGCATCTGTTATGGGCATATCCACTCCGTATTTTTTATTTATCTCATGGATTGATTTAACACCATAATACCCTTCAGCAACCATATTCATTTCTAATTGCGCATATTTTACAGAATACCCTTTACCTACCATTGCCCCAAACATTCTATTTCTACTAAATTGAGAATAGGCTGTTACCAAAAGATCTCCCAGATAAGCGGAACTTTTTATATCTCTGTCAATTGGGTGAACAACGTCAACAAAACGTTTTATTTCCTGTATCGCATTAGAAATTAAAACCGCTTGAAAATTATCGCCATATCCCAGACCATGACAAATACCGCTTGCTACAGCAAAAACATTTTTTAATACAGCAGAAAATTCTGTTCCAAAAATATCATCAGAAACTGTTGTTCTTATATATCTGCAATTTAATTGCGAAGCTACATATGTAGCATTTTCAACATTTTGAGAGGCAATCGTTAAATATGAAAGTTTTTCCATCGCTACCTCTTCAGCATGACATGGGCCTGTGACTACTCCAATATTTTCTAGTGGAATTTTATATTCCGTGTTAAAAAATTCGCCAACAATTAAATTATGTTCAGGAACAATCCCTTTTATGGCCGAAAAAACCTTTTTGTTTTTAAAATCCGCTTCAGTTAATCCTGAAAGAGCATCTTTTAAAAATGCTGATGGCACAGCCATTATTAATATATCAGCCCTTGAAATAACCTCTTTTAAATCTGTACACAAAACAAGTTTATCAACGTTAAACTCAACTGATGTTAAATAATTAGGATTGTGATTATATTTTTTAATATGTTCAATTGTTGAAGCGTTGCGTATCCACCAATGTACTTGAGGCGAATTATTACATAACATTTTAACAATGGCTGTAGCCCAGCTTCCTCCTCCTATAACTGCAATTTGTGGTAATTTATCCATATTAAAATCAGATCATATTATTTTAAAAGTTGAATTTACAATTTTTATTCTTTCATATTCTCCTTCACTAGAGAAAATAGTACATCACTGCACTCATGAGTGTGAACCAAATCAGTATAGGAGCCCAATAATTTTTCTGCTTCTTTATCCAGACAAACGAAAGAATAATTAAAATAATTAGAAAGGATGCATATGAAATTATTCCTGCTTTTACTATTGTTGGATTTTTATATTGAAACGTTACATCATGCTTACCTCTTGGAAACAATACTGACATAGTCAGATAATTTGAAATCAATAATTGCGCAGGTTTATTATCAATCAGCACTTCCCATCCATTATAATAACTCTGCAAAAGGGTTATTAGTTGTGGCTTTGAAGCTTCTGCTTTTATACTAATTTTATTAGGATCGAATGAAGTAATAACAATCGATTCAATTAATGTGTCTTTACTGTTTATATTTAATTCCCCTACAACTCTTTTATAGTCTTCATTTTGTAATACAATTGTTTTATTTGTCAGAGAAGCCGAATCAATTTTATTTACTTCCGAATCGGAATATATATGGTCAGAAAAATAAACCAATTTATTTGTTAGCAATGCTTTAAATAAATTAGGCATTGAATCTAAAAGGAATACATAATTTTTAAATGCGGATGAATTAAATACATCAGACGAAATTCGCTTATGCACCATACTTGTATTTCTATATAATCCATGCTTTTGCCCAATTTGGTCAGTATTTTCAATTATATTATTATCCTGTGGGATAGGAAATTTTTGAGGTAATGTAAGCATGTAATCATGCAATTCTTTTGGCGATCCGGGATTAAACCCAGCGTAGCCAATATTTAATTGAAGTGCTGCAAATAAATCTAATACTATTATAAAACCTATCACATTCAGACGATACCGTTTTATTGGGCCAATTAAAGCAAAAACAAATAAACCCAAAAAGAATAATTGAATGCCACTTTGCAAAACAATATTTTGGTTTAGTGAAGAAGCTTTTAAGAAATCGAAAATGTTTTCTTGGATCTTTAAAAAGAAAAAAGGTTGGCCCTGATTATTGACAAATCCAATGGCTAAAAACAAAACAACTAGAAAAGTAACAATTCCCGCTGCGATTAAAATCTTTTTGGAATTCTCTGCTGGATTCTCTGCAAAAGCAGCTAACTGTTTACCCGCTAATAATAAAAAAATCAATGAAGAAAATAAACTCAAATAACTTGGGAAACGAAACAGATTTATAAATGGAAAATAATTGAAAAATAATTTATGAATCGGTGTATATGAACCGAATGATATTAGCATGCATATTAGTCCAAAAACAAAAAGCAGTCTTTCAAATGTTGTTTTTTTACCAACAAACGCAAGCAATACAAAAATGAACATAATTACACCCGTATAAATATTGCACATTGATGGATCAGTATTAAAGAACTCTGCACCGTTTACTGTGGAGAAAGGAAGAATAACCGACAAAAGTGATTGCGGGGATAATGGACAAACAGCTGCATTTTCGTAGAGCATGCCACCTAATCTAGATATATATGGAGCAGTCTGATAAAACGCAACCACTATTACGGAAGCTAGCATCATTGTTGCCCCTCCAAACAAAATATTACTTTTTATATACTGTTTAATATCTTCTTTCCTTTTTTCTTTTATTGCAATAAAAATAAAATATCCAAAAATTGAAATGAATAGGTAAGCTAATATTATTGTGAAAGTGTGATTTCCGCCTGTAAGGTTAAAAAACATGAAAACAGAAGCATATAATGCACGCAAATAACTTTTTTCTGTATACATTTTGTAATAATTCAAAATAATAAACGGAAGCCAAGCTGCGCTGATAATTGAATAAAAATGCTGAACATGTCCAACAAAAAAACCTCCTAACATATAGCAGACAGCTGTTAAAAAGGCAACATTTTTATTATTATGGAAACATAAGGAAAGAAAATACATTCCTACTCCTGCAACAAAAACATAAAAAATAAATAAAAAATGAATCGTATAATTTGTTTGCCCTGTAGTCATACTCAACAGAATCGACTCCAAATACCATGTTGGCCCAGCAAGATCGGCATGAATAGGGTAACCCAATTGTTGATATGGATTCCAAAAAGGGAAGATATGATTTTGAAAACACTCCGAAATATAATAACGCCATGGAATCCAAACGTTTATCATATCATGAGTTACAGAATATCTTAGAAAGGAAATTTGCCAAAAACCCAAAATTGCTATCACTAGCAATAATGCGATATATTTGAAATGAGATTGGTTTTCGTTTTCTGTTTTAAGCAACTTTCAAGTGTATTATTTTTTATCCGAGCTATATGGCTTGAAAAACAGGCCCTTCTCTTTTCAGTATGTTTTTTTCTGTTAGGGAAGTAAGAATTTTCTGTAATTGATTTTTTGAAATTCCTGTCGCTTCACTTACACTCACTACTGTTGCCTGGTTCTGTTTTTTCACTTCATCCAACACTTTTTGTTCATCACCTTTTAATTCAACAACAACTTTTTTTATTTCTTCCGGACGCATTTGTGGGAAAAACAAAACATCTTGAATAGAAACATTGTTGGTCATGATCATTGCTAAACGGTCAATACCTATGCCAATTCCAGCCGTAGGAGGCATACCATATTCCAAAGCGCGTAAAAAATCCTGATCAATAAACATCGCTTCATCATCACCTCGTTCCATTAGTTTTGCTTGTTCTTCAAATCTTTCACGCTGATCAAGTGGGTCATTTAATTCAGAATATGCATTAGCAAGTTCTTTTCCGTTTACCATCAACTCAAAACGTTCTACCAACCCTAGTTTGCTACGGTGTTTTTTTGTAAGCGGACTCATTTCTACCGGATAATCAGTAATAAATGTTGGTTGAATATAATTGCCTTCGCATTTCGCTCCAAAAATTTCATCAATCAATTTCCCTTTACCCATGCTTGGTGCAACTTCTATTTTTAATTGATTGCATGCTTCACGCAACTGATCTTCATTCATGTTGTTTATGTCAATTCCAGTAAAGTCTTTTATCGAATCAAACATCGTGATACGTTTGAAAGGTCTTTTGAAATCAATCATTTTATCTCCAACAGGAACAGCTGTAGTTCCGTTTACATCTAATGCTATTTTCTCAAGCAACTCTTCTGTAATATCCATCATCCAGTTATAATCTTTGTATGCAACATACAATTCCATCACTGTAAATTCAGGATTATGAGTGCGATCCATTCCTTCATTACGAAAATTCCGAGAAAACTCATAAACACCATCAAAGCCGCCAACAATTAAGCGTTTTAAATATAACTCATTGGCAATACGTAAATACATGGGAATATCCAATGTATTATGATGCGTTGCAAACGGACGAGCAGTTGCACCACCCGGTATCGCTTGTAAAACTGGTGTATCAACTTCCAAATAACCCTTAGCATTATAAAAATCACGAATGGTATTTACCATTTTTGTGCGTTTGATAAATGTTTCTTTTACCGAAGGATTTACAATCAAATCAACATAACGTTGACGATAACGAAACTCGGGATCAGTAACTTCATCAAACACATTTCCTTCGTCATCACGCTTTACAGAGGGCAAAGGACGCAATGATTTGCTCAACATTTTAAATGATGTAGCATGGATTGATGTTTCACCAACTTTGGTTACAAACACAAAACCTGTAATTCTAATAATATCACCTAGATCAGTATGCTTTTTAAATAATAAGTCAAATGCACTTTTATCTTCGCCAGTGCAAATATCATCCCTACGTATATAAACCTGAATGCGGCCAGTTGCATCTTGCAAACTAACAAAACAAGCTTTTCCCATATCACGATTACTCATCACACGACCAGCAATTGAGATATTTTTATATTCTTCTGCCTTTTCAGGAGTATAATTTTCCAGAATACCCTTTGCAGTAGCATTTATTTCAACTAATTCAGCCGGATAGGCATCAATGCCCATTTTGGTGATCTCTTCTAATTTCGCTCTACGTAATAATTCTTGTTCACTTAACTCATTACTCATTTTATGTATATATTAATTTTAGATTGCAAATATAC
>CAIXIP010000062.1 GCA_903919535.1 uncultured Bacteroidota bacterium | reverse complement strand
CCATATAATTATAACCATTACGGTCAAAGGAAACGGTATGTGTCGAGTACAAAACATTTTTTGTTGCGATATCGAAAAAGACCATATAGGCAGAAACTGTTTTTGCTTCCCGATCAAAACACTCAAAAATAATTGTGTAACCAATTCCTTCCTTTTCACTTAATTGATATGTGCTTGCAATTGCTGCCAATGCATCTAAAGGAATGTTTTGCGGATTAGCGAAGGCAATTCTATCATTATTTGTTTGTTCATTTGCCAAACTAGTAGGCATCAAATTAAAATTTAGTGTGTCTTTTCGAAAGATAGCTTTCATTTTATTTTTCGGAAATTTATCTTCCAAAAACAGAGAAAAAGGAATAAAGTGTTTTTTTAATTGTTGGCCTATTCTGGTTTCATCTGCAATTCTCAAATTAGAAAAATCGTACCCATAAAATGTAAGTGTTTTAATCGTGTAAACATCTTTAACCGTTGAATAGGTAATTTGAGAATAAACATTTATAATAAATAAACTGTTTATTAATACTATCAGTGCAAATTTTTTCATTTCATTTTTATTTACTAAAACTGTTATTCGTTAATCGTTCCGGCAACTTCAGAAACAATTCCCAACACGGCTCCTCCAACAATTAGAGCTGTTATGCGGGATTTTCTAACTTTTCGATAATTATCTATTTTGTATGGCAATTTCATATTTTCAACGTTTTTTTGTAACCGAGAAAATGATGCAACAGAAGTTTTATTTTTTGAAACGTAGTACCATTTACGAGCTTTGAAATGTTTATATAACCTTATTTGAGTCATTGTCAGAAGAAATAATTTTACTCTTTTTATTTCCATATATTTTTCTACTTTCTTTACATCATTAATGTCTTCAAAAGCATATGTATACTTCCCTTTCAGGTAATTGTCTAAACTTAGATTTATTAGTTTTAAGTTTGATTCGTATTCTGCCCTGGTTATTATCCCTCTTGCACAAACATCATTGATATAGCTTTCATTTGAAATTATTGCAATCCACTCTTTTATTATTGATCCGGTTGAATCAACGGCTATGCTTTTTTGAGCTTTGCTTGTTATACTTAACGTTAGTAATAAAAATAAAATCGTTAGCTTTTTCAATTTCATGTGGTTATTAATTTATAATAGTATTTCAATGTTTGTTTAGTTCGTCTTTTTAACAAATCAGAAAAATTAATATTTAAAAGTGAAAGGCAATAGTTGCTGAATTTGGACTAAAATTAAATGTCGTTCTTCTTTTTGCTATTTGAAGTTTTTTGTTCCCCCAATAGCACATTGCTAAGCCACCTATGGTGGAAATCGAACCGCCAACAATTCCCAATGCTCCCATAGCACCTGTAAAAGACCCTTCAGTTCCACTGTAAATAGTGTTGCTATAATAAGTTATGCCATTAGCGGCACTTACCATTGCTATTCCGCCTGCGATAGTTGCTATTCCGAATAAAGTAAATGCAATCCCTGTGTTACGCAATCGTGGAGAAACTTCATTTTTTTGTCTAATATTAAAGTCAGGTTGGCTGATAAAGCCTGAAACATGAGTTAAGGGTGTGGCTTTAAGTTTTATCTCAGTTGAATATGTTTTAAATACCTGGCCATAAACACCTGTATTTATAAGCAATACAGTTAATGATAGAATTATAGTTTTGATTTTTCTATTCAAGTTGCGTACTGAAAACTGTATAACGTCCATAATATAAGATTTGAATACAAGTGTACAAATATTTTGAATTGGTGTTATGAGAAAAAACACAGCTTGCGAGCCATAACTTCATGACAAACATACAAAATTTATTCAAAATGACAAATACGTCATTAATATAAATATATTGAATTAGTCTATTTGACCTACAAATGGGTCAAATAAAAAACAAGAAACTACTTAAAGCAATTGCAATTCATTTAAAAGAGTTGCGTGAAGCCAGAAGTATAACTCAAGAAGAATTTTACAATGACACCAATATTCACATTGCCCGTATCGAAACTGGTAGAAATAACATTTCAATAAGCACAATAGACTCAATTTGTAATTACTTTGATATTCCACTTTCAAAGTTTTTTGCGAAAATTGAAAAAGAATTATAAGATTCTCAGCGTATAAGATTCAAACCGCTTTTTCATCTAATACAATTATGGAAAACGGGAATAATTCCGCCAAATAAAATACTACCTTTAATTCCTTCATTTGATCTACAATAAGAAGGAAATATATTTAATGAAAATTTTACTTACAACTCTTAATTCAAAGTACATCCATATCAATTTGGCGATACGGCAATTGTTTCAATTGAATAAAGATTATCCAGGTATCGCCTGGAAAGAGTTTACTATAAAGGAAGACAAAGATGATGTTGCAAAACAGTGTGCTGAATTTGATGTGATTGCTTTTAGTTGTTATATCTGGAATATTACTCAAACTATTGAAGTTGCAAAAAAAATAAAAATATTAAATCCGGAAGCGAAAATTTTACTTGGTGGGCCTGAAGTTAGTTATGAATGGGAAAATGTAATTGCTTTACAAGAAATTGATTTTATTATTACCGGTGAAGGCGAAATTCCTTTTCAAGAATTTTTACAATCATATCCAAATCTAGAAAAGGTTTCTAATTTGGTTAGAAAAGTTGGGGACGGTGTTGTATATAATGAGAAATCAGTTTTGTTTGATCTAAAAAATTATACAATCTTGATGCCCTATTCAGATGATGTTATCGAAGATCTGAAAAATAAAGTATTGTATGTTGAAACTTCAAGAGGTTGTCCTTATAAATGTGAATTTTGTTTAGCAAGTTTAGATAATCTTGTTCGTTACTTGCCTAATGAACAGATTAAGGCGAACCTTTTGTTTTTAATGGAACATGGGAGAGTAGTTAAATTTTTGGACCGGACATTTAATATCAAGAAAGATTTTACAATTGATATTTTTAAATTCATTTTAGAACATCATCGTCCGGGAAATGTTTTTCAATTTGAAATTACGGCAGATATTGTTCAGTCCGAGATAATTGATTTTATTCACGCTCACGTCCCTAAAGGTTTGTTCAGGTTTGAGATAGGAATACAAACGGTGAATCAAAAAGCAAATCTGGAAGTTAGTAGGAAGCAAAATTTCGAGAAAACAAAAAGCATTATTTTGTCTTTATCCGACAAAATTGAAATGCATTTGGATTTAATTGTTGGTTTGCCATTAGATTATTGGGAAGATATAAAATTTAGTTTCGAAGAAGTATTTAAATTATTTGCTCCCGAATTGCAATTAGGTTTTTTGAAATTTCTGAAAGGAACTCCTATGAGGGATAAACATAAGGAACATGGATTTGTATTCGACCCCAACCCTCCTTATCAGATAATTGAAAGCAAGTACTTGTCAAAAGAGCAATTAAATCAAATTGTGATTTTGGAAAATGCATTGGAAATTTATTGGAATAAAAACAAAACCACTCGCACACTTAAATATGTTGCGAACGAATATGGTATTTTCGATTTTTTATTAGGACTAGGAAATTATTTTGGTGAGAGAAGAGAATTTCATAAATATTCTTTAAAAGATGTTTACGAACTGATATTTCAATATGCAGACAAATTCAATCCAAATGATACTGTATTAAAACAATTGATTGCAATTGATTATTATTTGCAGGCTAAAATAAAACCTCAAACATTATTTCTGGAAGAAATTCCATTAATCGAAAAGCGGAAACTGATAGAAAAATTAAATTTGAATCATCATAAGTTCAGATATATTATTTTGCCGATTGAATTTGATTTACGATTATTTGAAAAAGAAAATAATGTTAAAAAAAGTTCGAACAACTTGATCATTCAATATAATGGAACAAGTGAAGCAGAAGTAATTTTCGATAATTTAGTATAGCTTTTATATCTTTGTAAAAAATAAAAAATGGCTGAATCGTTTATTGTTTCGGGGAATTCAAAAGAGGAAAAGTATAAGTCGCTTATCCCACAGATTCATGCCCTGGTTGAAGGCGAAACAGATCTAATTGCTAATCTTTCAAACATTATGTCGGCTTTGAAGTTTGGGATGAATTTTTTTTGGGTTGGAATTTATTTTGTAAGAAAAACTAATGAAAAGTCCGAATTGGTATTAGGACCATTTCAAGGCCCTGTAGCTTGTACACGCATTAGCTATGGAAAAGGAGTTTGTGGGGCAGCCTGGAAAGAAAAGAGCACAATTGTTGTTGAGGATGTAGAAAATTTTGCAGGACATATCGCATGTAGTTCATTATCAAAATCAGAAATTGTTTTGCCGGCTTTTGATAAAAATAAGGAAGTAGCATTAATTTTAGATGTTGATAGCGAATATCTTTCTAATTTTGACCAAACCGACAAAACTTATCTGGAAGAAGTAATGCGATTGATAGAAACATTTTTATAATAGATGACAAAAAAGCTTCAACACTCGTTTTTTATAGTAATAAATATTTCAATAATTTTATTGCTCATTTCGTCATGTGCTCAAATTGTGTCACCTGGGGGAGGAAAGAAAGATATAACGCCTCCGCAAGTAGTAAGATATTCTCCAGATAGTGCCCAATTAAATTTTAAATCTCGTTCTATTGAAATCACTTTTGATGAATTTGTTCAGCTAAAGGATCTAAATAGTCAATTGATTATTTCGCCACCATTAGAAAATGAGCCAGATATTAATTTGAAGAATAAAAAATTGATAATCGATTTAAATAAAAAAGATTCATTAAAACCGAACACTACTTATTGCATCAGTTTTGGAAATGCAATTCAAGATCTAAATGAAAATAATCCAATCGATAATTTCAGATATATTTTTTCTACCGGGACGTATATAGATTCTCTATTTGTTAAAGGAAAAGTAGAAAATGCTTTTGATCACAAAACAGAAAAAGGTGTTCTTGTAATGCTTTACAGTGATTTACGAGATAGCATGGTATATAAAAAACTACCAGAATATTTCGCGAAAACTAAAGAAGACGGAACGTTTCAGATTAACAATATCCGAAATGGAAAATATAGGATCATCGCTTTAAAAGATGGCAATGCGAATTATAAATATGATGGAGAAACGGAATCGATAGGTTTTGTTGATACGCTGATTAATCCAAGTGAAAAGAAAAATATTGTGATTGATATTTTTCAAGAGTCGGCCAAAAAAGTGTTTTTGAAAAAATATTTTCATCCTAGTTACGGCAAAGTGGTGTTGGTTTTTAATCAGGGGACAGATAGTTTAAGAGTTACCAATTTAACTAATGGATTTAAAGGTGTTCAGGAGATTGTTGACTTTTCAAAAAATAAGGACACACTGACTTATTGGATCAAAAATTTTCAATTAGATACGTTGAGACTTCAGGTTAGTAATGGGAATAAAATTTTAGATACCGTAGAGTTTAAAATGATCAAAAAGGAGGAAGCGTTAAATTCAAAAAGAACTCCTTTGAAACTGTTGATGTTGAGCAGCCCGGACGGTAATCAAAATTTTGACCTGAATGCAGGATTTATTTTGAGTTTTTCACATCCAATTTCTTCTGTTCAAGAAAATCTAAAATTTGAATTTAAAGAAGACACACTTTTGTTCAAAACAAAATGGTTTCCCAGCTTTTATAAAAGCAACTTGTCACAAATACAATTTGGATACTGGGATTCGACAAAGAATAACCAAGACACTAAAAACCCTGGAACATTTATAACGACTCCTGAATTTAAAAAAATCAAGCTAAAAGAAAACACTAGCTACCATTTATTTATTCCTCCCGGAACTTTCACTGATATTTTTGGCTTAACAAACGATACCATCAAGATTGATTTAAAAACCCGGGAAGAAAAGTTTTATGGAATCATGAAATTGAATGTAAAGATTCCGGAAACTACGGGGAATTACATTGTTCAGTTAATGGATGAAAAAGAAAATGTAATTCGTGAAAGTAATATCAAAAAAACAGAAACAATAAATTATGATTATTTGTACCCGCAAAAATATAAACTCAAAATTATTGTTGACGAAAACAATAATTCTAAATGGGATAGTGGGAGTTATTTACAGAAAATAAAAGGAGAAAAAGTAATTTATAATACTGAGCCAATAACTATTCGTTCAAATTGGGATCTCGACCTGGATTGGATTGTAGGAGGGAAATGAATTTTGACTGATGTCTCTTCGAGTTCGACTGCAGGGAGAGAATCGAGAAGTAATAACTCTAAAATGGCTATTTTATCTCAAAATCATCACCATCATTCAATACCGGAAATTGTTTTCTGAATTCTGCTAATTCGGAATAACTTAACGAAATGGTTTCGCTGCTTTCATCATGTGGAACAATTGTACTTATTGTTTCTCCTTTGAAATTGATTACACAAGAATCACCCGAATAATAAATTTCATTGCCATCATTCCCAACTCTGTTTTCCCCGACCACGTAACATTGATTTTCTATTGCTCGTGCAAGCAATAATGCTTTCCAAGGATGTGAGCGTCTTTCGGGCCAATTGGCGACATAAATTAAAATATCATAAGTTGAGGAGCGCATGTTTCTGCTCCATACCGGAAATCGGAGGTCATAACATATCAATGGGCAAATTTTCCACCCTTTTATTTCTTCAATAATTTTTTTGTCTCCTGAAGTATAATGCTTGTCTTCATTAGCCATGCTGAACAAATGGCGTTTGTCGTATGTGGAAAAATTTCCATCCGGTTGCATCCACACTAAACGGTTATAATACTTCCCATTTTCTATGCAAATAAAACTTCCTGTGATCACACATTGTTTTTTATTTGCTTCAACTCTCATCCAATTTACCGTTTTCCCTGCCATAGATTCAGCGTGTTTTTCGGGTTGCATGCTGAAACCTGTTGTGAACATTTCGGGAAGAACGATTAAATCAGTTTGTTCTTTTATCAAGGATATTTTATAAGAAAACTGCTCTAGATTTTTATCGCAATTTTCCCAATATAAGCTGGATTGTATGATGGTAATTTTTAGATCCTTCATAATTACTATATCCGATTAAGTATTTCAGCAGCTTTTTCAAGTGTTTCCTCTTTTTTAGCAAAACAAAAGCGTAAGGCTTTGTTATCAACTAATTCATGATAAAATACGGACATTGGAATAGATG
>CAIXIP010000061.1 GCA_903919535.1 uncultured Bacteroidota bacterium | reverse complement strand
GTCTCATTTATTGATATCGATAAAGTGATGTATCCCGAAATTGAAAAAAGTGTTTCGTTCCTAAAAAAATCAACAGTTATTTTATAGTATTTCTGGTTTTTTTATTTTTTGAAATATACTTCGAGAATCTTTGATGTTAGGAAGAGGAAGATTAAAACAATTCCATTTTCCCTTTTATTTTTCATTCCGTATCTTTGAATAAGATAAATAACGAATGAAAAAATATATTATTTCCAGTTTTTCAGTACTTATTGCAACCGCATCATTTGCACAATTTCAAAATGTGATGATCAGTAATACAAATAATCCTGAAGAAGTTTCTATTTGTATCAACCCTAAGAATACAAACCAAATAGTAGCTGGAGCAAATATTGATAATGTTTTCTTTTCAAATGATGCTGGCCTTACCTGGAATTCAAATGTTTTATCTGACACAGCAAATGGCATTTGGGGTGACCCAATAGTATTTGCAGATACAACAGGAGCTTTTTATTTTTCTCATTTATCGGATCCTTCTCATAGCGGATGGGGGAGCTTAAATTTTCTGGATAGAATTGCATTTCAAAAATCAACGAATGGTGGTGCTAACTGGAATATAAGCTCATCTACATTGCCAAGCACTCCAAAACTTCAGGACAAAGAAGGAATAGCAGTAAATCAGAAAACAAATGAGATTTATGTTACCTGGACACAATTCGATAGTTATGGAACAACAATTACTACCGATAGCACCGTTATTTTATTTGCGAAATCAACTGATGGCGGCTTAACATGGAGCACACCAAAACGGATTAGTACGCAAGCTGGAGATTGTATTGATAGCGACAATACTGTGGAAGGAGCTGTTCCAACAGTTGGCCCTAATGGAGAAATTTATGTTGCCTGGGCTAGCACAACCGGAATTGTATTTAATAAAAGTTTAGATGACGGAAACACCTGGCTAGCGAATGAAACTTTTGTAACAAGTATGCCCGGTGGTTGGGATTATAATATTTCAGGATTGCAAAGGTGTAATGGATTGCCTGCTACATCATGCGACATAAGTGGCGGCCCGAATAACGGAACCATATATATTAATTGGACAGACCAAAGAAATGGCACTGGCGATACTGATGTTTGGTTAATAAAATCGACTGATGGCGGACAAACATTTACTTCACCAATTAGAGTAAATAACGACCCATCAGGTAAACAACAGTTTTTAACATGGATGACCATCGATCAAACAAACGGATATGTTTATTGCATTTTTTATGACAGAAGAAATTATGCAACTACGAGCCAACAAACAGATGTATACTTGGCTCGTTCAATTGATGGCGGAAATACATTTACGAATTATAAAATAAATCAAACAAGTTTTGTTCCGAGTCCCTCTGTATTTTTTGGTGATTACATTGGTATTTCAGCAACTAATAATATTGTGCGACCAATTTGGATGGCATACTCGAGCGCTTCATTAAGTGTCTGGACAGCTATTGTTAATGGAACAACATTAGGAATAGACGAATCGAGCCTTACCTCCTACTCGCCTCTTGAGTTGAAACAGAATTTTCCAAATCCATTTAAAGAAAATACATGGATAAAATTTGATTTAAAAAAATCGACAAAAGTAAATTTGTTTGTTTATGATGTGTTAGGAAATAAAGTAGCCACATTATATGAAAACGAACAATTTAATGAAGGTAATTATGATTATATTTTTATTGCATCTTCTTTTAATTTGAAAACTGGTATATACTACTATTCATTGCGTTGTGATGAATACGAACAAACTAAAAAAATGATTGTTTATTAATTTTCTGTTAAAAATAT
>CAIXIP010000060.1 GCA_903919535.1 uncultured Bacteroidota bacterium | reverse complement strand
TTCCGCTTCCATTATTGCCCAATAACTGTCCGCTGCTACCTTGCAATGTTGGAAATGAATAAACAACATTGTTTATCTTTTTTATGTTTCCAATACTGTCAATCTGGAATTGTGATGTTGGTCCCACCGATAGTTTCGATTGAGGTGTGGTGGTTCCAATTCCTACATTTTGTGAATGGGCATTTATTCCAATAAATACCAAAACAATTAGTAATAGTTTTTTCATGATGTTGACTAAGGTTTATTTGATTTATGTTAATTTATAATGACAAGTTTTTGTTGACTTATTGTAAGATTATTTTCGTCCGAAACCGATAGCATATATACACCTGCCGACAGCTCAGAAGTATTAAGCAACAGCTTCTGTTTGCCTGCTTCTGTTACAAGTTTTTGATGTATAATATTTTTACCGTTTGCATCAATAACATGTATCATTAACTCTTGTGGTGTGCTATTTTGAAACTCTATAGTTAATAATCCATTATTAGGATTTGGATACATGGTAATTTGTGTGCTGTTGATATTTCCTTTTTGAATAGCCACTTCCCTTATTTCGCTGTATTGGTATTTTCCATCAACATCAACTTGTTTTAATCGATAGTATAATGTTGTAGCATTTAGTTTTGCAAATGGTGTTATATCTTTATATAGATAAGTCAACTCTCTACTGCTATTCCCTGCTCCTTTTACATTTGCAAATACTGTGAACTGTGAACCGTCAACTGATCGCTCCAAATCAAAATGATCATTATTTATTTCTGTACTTGTAATCCAATTGAGCAACACATCTTCATTCGTATTTTTTGTTGCATCAAATTTTAATAAGGTAACGGGCAACGAACTTCCTAAACCACCCACACCAAAATAATAAGTTCCTGCTGTTAATCCTGCTGCTGATGTTGCTTTGCTATATGCCGGTGACGAACCTGTTGTTGTAGCTGCAGATGTTCCATTGGTATATGTCCAGCTTGTTGACGAACCATTTTGCCAATAACTTACTCCGCAATTGCTTCTTAAAAAACCTGATGCTTCATCGGATGCATTCCAATAAGCAATACCACTTAAATTAACAACTGATGATTGCGGAATAATTACCCATGTTTTGTTTACCACATTTGTGGTAAGTTGTGTGGTGCTTGTTTGAGGGTTGAGATAAACATTATCCCTTACAGCAAGCTGAAAAACAACATTGCTTCCAGTTGTATGTTGTATTTGAATTTTATTGTTGGAGGTTGTTCCTATATCAAATGATTTGGAAACACCCGAAGCAACAAGTGCAACAATATATCCTGTTGTTCCCGTATTAATTACATTGCCATTGGTATTGATTGTTTTTGTGCTTTGCAATACCCCATTGGTATTCACAACAGCTGATGATGCCAGTTGAACAGTATCATCTACATAAACAGTTGCACCATTCTGAATGGTAATATCTGAATTGATATACAATTGAGCTTTTAGATATCCGCTCGATATCAGTAAAAATAATAATGTATAGATTATTTTCATGTGTTTTAGGTTGAGAAT
>CAIXIP010000059.1 GCA_903919535.1 uncultured Bacteroidota bacterium | reverse complement strand
TTCTGTTTTTTCCTTGTATAAATTGCATGCACAAAAATAAAAAAAACAAAAATTCTGTTTTTTATTTCAATGAAAAGTATTCAACAAATTAGTGTGAGTTTTTAGACAGTTTGACGGTTTGCGGCTAAAGAAAGTGCGGAATTACTTGCACTTCACTGTCCACTAACACAAATATAAATTACATGAGATGAAGTGAATGGCAAATGCAAATAAAATATTAGCGAAGCAACCAAATTTAATGCATTTGCAACTGGCACGAACTCCGCATTTTTTTTTAGCCGCTGTTATGCCCAGTACCGCATTTATGTGAGTGGTCAGGCTGCTTTTGATTGATGATCTTTCTTGATTTTTTTAGACGATAATTTGCGTTGCCTGATGAATTCGCTTAAAGCTTTTTCTTCTTCTGCTGTTAGTCGACCTTGTCCACCAATAATGTCCACGTCTAATTCTGTTTTTTTTCTTTTCATGTTATAAATTTTGAAAATATTTATTGATGAGTTTAAGTGCAATTGGTGTTTCAATTATCATTACACGTCCACCGAAATGAATTGCGCCAAGTGATTTTTCATAATGCTCAATTAATTGAGTTTTTGAAAGAAAAGAAACATTTCCTTCATGTCCTCGTTGAAATGAAAGCTTACAAGCAAATGCTACCAAGTTCCCTGCAACACCAGAATACATTCTTGTCTTGCCTTTATTGAATGGTGCACTTTCCACTAAGTGCATATATACATGGTCGGCTTTAACTTCCAAACAAACAAGTCCTTGAATAATAGTTGGATTGTTTACAATTGTCAATTTATATACGTCACTTTCTGGTCGTTTAAATTCGTCACGCCAATTGAAAACCCAACCTTTTGTCTTGCTAATTACTTTCAGGTCGTTGCTAGTCAATAATGAAATGTCTGTTGCAAAACTGTCTCCGGTAACTACATTTTCAATTGAGTTAGTTAGTTTGTCCACAATAAAATCAAGTCCTATTTCTTTCTGTTTTTTCACACAGCTAATTTATGAAAAAATGTCGGCAATTACAAGTAGAATGTCTGTTTAACAGTCGCAACGGTATTGGGCACGGTATGCAAGTAGGCGTTTGTAGCCTTGTGTTGCGCCTGGGGCAGGGCTATTACGCTTACTTGCGGTTATGGGCAGGTTTTATTCTTCAGGATTTTTAAGACTACTCCAATCAATACTGTCATTTTCAAAATCTGTTTTACTTGTAAATTGAATAGAAATCGCGGTTAGTCTGGTTAATACTTCTAATAAGTCAATTTCACGCTCAACTATAATATTATCTGTGTTTATTTTGTCTTGTGATTTGGACAACAAGATGCCAACAAGCATTTTTTTGTTTGATTTTAAGTCATGCGGATGCCCTGTGTAAATTTTCAACCCATTAATACAATACCCTTTTTTAATGAAAGTAGGTACTAACTTTTCAATAAAATCCTCCATTGATTTTCCAGCAGTAACTGAGTCCAACGCTAGAGTGCCTGTATACTCCGTAGGTCTCCCCGTCGTGGCGATGTTTTTTTCATTAATTGTGATTTTCATGTTATTTGTTTTTTAATGTTCGTATTACAATAATATAATGAACATTTGTGAGAAATCCAAATTTATTTTATTAATTGCATGGTGTATTATAAACATCTTTATGAAAAGAAGCCCAAAAATTTATATTTTTTTCTCTTTCTTCAAACGATGACCATGCATCTGCTTCATTAAAATAAATGTCAAAATACATTTGTTTGTAAAAAATAGTTCCATCATTTTTAACATCAGTGAAACATAATACATATTTTATACATTGTCCATCTCTGTCTTTAAATTGATGGTCATATTCAAATATTTGAAGACTATTATAGTCAATATTGTATGAATTACTATTATGCATAAAATTGCAACATTTATCATTGTAAAATCTATCCAATATTTGATTTTTTTTATATTCATT
>CAIXIP010000058.1 GCA_903919535.1 uncultured Bacteroidota bacterium | reverse complement strand
TGAGTAAAATGGCAGAAGTTGAGAAATTGTCAGGATCAATATTGCTGAAATTGTAAATAACCAGAATGGTAAGGTTTTTGAGTCAAAAATGTTTTTCATTAAAATAAAATAAAGGATGCTTTTCTCTGTTTATTGTGCAACCAAAAGTAGCACTTTATTGTTATATTTGCGCTTCAATGAAAACACTTTATAAGTTTATTTTAAAATCCTATATCGGACCATTTGTGATGACCTTTTTCATCGCAATGTTCGTGTTTTTCATGATGTTCATATTTAAATATATTGATGATTTTGTTGGTAAAGGATTAGGTTTTGCTGTTTTATCAAAATTGTTTTTTTATTTTTCCCTGACAACAATACCAATGGCATTGCCCCTTGCCATATTGCTTTCATCGCTTATGACTTTCGGGAATTTAGGTGAATATTTGGAATTAACTGCAATGAAAAGTGCCGGTTTATCGTTGCAAAAAATAATGACACCTTTAATAGTTACCACCTTCTGTTTTGCAATTGGTGCGTTTTATTTTTCAAACAATATTTTACCGTATACAAATTTGAAAGCTGGTTCATTGCTATACGATGTTCGAGAATCGAAACCTGCATTAATGTTTAAAGAAGGTGTTTTTAACAATAGTATTGATGGTTTTAGTATTCGTGTCGGGAAAAAAGCGTCTGATGGCAAAATTTTAAAAAACATTATGATCTATGATCATAGAGCGATGCAGGGTAACAATATTGTATTGTCTGCAAAAGAAGGGACAATGGAAGAAACCTCGGATAAAATGTTTTTAGTTCTAACCTTAAATGATGGTGTTAGTTATAAAGATATTGCAGATAATTCGAAAGATGCTCAAACTCACCCATTGATAAGGGAGACATTTAAGGAGAAGATTATTCGATTTGATCTTTCTGAATTTAAAATGTCTAGAACAAATGAAGATCTTTTTAAAAGTAATTATCAAATGCTAAATATTTCTCAGTTAAATGAAGCTGTTGACACCTTAGTGAAAAATAATACCAAACAGAAAAATCTTTTTACCTCTCAACTGAAAAAAAACTTTTACTTTAAAACTACTCGTGTTTTTAATGATATTGATTCAAATAAAATTGTATCAAAAGAGACCGATTTTTTCAAAAAACTTTCTAAGTCTCATCAATTGAGTGTGATAGAAGCTGCTACAAGTGCTACGCGAAATTCAAAAAATTATGTAGAATCGGTGTCAAGTGATTATTTAAATCAGGAATCATCCTTGATCAAATATGAAGTAGAATGGCATCGTAAGTTCACACTTTCAATTGCTTGTATTGTGTTGTTTTTTATTGGAGCTCCTCTTGGTGCTATCATTCGTAAAGGAGGCTTGGGAATGCCTGTTGTGGTTTCTGTTATATTCTTTATCATATTCCATGTTCTGTCTATTTCAGGAGAGAAACTTGCAAAAGAGGGAGAAATGCCTGCTTATCAAGGAATGTGGTTGGCTACTCTTGTTTTAATGCCGGTTGGAATTTTTCTTACAATCAAAGCTACATCTGATAGCACTTTGTTTGATATTGATGCTTATATCAATCCAATAAAGAATTTTTTTATTCGAAAAAAGGGTAGTTGAAATTAGGCTAGATCTTTATAATACTCTAAAATATCTTTTAAGCTTTCTTCCAAAGTAAAAGAAATATCCCAACCTGTATCTTGCTTAAGCTTTTGATTTGAACCAATTATTATTTTATTGTCATTCGGACGAACTAATTGCTGGTTGATATGATGTGTTACATTCGTATTCAAAATGGTGGTCATGAGTTGTATTATCTCATTTAAAGAAGTTCCTTTTCCGGTACAAACATTATAGATCTCTCCTTTTTTGCCATTTATAAACAACAGATAATATGCATTTACAACATCTCTGACATCGACAAAATCGCGAATTATTGATGTGTCACCGGTTGTTAATTCTTTAACAGGTGAATTAGAGTGCTTTAATTCAACTAATTGTTTTGCAAAAGAGGAGATAACAAAAATATCCTTTTGATGAGTGCCAATATGATTAAACGAACGGGTTAAAATTATATCCATTCCATAACTATCGACATACACTTTTGATAACATTTCTTGTGATACTCTTGCAACAGCGTATGGACTTAGCGGTTTTAAATTATGATCTTCTTTTAAGGGCAGGTCATTTGAACTCACATTGCCGTATTCTTCTGAAGAACCAATAGAAAGAATTCTACATTTTATGCCGGAAAGACGAATAGTTTCAATTAAATTAAGAAAGATATTTGTGTTATTTGCAAAACTTTCAACAGGGTTTTTCCAGCTAAAAGCTACGCTGCTATATGATGCTAAATGCAATACATAATTTGGCTTAAAAGTATTTATTATCAATTCAACCTGGGACTTATCCAAAAGGTCTACTTTTTGAAAATCACACTTTATATATTGAAATTGTTTGAAGTTAAAATCTGGAGTGTTAATATCTATGCCAATTATCTGAGCAGAAATGCAATTGCTCTCTAAATAATTCAAAAAATGTTGACTTACAAAACCGGAAAATCCCGTTATTAAAAATTTTTCTGTAACACTCATGTTTTTTATATCTGCAGACAAAAATAAGCATTCCTATTAAATATAAAACAGCTAAATTATGTTGAACGCAATTTAGTATATTTGTCGCTCAAATTTTATCGCTTTTGATTCGAATTATTTATGAAAATATTACAGTTATGTAGCAAAATACCATTTCCTCCAAAAGACGGAGGAAGTATAGCTATGAACATATTAACACATGGACTTATCGATTGCGGGAATGAAGTAAAAGTGCTCGCAATAAATACACCCAAGCATTTTATAAAAGAAGCAGATATAGATATTGAATATAAAAAGAAAACTTCCTATCAATTAGTATTTATTGATACTGCAGTTAAGCCTCTTGATGCATTTTTAAACTTGTTTACAAGTCAATCCTATAATATCATTCGATTTTATTCAAAAGAATTTGAAAAAGCACTGATCGAATTGCTTACATCACAACAATATGATGTAGTTCAGTTAGAAACATTATGGGTTGCACCTTATGTTGAAACAATTAGGAAATATTCAAAAGCAAAAATTGTTTTGCGTTCACAAAATGTAGAATATGCAATTTGGGAACGGTTGGCACAGGCATCCGGTAATCCGGTAAAAAAAGCATATTTGAAATTATTGGCAAAAAGGCTGAAGATATATGAACTAGGTATGCTCAACAAATATGATGGAATTGCTACTATCACAGAATTGGATGCTGTTTCATTTAAAACTTCCGGATGCAAAAGTCCAATCATTCATATCCCATTTGGAATAGATACAACTAAATATTTAGCCGACACAGCAACAACTGAATATCCATCGATATTTCATATTGGAGCTATGGACTGGATGCCAAATTCAGATGCTGTAAAGTGGTTTCTGGAAAAGGTGTGGGAGAAAGTCCAAACTCAGCATCCAAATGTAAAACTTTACCTTGCCGGAAGAAATATGCCAGACTGGATGAAACAGTTAAAAATGAAAAATGTAGTTGTTGAGGGTGAGGTAGCTGATTCTCATAAATTTATAAATTCAAAATCAATAATGATTGTTCCTCTTTCTTCTGGTGGCGGCATGCGAGTAAAGATAATTGAAGGAATGGCATTAGGGAAAACTATTATTTCTACTGCTATTGGAGCCGAAGGAATCGATTATGAAAACAATAAAAATATATTAATAGCGAACACTGATACTGAATTTGTTGAAGCATTAAATAAATGTATCTCTGATAGATCGTTTTCAGATACGATTGCTCATAATGCGAAAAAATTAGTCGAAAATAAGTATGATAACTTGAAAATTTGTAAAAAATTATCCGATTTTTACCAAACATTAATAAGTCAGTGAAAATATTTGTCATTTTATC
>CAIXIP010000057.1 GCA_903919535.1 uncultured Bacteroidota bacterium | reverse complement strand
GGCAGTCTCTTTTTTTTACACAATTTTATTAGGGATTTTGGACAGTAAAATTTTCAAAAAAATACAATTCGTCCCTTGTATTATGGAAAAGCACACTTTTTTCAAGATTTAACAATAATTTTCATTCCACTTAAAAGAGGGTTTTTCCATTTTCTGGAAAAAATTGAACGCTGAATTTTTTGAAACCCTATGAAAATCAAGACTATGTCTATTTGGCACAACTTCTGAAAACTAATGTGTCAAATTGTGTGACATATCACTTGTTCTTCAAAATCAGAGTCAAATTAAATAACCAATTATGAAAAAGAATTACTTAAAAGTAATGATTTTTATTGCTGGAAACTTACTGATAACATTACCTGTAAGTTCCATTACGAATGCCTTAAAAATAAAAATATCAGATAGCTTATATTCTGATGAAGCTGTAGTTCGTTTTCTTCCTAATGCAACATCAAATTTCGATTCCGGATATGATGCTTGGAAATTATTTGGCTCCAACCCTTCTGTACCAGCTATTTTTACAAACATTGATTCTCAATCTCATTTATCAATAAATGCATTATCTGCTTTCGCGAAAGAAACAGATTTTGATCTTGAACTTAGTATTAAAGTTAGCTATTCCAAATTTTACACAATTAAATCTATTGAGACTGGCACCTTTTCGAACGGAGTAAGTATCATGTTGGAGGACAAAATTACAGGAATGATATATCCTTTCAGAAATGGAAGTAGCTTAAATATATACTTATTTGCAAATTCGATAGCAACAGCCGGTCGTTTTATTTTACATTTTTCCCCTCCTACCAATTTTGAACTTACTAATGTTACATGTACAGGTTTATCAAATGGAAAAATTAAAATTACAAAACCAGGGAATAATAATTGGGATTATCAACTTAAAGATAATTCAGGAACTATAATACATTCAGGGAGCGGTGTAAATGAAACTGCCACTATAACTGGCTTGGAAGTGGGGAGCTATTCAGTTGAAACAAGCAGTAGCACAACGTTTAGCGATACGAATATATTTACAATACTTCAGCCAAATGTAATAATTGCAAACTATGAAGTTGACAGTGCTGGAATATTGATAGCCCCATTTGTTCCAATTGTATTTCACAATATAAGCAGCGGAGCAATTTCATATACTTGGGATTTTGGTGATGGTTCGGCTATATCTAATCAATTCTCACCTACTCATCAATACTCAGCTGAAGGAGTTTACACAGTAACGCTTACAGCGGCAAACGAAAATTGCGAGATTAGTTATAGCAATACAATAACAGTATCGCCATCGCTCGCAACAATCATTGCTTCTCTTTCTAAAAATAAAATTTTTGTTTCTGCATATCAGCAAAACGAAATGCTAATAATAAACTCACAAACAGAAATAGAAACTAAAATGGATATATCAGTTTTTGACGCCCTTGGAGAAAACGTTTATTTCTCTTCGAGTGATGATTCAAAAAATGTATCCAGATCAATTACTTTACCTGCTAGCGGAACTTATTTTATAAGTGTATTTACTGATACAAATAGAGTTAATAAAATAATTGCGTATATCAAATAATTACAAATGCTAATACAATGAAAACATTTTCTAAACAGCGAATTTTAATTGTAGGGATAATAAATATATTTATTTTTTTAAACCTATTGTCGGCTAAAACGTTTAGTCAAAATTTGGTTGCAGGTTGTGCTTTAAAAACTAATGATACTTGTGTTTTAGTGACGTTTACAGGGAAACGAATAGAGCAAACCAATTATATAAACTGCACCATAAAAAGTGATGTAAAAGGATATTTTTTAGTGCTGGAAAAGTCGATTGATGGTGAAATATTTACGACTTTAGAAATAAAAAAAGGACAAGTTTCACCGGGTAACCAATCACTCTTATATTCCTTCATTGATGATTCAGTTGCAGTTTCAACAATATATAAAATTGTTGCCTATAAGATTGCGGTTCTGAATAAGGATGATCAAAAATATCTAACCGTTTCTGAAAATTTATTCAGTGAATTTAAAAATTCAATTCTCTACATTAATATCATCGAAAATGAAACTCTTAACGAAATTTCTTCGTCAGGAGAATAAAGTAAATTCTCTTACATTTTTTGAATAATCCTCGCCTTGTCCCTAAAAATTAACTTTAGAGTTGTCTATACTTCTTTTTCGGAGGTGAATTCTGAAGTGTAATCTTCGTTTAACAGAAATAATATTTCACAAGCTCGATTTTATTTACTGTTCACCCAAATAATTATTAACTTAGTTGAATCAAAAAAAGTGTTTGCATAGCTATTTATTTTTTTGTAAAATAATTAGTTAAAGAGTAAACATTTACTAAGTTTTAATCTGATAATTATTTTAAAAAAAACAATTAGTATAATGTTTGGTAAGAATACTACCGCTTATAATTATAATCTTTTGTTTTGTAATTTAATGCTATTTAATTGGGCATAAACTATTTTAAATAATTTTCAAAAAAAACAACTACATTTTTGATTTTTTTCTCTAGCTATGGAATTGAATTTAAATTTAACTGAGGTTAACACGCTTTTCCCTTTTCATTTTGCAATCGATGCACAAATGAAAATTATTAGTGTTGGGTCTTCATTAGAAAAATTACTTCCTAATAAAATTCTAGCTAATAGCTTCGAAAATATATTCAAATTAAAAAGTCCTTTGCCGATTGAATATTCATTCAAATCGATTACGGAACATTTAAGTGATTTAATTATTGTTGAGGTGTTAAAAATTCCCACTCAATTAGAGTTGAGAGGGCAGTTTTTGTCGCTTGAGAATGGAAAAGTATTGTTGTTCGCGGGTTCACCTGTGCTTGCTGACATTAACGATCTTAAAAAGCCCAATTTACAAATAAAAACAACAATAGAGCTTTCGGGATTTCCAGAAGAAGACCCGAATCCTGTTTTACGTTATGATAAAGAAGGGGAACTGATTTATTCAAATAAAAAAAGTAGATATTTTCTAAGTCTTATTCAAAAAAATGAATTTTCGGATCAAAACACTTTGTTTTTTAAGACGATAATAAAGTCATTAGAAAAAAACAAAACCACTTATATTGAAATAAGTTTTGATAAAACAATATTTGAACTTGTATTCGTACCGATTGATAACGGAGATAGTTATGTTAATGTATATGCAACAGATATAAGTGTTCGAAAAAAAACAGAATCTGCTTTAAAGGAAAGTGAACAAAGATTAGGCGTTTTATATGAAGCAACAAAATTGTTTTCTGAAAACAATAGTGTTACTGAAAACTTTGAAACAATTTTGCAATTAATTTGCACAACGTATAATTGGGAATGTGCCGGATATTGGCAAATTGAAAATGATCAGACACTCATAAATACAGCCTATTATTGTGCGAAAAATAATCCATTTCAAGAATACTATTTAAACACAACAACTAAAAAAATTCCAATCGGGAAAGGGTTAATTGGTAAAGCGTGGCAAGAGAAGAAAATTAAATTTATTAAAGATGTAATTACTTCAAACAGTTTTTTTTCTGCAAAAGAAGCTAGCGAATTTGGCGACTTTATTGGGTTTGCTTTTCCTATAATTATTAAAAATAAAGTAGTTGGTGTTTTTGATTTTTTTGATCAAAATTTAATAGAACCTGACAATAGGATTATTAACTTATTGGAAGCTTTAGGTTTATTAATTGTAAAATATCTAGAAAGAGTTGAAGCTGAAAACGATCTCAAATCTTCAGAAGAGAAGTACCGGCTTATTGTTGAAAGCGCTTCACAAATCATCTTTAAAATAAATGAGCATGGTAGATTTACTTTTGTAAATCCTGTAACGCTTAAAATTACTGGCTATTCCGAAGAGGAATTGCTTGACAAAAGTTTTTTAAGTTTGGTTCGAATTGATTATAGAGAGCAGACACTAGAGTTTTACAGAAAACAACTTTCTGAAAAAACAAAAACAACATATTTTGAATTTCCGATTATAAATAAGCATGGGGAAGAAAAATGGATTGGGCAGAATGTTCAAATGTCAGAATTCTTCAAGAATAAAAATGACATTATTTCATTGGCATCAGATATTACTGAAAGGATCAACACACAAACAGAATTAACGTCTGCTTTATCGAGGTTGTCATCGTTGATTACGAATTTAAATACAGGTATTTTACTCGAAAACGCAAATCGCAAAATTGTAATTGTAAATGAGATATTTTGTAAAACATTTGATATCCCCGTTCCAGCCGATCAATTGATCGGAAGTGATTGTTCAGACTCTGCAGAACAAGTCAAATATCTATTTGTAAATGAAGTTGAATTTGTAAATAATATCAATGTAATAATCAAAAACCGAAAAAAGGTAATTGGCGAAATTGTTGTGATGAAAGACGGTCGTGTTTTTGAACGAAATTTCATTCCTGTATTTGCAGATAACAAATATCTTGGTCATTTATGGCAATATAAAGACGTTACGGAATCCGTTAATTATGGAAAAAAAATAAATGAGCAAAAACGTTTTTACGAAACAATATTAAACTCGATACCAGAAGACCTAGTGGTATTTGATAAGGATCAAAAATATTTATTTATAAATCCAACTTCCGTTAAAGATGAAACAATGAGAAAGTGGCTGATTGGAAAGGATGATTTTGAATATTGTGCTTTTGCAAATAAAGATATTGCTATGGCTGAAGGAAGAAGGGATGTCTTTAACCAAGCTGTAAAAACAAAGAAGAATGTTGAATTAAATGAAAAACTAAAAAACAGTAAAGGTGAAATAGAATATCATTATCGAGTAATGAATCCAATATTTAATGAACAAAATGAGTTGGTGTTCGTTATTGGATATGGAGTTAATGTAACTAAGATTAAAATTGCAGAACTGCAATTGCAAGAGGCTAAAGAATTGGCAGAAAATTCTTCTAAAACAAAAGAACAATTTCTTGCTAATATGAGCCATGAAATCCGAACACCTATGAATGCTATTGTTGGAATGACTAGTTTATTAAAGGAAACAAAATTAGATTCGAAACAATCCGATTTTCTTAATTCAATTGAGCGGTCATCTAAAAATTTGCTTGTAATTATCGATGATGTTTTAGATCTAACGAAAATATCGGCAGGCAAATTGTCAATTGAAAACGTAGGCTTCAAGCTAAACTTATTGGTCAGTAATATCCTTAAAGATCTTTATTCCAAAGCTGAAGGAAAGGGCATAGATCTTCATTATTCAATAAGTGATAATATTGATGAAATTCTGATTGGAGATCCGGTAAGACTTGGTCAAGTGTTTTTAAACTTATTAAACAACTCAATTAAATTTACCTCAACCGGGTCAGTTAAATTAGAATGTAAATTGCAAGAAAAAACAAAATCGTATAATCAAATTTTGTTCTCAATAATTGATACTGGTATAGGAATAGAGCAATCAAAATTAGAAAATGTATTTGAAAGTTTTACGCAAGAGGACGCGAGTACAACACGCAAATTTGGCGGTACAGGTTTGGGTTTAACAATTAGCCGACAAATTGTTAAATTGTTTGGTTCAGATATTATTGTAGAAAGTAAAAAAGGAATTGGTTCAAATTTTCATTTCGAAATTAAATTACCTGTTGGTAATTTGAAAGATATCCCTATTGAAGAATTTGAAATTGTAAATTATGAATCTTTAGCAGGACTAAAATTATTATTGGTTGAAGATCATGAGATGAATCAAATTTTGGCTAAAACTATTCTTGAATCATGGAATATTAATACGACAATTGCTAACAACGGGCTTGAAGCGATTGGAAAATTGAAAAACGAAACATTCGATTTAATTCTAATGGATATTCAAATGCCATTGCTCAATGGATATGAAACAACAAAGTTGATTCGAAATGAACTGATGATTAAAGTGCCGATTATTGCATTAACAGCAAATGCGATACAAGGGGATAATGAAAAGTGTATTGCTGCAGGTATGAATGATTATATTTCAAAACCCTTTGATAAAAGGATTTTATTCAAAAAAATAGCCAAACTTGTTCTTGGATAAAAAAATCTGTAAAAATGTTATTAAACCTATTCTAGCTTCGGAAAAACTATAAGTTAAGATTCAATTTTATAGTTCCTTTTTTTGAAGCATATTGTAAATCGTTGATTTGCCCATTTTTAATTTTTGAGCTACAAGTACAATATTGTTATTGTATTTTTTGAGGTAGGATTGAATTATTTCTCTTTGATATTCCTCCAAAGACATTTCGTAGTGCATGATATCTGCCTCTGAATCTATCGGTCCAAAAGAAATTGTTGTTTCGTCAATAATATTTTTATCTGCCAAAACTGCACTTAATTCAATAACAGCTTTTAGTTCACGAACGTTTCCTGGCCACTGATATTTTAAAAGTTTTTCTTTTGCAGATTTCGTGAGTTCTATTACATTCATTTTATTTTCCTTGTAAAAGTGGACAAGAAAATTGTTTGCTAATAAAATTATATCTTGTCCTCGTAAACGTAACGGTGGTAATTCGATTGGGAATCCAAATATTCGGTAATATAAATCTTCTCTGAAACGTCCTGATTTTACTTCGTTAAGGAGATTTTTATGCGTAGCAACAATTAGTCTGAAATTTAACTTGATCACTTGGTTTCCGCCTATTCTTGTAATCTCTCTCTCCTGAATAGCTCGTAATAATTTTGCCTGAACATTTAAGTCCATTTCACTAATTTCATCAAGAAAAAGAGTGCCTTCATTTGCTTCTTCTAACTTCCCAATTTTTTTATTTTGTGCTCCCGTAAAAGCTCCTTTTTCAAATCCGAACAATTCACTTTCAATTAATTCAGATGGAATTGCGGCAACATTGATTGCAACAAATGGTTTGTTTGATTGAGGTGAATTGAAATGAATAGCCTTTGCAACAAGTTCTTTTCCGGTTCCTGTTTCACCTGTTATACTAACACTTATGTTTGTTTTTGATGCTTTTTCGATAAGGCGATGAACATTTGTCATTTGTTCACTATTGCCTTTTAATATTGCATCAATTTGATATTTGGATTTTACTTCATTTTGTAAGCTGTCAATTTCTTTTTTTAATCTACGTGTTTCATTTATTTTATTAATACAATTCCAGAGTTTTTCTTTTGTATCTTCTTCCTTCACAAAATAATCATAAGCACCCTCCTTTAATAATGTTAAAGCGGTTTTTACATCATCTTGTCCCGAAATAATAATAACATTTATTGTTGAGTCAATTTCTTTGATTTTCTTTAATAATTCCTGTCCGGTTTGGTCTGGCAAATTGTAGTCAACCGTAATAATATGTGGTCTGATTTTAGGAATGGCAGCAAGACAAGATTTTGCATCAGTAAATTTATACACCTCATTATCTGAATTAAGTGCAAGATAATATCCAAGCAATTCAGAATAAACTAGGTCGTCTTCAACAATAAATATTTTGCATATTTTACTCATAAAATAAATTTACTACTTTTTTTTATTATTTCCACTTATTAAAAAAAATTTCCAATAATTGGAAAACGCTCTAATAAAAAAAACGCGTATAGTGTTGATATGCAAACAGATAGCGTTTTGGCATTAATTGAGATATAGAACAATAAATTATTAAAAAATGCTCATACTATATTTTTACATACTTATCAGTTTACTATTATTCCTAGGTATAATTTTTTATGCTAAATATATTTTACATGTTGAAGTAGATGTTAAAAAAAGATGGATAAATATTGAAACAAGATTAAGACAAGAATTAAAGCAAAGTTACTTGATGTCTAAAAAAACTGAATTTATTTCTATTCGACTAACTTATTTGGATAATTTACTTATTAAGAACACACTTGTATTAAGG
>CAIXIP010000056.1 GCA_903919535.1 uncultured Bacteroidota bacterium | reverse complement strand
CTTGAAACAATTATTTAAAATAGTATTTCTTTTTCTGTTTTTCACAACTACCAATTTTGTGAAAGCACAAACCTACGACTTCCGCAACTTTAATGTGGAAGACGGCTTGGCGCAATCACAAGTTTTATCTATTTGTCAGGATCACTACGGAAATATTTGGTTTGGAACAAATAGTGGCGGTGTCAGTAAATACGATGGAAATAAATTCACAAATTTTACAGAAAATGATAGTCTTGCCAACAATGTTGTGTTTTCAATCACCGAACTAAAAAACGGACAAATTTTGTTTGGCACCAATGGTGGTTTAAGCGTTTATAATGGAAAAAAATTCACTAACTATACTGACAAAAATGGGCTTCCCCATAATCGCGTTTTTAAAACTATACAAGATAATAATGAAAACGTTTGGATAGCAACAGCTAAAGGCGTTTGCCTATTTCAAAACAATAAAATTGTTCCTTTCGCAGAAGACACATTACTTAATAAAGCCACCGTACTAACTGCCTATGCTGACAAATCAGGTAACATATGGTTTGGAACATATGCCCATGGAGTTTTTAAATATAATCCTCAAAATAAAACATTTGTTCGCTTCACTAAACAAAGTGGATTAGGCGAAAACATGATCAGATCGATTAATGAAGATTTACAAGGAAATATTTATGTTGGAACAATTGGTGGAATAAGCAAAATAACAAATGCTGGGGTTATTCTAAAAGTAAATATTCCGAGCGACACAACATTAGCTTTTACAGGAATTTCTACCGACAATGAAAATAATTTATGGTTGACAACCAATGAAGGTATATTTAAATATAACGAATTCAGCTTTAAAAGATTTCGAGAACTAAATGGACTGCCCAACAATAGTGTGTTGTGTGTATTTCAAGATCGGGAACGAAATTTATGGTTCGGGACAGACGGTTTTGGTGTGTCTAAATTTTCAAGCGAAGCATTTGCTTCCTATAGTGTAAGAGACGGTTTGCCAGGTAACTATATCAAATCAATTTTTCAGGATTCAAAAACAAACATTTGGCTTTCTGTGAAAAATTTTGGTATTTGTGAATTACAAAATAATAAAATAATTAATTACAAGAATAATCCCAAACAGATAAAAAATTCATTAGCAGATAATGACGTACAAACAATTTGTGAAGACAATCAAGGAAATATTTTTTTCGGAACAAAAGACGGACTAACCATTTTTGATGGAAAAACATTTCAAACATACAAGCAAAAAGATGGCTTACCTGAAAAAGATATTTATTCGATTATAAAGGCAAAAGATGGTAAAATGTGGATGGCTACGGCTAATGGATTATTTTATTTTAAGGACGGAAAAGCAGAAAGCATCCCTGTTGTAAACGCTCTAAAATCTGATAGGGGCGAACTTCAGATTTATTATATTCATGAAGACCGTAATCGAAACCTTTGGCTCGCAACAGAAAATGGAGCAATCTGTTATAATGGAAAAACTGCTATTCGGTATAATAAATCGAATGGATTTACCGACAAGAGAGTTACTAGCATTTTACAGGATAAAAACGGCTATTTGTGGTTCGGCACCGATGAGGGATTATTTAATTACAATTACACTTCGTTTGAAAGCTTAAATGAAAGCAAAGGATTAACATCAAATAAAGTTTATTTAATGTTATTGGATAAAGATTTTTTATGGGTAGGAACAAATAAAGGATTAGACCGAATTAATTTACAAGCTTATCGTTCCAATAATAAAATTGAAATAAAACACTACGGAAAAGAGGAAGGCCTAAAAGGAATTGAATGCAACTCAAATGCAACAATGCATGATTCTGAAGGAAATTTATGGTTCGGAACAATTAAAGGAGTTACAATTTACCAACCTCATGAAGATAAAATAAATCACCAAGAAGCACTAACACGTATAACCGGAATACGATTATTTTTTCAAAATGCAGATTCTGATCTAAAAAAATATTCTAAATCAATTGATAGCATATCAAACTTACCTTTAAATCTTATTTTACCTTACGATAAAAATCACATTACCTTTGATTTCATTGGTATATGCATCACCAGTCCTAATAAAGTTAAGTATCAATTTAAACTTGATGGTGCTGATGCTGATTGGTTCCCTCCTACATCAAAAACAGAAGCGACCTACTCTTCACTCCCTGCCGGGGAATACACTTTTCATTTAAAAGCAATGAATAATGATGGTTTGTGGAATGCGAAAGATGTAACATTCAAATTCACAATATTACCTCCATGGTGGAAAACATGGTGGTTTTACACATTACTTATTCTTATTTCTGTTTTAAGTATTTATTCTTACGTTACAATTCACACTCGAAATCTTGAAAAAGCAAAAATCGAATTGGAACAAGAAGTTGAGCTACGAACTTTTCAATTGCGAAAAGAAAAAGAAAAAGTGGAAACAATTAATCAGGAAGTAATTGAACAAAAAGCAATAATTGAAGCAAAGAATCACGACATCACAGATAGTATTAAATACGCAAAAAATATACAAGAAGCTTTGCTTCCTCCATTGCAAAATATACACAAGGAATTGAATGATGCATTTGTATTATATATGCCTAAAGACATTGTAAGTGGTGATTTTTATTGGTTTGCTAAGCGAAACAAAAAACGCTTTATTGCTTCTGTTGATTGCACAGGTCACGGTGTTCCTGGAGCATTTATGAGTATCATCGGAAATACTATTCTTAATGAAATTGTTTCTGAAAAAAATATTACTCAGCCAGCTGAAATTTTAAATGAGTTACATGTAGGTGTTAAAACTGCGCTTAAACAAAACGAAAGCGAGAACGAAAGACGCGATGGAATGGACCTTGCATTATGTTCTTTAAATGAAGACAGCACTATCCTAGAATATTCTGGTGCTAATCGTCCATTGTGGATCTTTAGAAATAACAAGCCAATTGACGAAGCTTTTGAAATGATCAAAGCCAATAAATTTCCGATTGGCGGCTTAGAAATGGAGAATGAAGTAAAACGAATGTTCACCAATCATACTATACCTGTTGAGAAAGGAGATGTCGTTTATGTTTTCTCAGATGGCTTTGCTGACCAGTTTGGTGGTAGCAGAGGAAAAAAATTCATGCTCGGAAATATGCAAAAATTAGTATCCGGCATATATCAAAAACCTATTCAGGAACAAAAAACGATTTTGCAAAACGCCTTTATCGAATGGAAAGGTGAACTTGAGCAAATTGATGATGTATTGGTAATTGGTTTTAGAATTTAATTTTCAAAAAATATTTATCTCCTTTTCAATTACATAAATAATTTTCCTTTTCCCGCTTTCTATCATAAAAATAATCGCATTTATTTG
>CAIXIP010000055.1 GCA_903919535.1 uncultured Bacteroidota bacterium | reverse complement strand
GAACGTATAATAACTATTTTCATTAATTATTCTTTTGTCCTTTTTCCTTAATGAAAAAGAACGAAAAAATCAAGAAAAGGTCATCGGCTGACGCACAGGCAGACAAAGCCCCCGCTACCTTTTCCGGCTACCGCGCTTTTTCCGAATGAAAATATAGTATTTAAAAGAGTGTATGAAATTCTTGTCGGAAAGCGAGCGTGGGGATTGAACAAACGCGATGTCGAGGTGCCTGTGTGGAGCAATCGTTTGTTCTTGAATTTTGGTTCTTTTTTTTTAAGAAAAAGAACGAAGAAAAAACAGGAATTAATGAGCTTGTTTCTTAACGAATCCGAACAAAAGAAAAATCACAATTTATAGTAATTTTGCAAAAAAAATATTTTATGCAATTAGTTTTCGCTACAGCAAACAAAAATAAAGTGAATGAAATTCAATCACTTATTCCGGATTCAATTAATCTATTAGGTTTAACTGATATTGCTTGCTCTGAAGAAATCCCCGAAACTCAAGCGACCATTGAGGGAAATGCTTCTCAAAAAGCTTTTTATGTTTTTGAAAAATACCATCAAAATTGTTTTGCTGATGATACAGGTATAGAGATAGAAGCATTGAATGGTTTGCCAGGAGTATTGTCTGCGCGGTATGCCGGAGAGCAAAAAAATGCAGAAGATAACATGAATAAAGTGTTAGCAGAACTTGATGGAATCGAAAATCGGAAAGCTAGATTTAAAACAGTTATTTCTTTGGTAATTGATGGTAAAGAAATTCAATTCGAAGGCATCGTGAACGGTACAATTTTGCGAGAGAAAAGAGGCTCAATGGGATTTGGATACGACCCTATTTTTCTACCTGATTCAGAAATTGGAAAGGGAGAAAAATCCTTTGCAGAAATGCAATTAGCTAAAAAAAATTTAATAAGTCACCGTGCTCTAGCGGTAAATAAATTAGTGGAGTATTTACGAAAACTTGAATAAAAGGAATTTTAGGTTGGTTTTTCTGTAAACATCAAACCAAAACTTTGAAAATCAGAAGTATACTCAGAAAAATAGGTAGACCTAATCAAAGTCATATTTCTGAAATAAATAAATGTTTACTTTTGGCCTCGAAAAACAAAACGTAAACAAAATAATATTCTTATTCCAATTTAAGCAATGGTAACTATAGATTGTAAGTCGTGCACAAATATCCACTGTTTTATTCATAAGAACCTTTCTCCCGAATGGATAAAAAACTATGTGAAATTTCAAATCCCTTTTAAGCAGGGACAGAATATAATTGTTGAAGGTTCCCCTGTTTTAGGAATTTATTTTATTCAATCAGGAAAAGTGAAGGTTTTCTTTACCGGAATCAATGGAAAACACCAGATCGTTCGTTTTGCAAACGATGGACATCTTTTGGGTCATAGGGGCATTGGGAACGATGTTTACCCTATCAGTGCAGTGGCAATGGAAGATTCAACTATCTGTTTTATTGATAATGAAACATTGAATGAAATGTTTCTCAGCAATCCTAAATTTACATTTGACATGATGATGTTCTATTCCCGCGAATTAAGAAAGATGGAGAATAGGATGAAAAATATTGCTCAAATGAATGTGAGAGAAAAAGTTGCTGATACCTTATTGCTTTTGGTTGAAAATTTTGGAATGAACTCCGAAAGCGAGATTGATGTTTCCTTTAACCGCGAAGATATCGCCAATACTGCTGGTACAAACGTAGAACAAGTTACTCGACAGTTAAGTGATTTTACAACCGAAGGATTGATTGTTAAGCAAGGCAAAAAAATTGCAATTGCAAATATGGATGGATTAAGAAAAATTATTAGTCAGCATAATCCGCAAATCATCACTCAGTAATAGAAATTACCCCTCATTTTAAAACCATTTTTTTAATTAAAAATGGTTTTTTTTCTTTTATTTAAACTGGTTTATTACATTATTAGTTATTCCATTAGTTAATAACCTTGTTGAATACTTGATTTTCTCAATCCCGAAATCAGCTTTCTTAATTATATTTTTGTAGGTAATATTATTTTCATTTGAATTTGGAATGATTATGATTTAAAACAAATTAGTATATATGAAAATTAAGATAGGAATCATTTTTGGAGGTTTTTCTAAGGAGCGCGAAATATCATTTGCAGGAGGACGAACAGTATATGATAATTTAAATAAATCTTTGTTTGAAGCTGTCCCTGTTTTTGTTGACAGCTTTGGTAGTTTTGTTTTGCTTAACTGGGAATACGTTTACAAAGGAAGTATTAGAGATTTTTATCCTCCAGCCGAATTTATTCCGAATAAACCAGGTGATTTTCAAATTTATGCTGAGCAAATCGGAAAATTATCTGCAGAACAGCAACTCGAACTAATTAATAAAATAGGTAAGAAGCTGGAGCCAAACGAACTAAAATCACATTTCGATTTTGCTTTTTTATGTTTACATGGGCCTTTTGGCGAAGACGGTAAAATTCAAGGATTATTTGAATATTTAGGAATGCCATATTCCGGCTCTGGAATTTTGCCATCTGCTATTGGTATTGATAAAAGTGTACAGAAACAGTTGATGGTAAATTCCGGATTTAATAGTCCGAAATTTTTTTCCATCCTTAGAGAAGCATATATCAGCGGAAATTGCAAATCGGCCTTTGAAAAAGCGAAGCAGGAAATTGGCTTTCCATTAGTAATAAAACCGGCTAATCAAGGTTCATCTATTGGAGTTAGCATTCTGCATGAAGCAGATGAATTTGAATTTATGCAAGCGGTAGAAAAAGCATTCTTTACAAAATGGCTTTCTGTAGATGATTGGAAAAAATTAAGTGCAGAGGAAAAAAATGAATATGTGAGGGTACTCGCAGATATTCGCGAAGGAATTGGAATGCCATTGACTGTTAATCCAACAACCAACAAGCAACAACAAGCAACTATTTATCATCCTTATGATCTGATTATTTATCTCGATCAAATTTTTGAAAAGGAAGAACAAGGTGTTGTTCTCGCAGCCTTGGATGCAGAAAGCAAAGTGTTGGTTGAAGGTTTTATTGATGGAAAAGAATTTTCTTGCATCGTTGCTCAGGATGAAAATGGCGAACCAATTGCGCTGCCACCTACCGAGATTCGAAAAGGGAAAGAATTATTCGATTATCGTTCAAAATATTTACCTGGTTTATCACGAAAAATTACTCCGATAAATTTACCTAATGAGCAAATTCAAGCTATCCGCAAGGAATGTGAACGCTTATTTAAAGAATTGAAATTTGATGTTTATGCGCGTATTGATGGTTTTTTATCTACCGAAGGAAAGATTTTTTTGAATGATCCGAATACTACTTCAGGGATGATGCCATCCTCTTTCTTCTTTCATCAAGCGGCTGAAATTGGCTTGAATCCATCACAATTCCTTACTTATATTATTAGAACTTCACTCGCACAACGAATTATTGCTTGCAAGAATAGTGGTGCATTTGACGAGTTATTAAACACCTTAGATTCGTCCATTAAACAAGATAAAACTGCTGCAACAAATAAAATAAAGGTGGCTGTTATTTTGGGTGGATATTCTTCTGAACGACATATTTCAGTTGAGAGTGGAAGAAATATTTATGAAAAACTAGCTTCTTCCGCTAAATATGAGCCTATTCCTGTGTTCCTCACAGGTAAAGCAGATGAACACATTTTATATCAGATTCCAATTAATATATTATTGAAAGATAATGCAGATGATATAAAAGAGAAGATAGAGAATTATAAAATTCATGAATTAGTAAAACAGATTATTGAGGAAAGTTCAACTATCACAAAAAAATATTCGGGCATTGATAATCTTGCAAAACCAAAACGATTGACATACCAGGAGCTTGCAAAAAATGTTGATTGTGTTTTTATTGCTTTGCATGGTCGCCCAGGTGAAGATGGTGGAGTGCAAGCACAACTGGAAAAAGTGGGATTGCCTTATAATGGTTCAGGAGTTGAAAGTTCGCAAATAACAATTGATAAATTCCGTACCAACGAACTGTTAAAACAAAATGGTTTTTTAATTGCGGAACATTTTTTAGTTACAGACGAAGCTTGGAATGCCAATAAGGAAGAGGTGTTAAAGACAATTAAGTCTAAAATTAATTTTCCATTTATTGCAAAACCGGTGGATGATGGTTGTTCATCAGCAGTGCGAAAAATCAAAACGGCAGAAGAGTTTGAAGCATTTGCAAAATTAATTTTCAGGAAACAGGAAGACCTTGATTTGGATGCTGCAAAATTATTGCACATAAAGGAGAAAGAAGAGTTTCCTCAAAAAAGAGTGATATTGGTTGAAGAATTAATTTCAAGAAAAGATGCCCGACATTTTATTGAAATAACTGGCGGAATGCTTACAAAATATGATGATAAGGGTAATGTAGTATATGAAGTTTTTGAAGCTTCTGAAGCTTTAAGTGAAGGGGAAGTTTTATCATTGGAAGAAAAATTTTTAGCCGGACAAGGTCAAAATATCACACCCGCACGTTATTCAAAAGATCAACACGAACGTCAGCAAATTTCTGATCAGGTAAAACAAATTTTAGGTGCTGCCGCAAAACTTTTAAATATAAATGGCTATACTCGTATCGATGCGTTTGTTAGGGTTTATGATGCAAAAAAAATAGAAGTGGTCTTTATAGAAGTGAACTCTCTTCCTGGTATGACACCGGCAACATGCATTTTTCATCAAAGTGCAATAAATGGGTACAATCCTTATTCTTTTATTGATAAGATTTTAGATTTTGGTTTTAAGAAAAAGAAATTCGCAGAGATCTCAAAATAAACTAAAAAGAATATTTTTGTCATTTCGACCGAAGGGAGAAATCTATTTTATTAATTAATTCAATTGAGATTTCTCCCTTCGGTCGAAATGACAGAAAGGAAACATGCAGATGGGTTGTTTCAATAAACTTTGAGAGGCCTAATTATTTTTTTAAGCAATTATTTCTCCATTCCAACGTTTACCTAAAATTCGTACATTCGTAATCAATTTTTGTTGATTTTTATGATAAAAGGCATTTTTCAGTTTATAAAGAGTAAAACGTTTCTAAAGCACTTATTGATCTATATCGGATTTTTGAGTTTGCTTACTGGAATAGTCTTGTTTTCATTAAGTTCTTTTACCCATCACGGCAAGGTCATTGCTGTGCCTGATTTTTCTGGGTTAAAGCTTTCTGCTCTTGATAACTTTGTTGCTGAAAAAAATATACGTTATTTGGTAATTGACTCACTTTATAATCCTAAAGCAGAAAGAGGAACTGTTGTAATGCAAGAGCCCGAGCCTAATGCTGAAGTAAAGGAAGGCCGAATTATTTATTTATATGTTACTTCCATTTTGCCTCCTAGTATTCAAATGCCAAAGTTAATCGATCGTTCATTGCGTCAGGCTGCATCAATGATAACAACCTATGGATTGAAAATGGCTCCCCCTAAATTTGTTGCTGATCAATGTGCCAATTGTGTTTTGAAGCAGTTAGTAAAAGGAAAAGAAATTGCACCCGGTGAAATGATCGAAAAAGGAACTGTAATACAATTAATAGTTGGTAAAGGTCTTAGTGATGAAGAAGTTGGTGTGCCATGTTTATACGGATTAACCAGAAAAGAAGCAGCAGCAAAATTAGCAGAAGCATCACTTAGTGTCGGCTTTATAAAATTTGATGAGCCTAAAGATTCTTTAAAAGCAAAAGTGTATCGTCAGTCGCCATCATGTGGAAGAGAAACAAGTATAAAAATGGGTTCAAGTATTGATCTGTTTTTTACTGCAGATAAAAATAAAATACCTTCAATGCCTGTTGATTCAGGAAGTACAGCAAAAACTGATAATTTCGATGACTAAAAAAAGCAGTTTAATTATATTTTTATTGATTTATACTCATGTTCTGTTTTCTCAGGGATTGGTAGAAAATCCATTAACTACGAATCATGTGCTTGTTACAAAGTGGAATGAAATGCAAGCAAAAGGATTGTCTAAAACTCCTTCTCTTTATGATACCTTGAGTTTAGGAACAAAAGGAATCTTGGATGATTTTTCGTACGACAGTTCTTTTCCTGATACTGCATTATGGTTGGATAATTATGTATTTATTAATCGTGGATATGGAAAAGCCCCAGTAACAATTGGTGTGGCAACTTTTGATGGCTTAAATGAAAAAGGGTATCCATATAATTTTTTGGTGAGTCCTACTTCTTCGGGGCAGGCAGATTTTTTAACATCCAAGCCTATTCATTTAAACTTACCGGCAAGTGATTCTGTTTATTTTAGTTTTTATTATCAACCTCAAGGTCTTGGTAACGCTCCAGAAACAAACGATTCACTTGTTCTTGAGTTCAGAGGAATAGGAGCATGGAAACATGTTTGGGCAAAAAAAGGAACAACTTTAGCGCTTAATGATAGCAGTTGGACGCTTGTAATGATACCAATAAAAGATACAGCTTTTTTGAAAAATGGTTTCCAATTCAGATTTCGTAATTACGCTACACTTAGTGGTAATCTTGATCATTGGAATCTTGATTATGTGTATTTAAACAAAAACAGAAACAAAGCGGATACAGTTTTTGAAGATATATCTTTTGTCTACAATTCTCCCTCATTAATTAAAACGTACACTGCAATACCTTGGAAACATTATTCTGTTGCCGATATGAAAACAGATTATAGTACAACGATACGCAACAATTATTCTGTGGTGAAGAATGGAAGTTTCAAGTATAATATTTATGATGCTTCTGGAACCCAGGTTAATACAACTTATTTAGGTGGTAGTTATAATATAGATCCATACGCTACAGCAGGATTGTTAAATTATGCTGCTTTTACTGCTCCTTCTTTAAATTATATTATTCCAACACTAACAGATACAACCCAATACAGTATCGAATGTATTGTAAATTCAACTCCGGATCTTTATCGAAAAAATGATACACTTCGCCATACGCAAGTGTTTTCAAATTATTATTCCTATGATGATGGAAGTGCTGAAACGGCTTTTGGCTTAAGCACTTTAAATGCACAACTAGCTGAAAAATTCACATCAAATGTAGCTGATACATTGCGTTGCATTGATATTTATTTTAATCCGGTAATGACTAATGCTAATCTATATTCATTCCTTTTAAATGTATGGTCTGACAATGGAGGAACTCCTGGATCACCTATTTTTACAAGTGCTGATACCTTGTATCCTCCTCAATATGCACAAGCTGGACAAGATCATTTTGTACGATATTATTTAAAACAACCTGTTTACTTAAGTGCAAGTACATTTTATATCGGATTTACTCAAAAAACAAATCAGTTATTAAATGTTGGAGTTGATAAAAACATCAATACTCAAAGTAAAATATTTTATAATGTAACAGGGTCTTGGAATAGTTCTCCCAACCAAGGTTCATTGATGATGCACCCTGTGTTTGGAAGTGCTGCGGACTTTGTTGGAATAGGTGAGATTAAAAAAGATAAAAATGAGTTCACTATATATCCGAATCCGGCTAACGATAAATTATTTATAAAGTCGAATTCTATAAATCAAGTACAGAAAATTTCCTTCACAATATTAGATATGTGTGGAAGAATAATATTTGAAAACAAAACAGATATTTCTGAATCAATTGATATATCAAGCCTAGCCGAAGGTGTTTATTTTATCCGCATTGTTGATGGAACATCCATTTCAACAAATAAATTTATAAAAGTAAAATAGTTTCTTTTAAAGGAATTAGGTATTGCATGAACGAAGAAACTGAAAACCCCGAAGAACACGATGATGACCAGGAACTCTATGAACATTATAGAGTAAGTGCAGATAAAGGACAAGCGCTATTACGTATTGATAAATTTTTGATGAATCGTATAGAAAATGCGACTCGTACAAAAATTCAACAAGCAGCAGAGAATGGAAATGTATTGGTAAATGAAAAACCTGTTAAATCCAATTACAAAGTAAAACCCTTTGATGTAATTACTGTTGTTTTTGCTCATCCTCCGCGCGAGATTGAACTTATTCCGCAAAACATTCCGATTGATATTGTTTATGAAGATGATGATATTATTATTGTAAATAAACAATCTGGTATGGTTGTTCATCCCGGATATGGTAATTATAAAGGTACTTTGGTAAATGCATTGGTGTACCATTTTCAGCAATTGCCTGTAAGTAAATCTGGCGCTACATTAAATGTTAGTGTCAAATCTCAAGAGCAAGCTCTTTTACGTCCGGGTTTGGTGCATCGATTAGATAAAAATACAACAGGAATAATGGTTGTTGCAAAAAGTGAAATTGCAATGGTGAAACTTGCAAAAGATTTTTTTGATCGTAACCTTGATAGAAAATATAATGCACTTGTTTGGGGTGATTTTGAAGAGAATGAGGGAACCATCACAGGGAATATTGGAAGGCATTTGAAAGATAGAAAATTGATGGATGTATTTCCTCCTGAAAGCGAATTTGGTAAGCATGCTGTAACACATTACAAAGTGTTGGAACGTTTTGGGTATGTTACACTTCTTGAATGTAAATTGGAAACAGGACGCACGCACCAGATACGAGCGCATATGCAACATATTGGACATTCATTATTTAATGATGACACATATGGAGGAAACAGAATTCTGAAAGGAACAACATTCGCAAAATACAAACAGTTCGTAGAAAATTGTTTTACTTTATTACCGCGTCAGGCATTGCATGCAAAGTCCTTAGGGTTTAATCATCCAATTACCGGAAAGTATATTCATTTTGACTCCGAATTACCTGATGATATGCAGGCTGTTATTCAAAAGTGGCGAGGGTACACTCTTTCAAACGCCTTGGAAGAGTAGAGGATTAATAATGTTAGGAGAAGGTGCAAAATGTCGAAGCAGGGAGGTCACCCTGAGTTTATCGAAGGGGCGGTAAAGCCAACACACATGTTTCGACAAACTCAACCTGACCGCACACGGTTCTGTTTGATCATTCGGACCGAAGAGGAGGAATCGTTATAGTTTTCAGCATAATTGTATAGGAGGATAAAGATTTCTCCACTTCGGTCGAAATGATTGGTGAATTATTCGAATATAAAAAACGATAATAAATTATTTTTTTTTACCTTTATATATCTGATTAAATCGTAATTATTAAATAGTAAAAATTAATTCTAATTGAAATGGAGTTTTCCGCAAAGCAAATAGCAGACCTATTACAAGGACATATTGAAGGAGATGAAAATGCAAAAATTTCCAAATTATCCAAAATTGAAGAAGGTGAACCCGGGTCCATTTCTTTTTTAGCCAATCCAAAATACAACCACTTCCTTTATACCACAAAAGCCTCATTGGTTATTGTAAATAAAGATCTGGTATTAACCGGGCCAATTACTACTTCTTTACTTAGAGTAGAGAGTGCTGATCAAGCTTTCGGTAAAATACTGGAAATGTATAATCAGGTGAAACTTAATAAATCAGGTATTTCAAAACTTTCCTTTATTTCAGAATCTGCAAAAGTTGGTACTAACATTTATGCAGGCGAATTTTCATTTGTTGGCGAAAATGTGAAAATAGGAAACAATGTTAAAATTTATCCTCAGGTTTATATTGGCGATAATGCCGTTATTGGCGATAATACAACCTTATTTGCAGGAGTTAAAATTTATTCAGAAACCGTTTTAGGGAAAGATTGCATCATTCATTCGGGAACAGTTATTGGAAGCGATGGTTTTCGATTTGCTCCTCAGGATGGACATAACCAGAAAATTGCTCAGATTGGCAACGTTGTTATTGAAGACGATGTAGAAATTGGGGCTAATTGTGCTATCGATCGCGCTACATTAGGTTCAACTATTATTAGAAAAGGTGTAAAATTTGATAATTTAATTCATATTGCCCATAATGTTGAAGTAGGTGAAAATTCCTTTTTAGCTGCATGTGTTGTAATTGCCGGTTCAACAAAAATTGGTAAAAACTGCATGTTTAGCGGGCAAGTTGGAATAGTAGGCCATCTTCAAATAGCTGACAATACCGTAATAGGAGCACAGGGAGGCGTTTCAAAAAACATTACTAAACCAGGTGAAATTCAATTAGGTTCGCCATCATTTGATATAAATAAATACCGAAAATCATACGTCCATTTCCGCAATCTAGATAGTATTGTACAAAGGGTTGATAAATTAGAAAAGCAAATAGAGCTTGAGAAAAAGGAGAATTAATTTTTTCTTCAACCCTTCAATTTTTGGTTTTCATATATAAATATTTTTATTTATCTTTGCAGAAATTATTCAATCAAAGGCTGCGTAGCTCAACTGAATAGAGTGTCTCACTACGGATGAGAAGGTTAGGGGTTTGAATCCCTTCGCGGTCACAATAAGAAGCCCTTGATATCAAGGGCTTTTTTATGCACTATACTTTCCTGAATAATTATTTTGAAGAGCCTTTTCGTTTATTTTCAGTAATTTGTACAACCAAAATCCAATATAATGAATCAATACGCAATTGCAATACATGGTGGTGCAGGAACCATACTTCGTTCGACAATGACTGCAGAGAAAGAAGCTAATTATAAAAAAGGGTTAGAAGATGCAATATATTCAGGTGAATCAATTTTAAAAAATGGAGGAACTTCCATCGATGCTGTGGAAGCTGCAATTAGGACGTTAGAAGATAATCCTCTTTTTAATGCAGGTAAGGGTGCTGTATTTACGAATGAAGGAAAAAATGAAATGGATGCTTCCATAATGAATGGAAAAGATCTGATGGCAGGTGCTGTTTCAGGAATAAGTAATATTGAAAATCCAATTAGCTTATCAAGGGCTGTAATGGAAAGATCAGAGCATGTTTTTTTATCAGGAAAAGGTGCAATGGATTTTGCAAAAAAAAACAATTTCGACTTTTTGCCAGATGAATATTTTTTTGTGCAGATGAGATACGATCAACTTCAGCAAGCAAAACGAAGTGACACTATTGTGTTGGATCACTCCGAAAATAAATTTGAAAATGGAGAAAAAAAATTCGGAACGGTGGGAGCAGTAGCTCTAGATGTTTTTGGAAATATTGCAGCAGGAACAAGTACAGGAGGAATGACAAATAAAAAAAATGGTCGTGTTGGCGATACTCCAATCATTGGTGCAGGCACCTATGCAAATAATAAAACGTGTGCCGTTTCTTGCACGGGACATGGTGAGTTCTTCATCCGTTCTGTTGTTGCTTATGATATTTCATGCTTGATAGAATATAAAGGTTTTACCTTGAAGCAAGCATGTGATTTTGTAGTGAATGATAAGTTGGTTAAAATTGGTGGCGAAGGAGGATTAATTGCAATTGATGCACAGGGGAATATTGAATTGCCATATAATTCAGAAGGAATGTATCGCGCTATGAAAAGATCTGATGGCGAAATTTATATTGGGATTTACAAAGATTAACTTTGTTGTTGAATAATGCTCAGCACGAATAATTGATTGAATATAGTTTGAAAAACTAGTAGAGGGAAATTTGTTTACAAAACGAATTTCCTTTTTTTATATTTTGAAAACACTTTTTTAATATGTACTGGATTCTAGTTTTTTAAAATTCTCTATCCGTATTAAAATACTTTTCTACGCTCCGGTTGGGTCATAAGTAAGGCTATGGAAACAGTTTTTTTCATAATTGCAGTTTGGAATTATGATATTGCGCATGTTTTAAAATGAAAGAATTATTGATATTTGAAGAATGTGGTTTTTATTAAAAAAAATATTCTTTGATCTTCATAATGTGGTTTTAAATAAATTTGTTGTGATTAGATTATTCGGAATATAATATTTATTAATGGAGAAACTTTTACATAAATCGGAAATTGAATTAGGCAATTTTGCCGTTTCTATATTAAATAAACCATTTACAGGACCTGATGGGATTGTTCATTCTAATACAGCGCAAGTAGATTTTTTTGACAGTAGAGGAAAAAAAATAAATGTTGTAGAGTACGGTTATAAAACACGGGAGGAAATATTCAAGTTAATTGAATCTCAAAATCTTAATCTGAACAATTGTTATGTAAATAATTTTTCTCTGTCGGAATACCGCAAAGTAAGCCATCTGTCATCAAATGAGCCAGTCTCATTCGTAGCTTTTTCAGCAAAAAACAGTTTTTTCGATTGCGACCACACAACAGATTTTTCTTTTGCTTCTTTTCAAGCGCCCAAAATAAGTTTTGAATCAGCCGTTTTTGGCAATGGGCTTGTAAATTTTACGGGCGCAAAATTTTCCAATTCTACCGTAAGTTTCAGACGTACGCGTTTCGGTGACGGGACTATTGATTTTCGTTTTGCCGAATTTGGTGAAGGAAATATTAGCTTTCATTATTCACATTTTGGCCTTGGTGATGTTTCATTTGTAAATACAAATTTTGGCGACAGCAATGTCGATTTTCAATCCACTACGTTTGGTGATGGCAATATTGATTTTAAGTATGCAAAGTTTGGGAAGGGAGATATAACATTCGAGAAAGCCATTTTCGGAAATGGGAAAAAAGATTTTAAAGCAGTTGAATTTGGTGAAGGGAAAGTTGATTTTAAAAGGGTTCAGTTTGGTAGTGGTGATATTTCATTTGAAGGAGCAGAGTTTGGCGCAGGCAAAATAAGTTTTAGGCTTTCAACTTTTGGGAAGGGTAATATTAGCTTTGAAATGGCTGATTTTACTAAAACAGATGTGTCTTTCGAAAAGGTTGAGTTTGCTTCCGGAAGAGTAACTTTTCGTGATGCAAAAGTAGATCAGATAACATTTAAAGCAAGCCAGCTAGACGCATACTTTGATTTTAAATTTTCACAATGTAACTATCTTGACCTAACAGAAACGATTATAAGAGATGTTATCGATTTTCTTTCTGATGATCTGAAAACAAACATTAAAATCCTGAATTTTTCGGGGATGAAAAATTTTGGGAGAATAATTATTGACTGGAAAGATAACGATGTAAAATCAATAATTTATAACCAAAAAGAAACAACTTTCCGTCAAAAAGCTAATCAGTTTAGGGTTTTGAAAGAAGAGTTTCATAGTGCAGGAAAATACAATGATGAGGATAGAGCATATGTCGAATTCAAACGTTGTGAGCAAAAAGCTCATTTAGAAGTTGAATTAAAGACAAACCCTTTTAATTTTCTTTGGGCTTACCCATCTTATTTTTTTAAATGGTTAATATTTGATAAGATGGGAAAGTATGCTACAAATCCCATGCGAGTGATTCTGAGTGTGCTGATAGTTTACTCTGTTTATAGTGTTTTATATTTTGTTATTCCTTTATTTAGTGCAGCCTCCCTTGAATCGTCTTATCAATTGACTGATGCTCATTCTCTAGGGGTTGCATTCTATTATAGTGCAGTTACTTTTTTTACTATAGGTTTTGGGGATTATTATCCGATGGGATATTTGCGAATTTTAGCTGCTACCGAAGGTTTTACAGGAGTCTTTTTGATGTCCTATTTTACTGTTGCTTTTGTAAGAAAAATATTACGATAAATTTAAATAGGAACAATTATTATTTTTAAATACAAACATTAATTAATAAAATATTTACACCACCTTATTATGAGACCATCAGACTTTGTAGGCAACACACCTTTATTAAAAATCAATGATAGGCTATATGCTAAATTTGAAACGTACAATCCAAGTGGTAGTATAAAAGATAGAATTGCTACATATATAATTAATGATGCCGAAAAAAATAAAAACCTTCAAAAGGGAGATACGATCATTGAAGCAACAAGTGGTAACACTGGAATTGCATTTGCAATGTTGGCAGCAGAAAGAGGGTATAAGATGAAAATCGTAATGCCATGTAACATGTCAGAAGAGCGAAAGCAAATGATGCGATTGTTTGGTGCAGAAATAATTGATGTGGATGCAGGTGATTTTGATCGCGCGATTTCGTTAAGAGATGAACTTGCCATAAAAAATGGATGGTTTAATACGAATCAATTTAGTAATCCATTAAATATTGAATGCCACGAAAAAACTACAGGTGTTGAATTGTTAAATCAAACAAAAAATATTTCAAATAACCTTTCTGCATTTATTCTTGGAACAGGCACAGGAGGGACGATGATGGGTTGTTATAATGCATTAAGCAAAGAACATCCTGAAATGAAATTAATTGCTGTTGAACCTGCTGAGTCTCCGGTAATGAGTGGTGGAGAGCATGGAGTCCATGGTATTCAAGGAATTGGAGATGGAAGTAAATTTCTTGTTGACTTGAAAAAAGTTGAAGAAATACTTTTAGTTTCTACTGAAGATGCAAAAGTAAGAGCGAAAGCATTAATGAGAGAAAATGGAATATTTGTTGGATTAAGTTCAGGCGCAAATGTTTTGGGCGCTGAGAGATGGATAAAAAAGAATAATCCGGAAGGAATTGTGGTAACAATACTCTCTGATAGAGGGGAAAGGTATTTTAGTTGTTTATAACAATTAAGTGTAATTTGGAACAGACAAAAGACCTTCCTTATTAATAAGGGAAGGTCTTTTTGTTTTCTATATCAATTTTTAAACGGATATAAATTTTGGCTTTTTCATGACAAAATAAGCTATGTAAAACAATAATTTAATTTTTTTTCAGTTTGTAGATCCGATAAACATTCTATTTTTGTGTTGCATCAAAAAAATATTATTGAAAAATTTCTTTATATATTGTTTTTTATTTCTTTCTGTTATTTATTCTTCGGCCTTATTGGGGCAGGAAGAGCCGATTGTGTCTGTCCCGTCACAAACTAGCGAAATCCCTTCCTTACCTAAGCAATATTATTTTCTTAGTCCAAGAGTTTCTGTTACTGTGCCTCATCCAATGTCAAATAAAGCTTTCAAAAAATGTTTTGTTGGTATTTATGAGGTAAGTGGCGGATTAAATTTTATGTATTATAAAGGTTTGTTTATTGGTGCATCATATAAAAACGGATTACTAAAAATTACCGAAAATAAAATCACAGATTTTAATGCGAGTATGAAAATAAATAATGTTGCACTAAAGCTTGGAGTCGATTCTTATCTGGGTGAAAACAATCGTGTTGTATTTTCTTCTGCAATTTCTGTGGGTCAGAATTGGACTAAATATTTAGGTTTGCATACTAAAGATCAAACAAAACATCCTGCATTAACAGAATATCAATCCATTTTTGTAGAGCCGGAAATAAATTTGTTTTTTTTAGTGGAATCTAATTTCGGTATAGGAGCAACACTTGCATATAGTATTTTTGATAAAAATTTTGACCCATACGAATTGGCCCTAAATGATTGGACTTCTTTTCAAAATATTAAACCTGGATCAACCACATATTTGAGTTTTGGTTTTGGATTTTATTACAGTTTGATTGCAAAGAAGAAACAAAAATAAAGACCGATTCCTTTTATTTCGCATACTCCCAAAATTATATGACCATTTTAAATTTCAAAGAAATAAAGTGTCGACTTTATGAAAAATGCCACGAATCGGTACAGCAACGAATTGCGAATGCCCAACTTGCGGTAGAAAACGCAACAGAATCGGGTAACGATGAAACAAAGAGTAGTGCAGGTGATAAACATGAAACTGGGAGAGCGATGGCTCAACTAGAGCAGGAAAAAAGCGGAAAGCAATTACATGAAGCATTAGAATTAAAGAAAATGCTAGATAGAATATCTATAGATCAGGAATCTAAAATTGTTTCTCCAGGAAGTCTTGTAATTACTAATAATGGCAACTTTTACATATCAATCAGCATTGGCAAAATAATAATTGAGGATATTATCTATTTTGCAATATCTCCGGTAACTCCAATTGCCAATTTATTGATGGGGAAAACAAAGAGCCATACTTTCGTTTTTAATACTCAATCTTATAAAATTGAAAACATAATATAATAAAGAAACAATTTCCCAATAAAAGAAACTGTTTCTTTTACAGTTTGAATTTTGTTTTTTTCAAAACTTCATCATATAGTTTCTCATACATAGGTAAAATATTGGCTATGTCAAATTTCTTTGCTTGCTCATACGCATTATGTTTAAATTTATCTAAGGTAGCATCATCTTTTAAAATGTTGATTGCCTTTTCTGCCATATCATCCACATCGCCAACATTACACATATATCCTGAAAAGCCATTTTCATTTACTTCGGGTAACCCGCCTGAATTACTTGAAACAACAGGGACTTTAGCTGCCATAGCTTCTAATGCTGCCAACCCAAAACTTTCTGTTTCCGAAGGCAATAAAAAGAGATCTGCAATGGATAATACCTGTTCCGGATTTACAATCTTACCAAGTAGTTTTATATCATCGCAGGTATTTAATTCGCGACATAACTTTTCTATATTAGCTCTTTCTGGACCATCACCTACCAAAATTAATTTTGCAGGAATTTGTTTTCTCACTTTATCAAAAACTCGTAAAACATCGTCAACTCGTTTCACTTTTCTGAAATTGGAAACATGTATCAGCACACGTTCACCATTAGGAGCATAAACCCTTTTATGACATTTTACATCAGTAAAATTAAATTCGTCCAGACAAATAAAATTTGGAATAACTTGAATGTCTTTTTTTATATTATGAAAATTAATGTAGGTGTCTTTTTTTAAGCTTTCTGAAACGGCAGTAACTGCATTACTTTGGTTTATTGCAAAAGTAATGACAGGTTCAAAGGAAGGGTCTTTTCCAACAAGTGTAATATCTGTACCATGCAGGGTTGTTATGAATGGGATATTAATTCCTTGCGATGCTAAAATTTGTTTTGCCATATAAGCTGCAGAAGCATGTGGTATCGCATAATGAACGTGCAGTAAATCAAGCTTCTCGTGCTTTACAACATCAACGAGTTTGCTTGATAACACTAATTCGTATGGTTGATATTCAAATAAAGGGTAATCTGAAACAGAAACTTCGTGATAAAATAAGTTTTCTGAAAAAAAATCCAAACGCACCGGCTGACTGTAAGTTATAAAATGTACCTGATGTCCTTTTGCTGCAAGTGCTTTTCCTAATTCTGTCGCAACTACCCCGCTACCGCCAAATGTTGGATAACAAACTATTCCTATTTTCATTTATACTTTTTGATGTTTTTTTGAGGGATTTTTACGGGTGTCCCAAAAATATAATAAATAAATATTTTGTCCTGAAATCCGATAAAGTAATAAGTTATGTTTTGTGATCAAGGCTTCTCTGACATCTTCTTTGCCTGCCATTCGGAAGGATAACGGATGACGAGAGATGTGTACTACTAAACTATTCACTTTTTGTATAAATTTTATTGCTTCTTTTTCTGTCCATTCCCTTACAAGATACTCGACAATAGCATTAAGTGTGGTTTCAGCTTGTGGGGTCCAGATTATTTTTTTAGCCATTTTGCATACTTTTTCATTACCTCATCGTGGGGGCGTCCAATCCCCTTTTTTGATTGCTCCATTCCAATCTCTAATCCATTCTGCACTTCTTCTGGCATCATGTCCCATAATGTAATGGTTTCTTCTGCAAATGTTTTTACAACCGTAAGTACAGCTTTCTTTTTTTTCTCTGATAACTGTTCCAAATAAGCCATTATTTGGTGGTCGATACTTTTAGCCTGTGCCATTTTAATTACTTTATTGTACTCTCAAAGTTACTACTTTTCTAATGTGCATTGTCAATAAAAACAAAATACACTTTACTTTTTGTAAAGTGTATTTTGTTTTTACCTCTGCCATCACTTTTTTATTAATGAATAAATTACAGTATCTAAATATTTTCCATCCCAAAATTCATTCTCTTTCAGGTGGGCTTCTTTTATAAAATTTAATCCTTGAAGTAATTTTTCAGAGGCAATATTGTTAGGGTCAATAACTGCTTCAATCGAGTGTAGCTTCATTATATTATAACCATATTCAATTATAACTTGCAGTGCTTCATATGTATAACCTTTTTTTTGATATTGTTTTTGCAACATATATCCTATTTCTGCCCGGTGGTGTTCTGGCTGGGTTCTAACAAATCCAATAGTTCCAATTAGTTGATTGTTTTCTTTCAAGGCAATAGCCCAATTAATACTTTCGTTTTTTATTATTCCGGAATTAACTCTGTCTATCAATTCAATCACATCATTGTTTGATTGAGCAATTGGACGAGGAATATATCGCATTGTTTCTTTATCAGATCGCATCACAAATAAATCATCTACATCGTTTAATGTTATAGCCCGTAATAGTAATCTCGAAGTTGATAAATTTGGAAACGGATTAAAATTAAATTGTAGCATGGCTTAATTTGTTCTTTTTCGTTTTTTCTAATACTAATATTTCATACCTAAATTATAAAAAACAAAACTCCATATGTCTGCATATTCTTCAATTTGCTTCGAAGTAGGTTTTCCTGCCCCGTGTCCTGCATTGGTATCTATACGTACCAAAACAGGGTTATTACCTTTTTGTTTTTCCTGTAAGGTGGCAATGAATTTAAATGAGTGAGCTGGTACTACACGGTCGTCATGATCCCCTGTTGTTACCAATGTAGCTGGATATTCAACTTCTTTTACATTATGTAATGGCGAATATTTAATTAAACAATTAAAATAATTTAAACTGTCGCTTGTTCCGTAATCACTTGCCCATGCCCATCCAATTGTAAACTTATGATAACGCAACATATCCAATACACCAACTGTAGGGATAGCTACTTTTGCAAGATCAGGCCGTTGTGTCATCACAGCTCCGATTAATAATCCCCCGTTGGAGCGACCATGAATAGCTAGTTTTGGAGATGAAGTGTATTTTTCTTTTATTAGATATTCGGCTGCAGCAATAAAATCATCAAACACATTTTGTTTCTGACATTTTGTTCCAGCTTTATGCCAGTCTTCGCCATAATCGCCACCACCGCGTAACCCCGGTATTGCATACACTCCACCGTTTTCTAAAAAGAGTGCTCTGTCCATCCTGAATTCTGGAGAATAATAGGAATTGAAACCGCCATAACCAAATAAGAAACAAGGGTTATTGCCGTCTAACGTAATTCCTTTTTTGTAAGTAATGAACATAGGAATTTTTGTACCGTCTTTGCTCGGATAAAAAATTTGTTTCGTTTCGTAATCTTCCGATTTAAAGTCAACAGTGGGCTTGAACCAAATGCTCATCTGATTAGTTGTAATATTGTATTTGTAAATAATTGGAGGAGCTGTAAATGTGTTGTAGCTGAAAAATGCAAGACTATCATCCTTATCGCTATCAAATCCTTCTACTTTACAAATGCCTGGCAACTTAATTTCATTTTCTTTATTCCCATTAAT
>CAIXIP010000054.1 GCA_903919535.1 uncultured Bacteroidota bacterium | reverse complement strand
TTCCACATAATATAGGCTTTTCGAAAAATGATAAATGTGAAGAAAAACAATAAGATGAAAAAAATAATCAAGGTCGTCATTTGCGAATTTTTATATATATCCTTATTAATGAAAAATAAGTTAGTAATCCTAAAACATTAATACTTAATGCAAAAGCAATTAAAATACTCTTTATAGTAAACAAATCAAGATATTTTAAGATTCCTACGATAAGCAAAAAAAGAGAAAATGAAATTACAATAATCGATGTTACTCTAGCTTTTTCATAATAAGCATCAATAATACTTCGTATAACACTAAAAAGACTATAGCCAATAATTGCTAGAAATATAATATTTAAATACGCTGTTGCCTCTTCATGATTTTTTACCCCAAACAAAATTAATATATGGTCTCCAAATAAATAAACACCTAAAAAAGCAATTATACCTACAGCAAGAGATAAAAAAAGCAATTTCGAACTAATATCTCTTAAATGAGTGAATTTTTTTTCATGCACAATTTTTGATGCTTTAGGCAATAGAATAATATTTACAGGCGACATCAAAGCTATAACAATATTAAACAGGCTTAAACATAAAGCAATATTACCTCCAATGATAATTGAAAAATAGTTTGTTGCAATAGAAGTCGGGATCAATAAAAACAAACCCAAAACTACATCTCCCGGCATACGCTGTATCCCATATTTTACAATTCTCTTTATCGTTGACAAGTAATTGGAAATCGAAATTCTGATTATCGGAATGAACATCCAATTTACAAGCACCAGAAAAATAAGTGTTGAAGAACTCAGAATAATAAAATATTGAAAAATATTGCCTGCAAAAAAATAGGTAATAAGTGGAAAAACACCCAAATTGATCAACTGCAATAAGCTGGATATATTGAATTTGAATTTACCTCTAAAATAATTATATAAACAAGCATGTACCATTAAACTATATACATATAGCAAAGTAGCAACACACATTTTTTTATGCTGATAATCGCCAAAAGCCAGTTTAGATAATTGATTACTCATTGACAAAAACACGATCAGAAAAAATAAAAAAAGAGAAGTAACAATGATCAATGCTGAATAATGAATTTCAGCTTGTTTTTCTTGATTTTCATTTGGAAGAAATTTCGGTAACGACACGCCCATACCCATCATCATCAATGGCATAAGAAAACCGACTAACCTTTTATTAATTGTAAATTCGGCAAAACCCAGATCCTCAAATTTAATAGCAACAATTTTAAATAACGCAACACTAATAGCCATTATTAAAAACTCTATTCCGAAAGTTAACACGTAACTTGAAAATGCTTTACCTCTTATAAACTCTTTTATTCCTTTAATTTCCATTTAAATAACTAAGCATTCAAAGTTAATATTTTTCGGTACAAATAATTTCAATTGTATTGTAATATGTAATTATGTCCTGCTATATCTTTCCTTCCAATTCAATAGCGGACGTTCAATAAATTGATAAGAAATGCTCGCAACAATAATTGTTATTGAAACTGCTACTCCATATAATAATATATTAAATGTAACCAGATTACTGGTTTTGAAAAAATTCATTTTAAATATAAATTCCAATATTATCCAATGGTACATATAAATACCATAAGAAATTTTACCAAGATAATTTGGTATTTTGAAATCAATATTTACTATTTCAGGGTTTGTAGAAATATTCAAAATAGAAATTGAAAAAAGTATTGAGTACAGATCGTCAGTAAAAAATTTAATATGATATCCACTGAACCATAAAACAAAAGGAAGTAAAATAAATCCGTAGGCTACGTATTTGTTATAATTTAAAAGTTTTACAATCTTATATTTTTTATGGTAAAGCAAAGCAAATATCCCTCCTGCTATCATACAGTTAAATTTTGTTCCGTAAAATATTGAAGCAATCAAAAACACCATATGGGAATCAACATTAAACTTTGTTAAAACAGGTATTAATACGTGTGGAAGTATTGTAAAAAAACAAAATATAAAAATGAAGACAATAAGCAATCTATTAGCATATTTTACAATTGCAGGCCAAGCGATATAAAATTGCTCTTCAACGCCAATGGACCATATTTGCGGACTAGCAGTCCAGCCGATGTCAAATGCATGAGCTATGTTCGGAAAAATAGTTAAACATAACAATACTGTATTTTGAGATGGCGAATAATTGAGCAAAAAATACGACAGGAATAGAATAAGATAATACAATGGCCAAACCCTAAAAATCCGTCTTAAATAAAATTTCTTTAAGCTGACCGAAGCAAATTTATCTTTCTCTCGCAGAAGCAACATTGTTATCAAAAAGCCGCTCAATGCAAAAAACAAAACAACCGCAATATGCTGCCCAGTATACTTAAAGAAAGGTAGGTTTAGAGCATTATCAAATCCGTTTTTTTGTTTGAAAATTTCAATATGCCCTACTATAACAATTAACGCAGCAATGGCTCTATAAGAATTAAGACCTTTTAGATAAAATCTACTCATTAAAAAAAAGATTTAAAACCTCTATTTCGAGAATGGTAAAATATGTTTTCATTAAACTCCTCTTCACTATATCATTTCTGCATTAAACAATTTTTCTTTTAATAATTTGGCAAAAAAATGTTTCAGGCAAAAAAAATTGTTTGTTAAATCCAATTCAACTTTTGAATGAAATTTAACAAACAAAAATTTAATATCTCAGCCTTAAAAGCCTTTGTACTAATTTCTCTAGCTTTATTTCGCGAAATTTACAGCTCTTGTTTCACGGATCACAGTTACTTTTACTTGTCCTGGATACGTCATTTCTGTTTGAATACGTTGTGAAATATCAAAAGAAAGTGTTTCTGCATCCTTGTCAGTTACTTTATCACTTGAAACTAAAACGCGTAATTCGCGACCTGCTTGAATAGCATATGTTTTATCAACTCCAGGATAAGATAATGCTAATGCTTCCAAATCCTTTAAACGTTTGATATATTGTTCAACAACCTCACGTCTTGCACCTGGGCGAGCACCACTGATTGCATCACATACCTGAACAATTGGAGAAATTAATGATGTCATTTCAATTTCATCATGATGGGCACCGATAGCATTACATACTTCAGGTTTTTCCTTATATTTTTCCGCCAATTGCATACCCAAAATAGCATGTGGAACTTCGGGTGAATCATCAGGCACTTTACCAATATCATGCAATAATCCGGCACGTTTGGCAACTTTAACATTTAATCCTAATTCAGCAGCCATGGTAGCACAAAGGTTTGCTACTTCGCGTGAATGTTGTAATAAATTTTGTCCGTAAGACGAACGATATTTCATACGACCAACCATACGGATCAATTCAGGATGTAAACCATGAATTCCTAAATCAATAGCTGTACGTTTACCGATCTCAATAATTTCTTCTTCAATTTGTTTCTTCACTTTTTCAACCACTTCTTCGATACGGGCAGGATGGATACGACCATCCGTTACCAATTGATGTAACGATAAACGAGCAATTTCTCTACGTACAGGATCAAAACCTGATAAAATGATTGCTTCTGGAGTATCATCTACAATAATTTCGATTCCTGTAGCGGCTTCTAAAGCACGAATATTTCTTCCTTCACGACCAATGATACGACCTTTTATTTCATCATTTTCGATGTTGAAAACCGAAACTGAATTTTCAATTGCATGCTCCGTGGCAACACGCTGAATGGTTTGAATAACCACCTTTTTTGCTTCCTTATTTGCTGATATTTTTGCTTCTTCAACTATATCTTTAATATGCGACATAGCATCAGTTTTTGCTTCTGCCTTTAAAGATTCAATCAATTGTGCTTTTGCCTCTTCGGCTTTCAATCCGCTTAAGGTTTCAAGTTGTTCAACTTGTCTGCGGTGAAATTTATCTACTTCCAATTGTTTATTATTGACCAATTCTAACTGATGAGTCAAATTTTGACGTAATGTGTCTAACTCAGCATCTTTGCGTTGAACTTGTTCTTGCTTTTGAGACAGTGATTGTTCTTTTTGTTTGATACGATTTTCAGACATTAAAACCACTTGATTTTTTTCAGTGATCACCTTTTCATGCTCAGCTTTTAGCTGTAAAAATTTCTCCTTTGCTTGTAATATCTTGTCTTTTTTTATCACTTCAGCCTCAGCTTCAGCATCTTTCACAATGCTATTGGCTTTTTGTTCATTCGCTTTTTTGATATATAAAAATGTAACAAGCACTCCCAACCCTATTCCTAGCAAGGAGGCTCCTGTAATAATTATTAGTTCGTTCATAATTTTTAGTTAAAATGTTGTTATTAAAAATTCCCACACAACCCGAATTTAAGGCCAAAGTAATTCTTTGAGGGACACTATAATTTTAGTGGAGGAAGTTTTTGTTTACAAATGGTTGTTAACAAATGTAAACTAAGCTAGATTGCTCTCTTTTTGAAGGTAATCGGAAACAAATAAATCGAGTTGGTTAATTTCTTTTTCCAGCTCAGGCTCTTTTTTAGGAGTATTTTGTTGAGAAGTCAACAAATTCAGTGCGCTCATCGCTAATAAATCCTGCTTATCACGTACCGAATAGTTTTGTTCAAATTCTTTCACTTTTTCATTAAGCATATTTGCCGCAAGCAATACAAAACCCTCATCTTCCTTTTTTACAGTTAATGGGTAGGTTCTTCCGGCAATTAATATTTTTAATGATACTTCAGCCATTTTATTTATTTAGTTAGATGATTAAAAAGTAAAAATTGAAAAGTGGGAGGCTTTAAAATTTTGTGCTTTATAACTCTAAACTGTGATTATTACTTCAAAAGAACAATGCAATTGTCAATTTCCTGCACTAGTTCATTAATCTTTGATTTGGTATCGGTAATTATCTTATTTTGTTCTTCGTTGCTCGTATTTACTAATTCTTTGTTTTTTGTCTCTAAGGTTTCTATTGTAACTTTTTGTCCCTCAATGGTTTTAAGCAAATCTCCATTTTCAGAACTTAATTGTTCATTATCTTTTTTAAGTTGTTGATGCAAGTTCACCAATTTTTCAACTTTTGCTTTTAGGTCGGTTATAGTTAAAGTTAAATCGTTCATAATCAATTATTAAAATCTGGTTCTCAAGTTTTTACAAATATAGTACTCCTAAGTTGAATTGCAAAATATATTTAAGAATGCGGACTTAAACTAAGAATTTAGCTGTTGGAGTAAAATGTGTAGATTTGGGTGGCGGTAAAATGCATCTGAAAGTGGATATATACAATTTTAGGCATATGGCAATTATTAAAAAGATGAAAATAGTTTACATATTTATCTTTCTCATTATTTTATCAGTAGGGCAATCAATCGGACAGACAGATACAAGTGCTCATAAATTAAATTCAGCAACAGAACTTAAGGAACATCATTTTGGAATTGGATTAGGATTAATTTATAATTCTCAACCGCAATTGATCTATTCGCCAATCATCCAACTGAACCCATCCAAACACATC